>NZ_DASQZC010000118.1:0-72320 GCF_035638895.1 Nostoc sp. | reverse complement strand
TTACGCAGTTTTGCTCCAACTACAACAGAAATGGTTGATACAGTAATCTCAGTTGCACTCGACTTAATGAATCCTCAACATTTAAAAAACTGGTTTACTAATTGTTGCTATTGTACCTCATAACACCGGGAAGTGCTGTATGCTTTTAAAAGTTTAAATGAACAAACATCAGTTTGGGGTTTAGTAACTAACGGACTGCGTTATCAATTTGTTTATTTAAGACGTGACGAACAGCCAACTTATCAGTTAATGCCATTATTAAATCTGAATGAATCTCCCGGTGCAATTAAGTCGTTACAAGTTCTTAAAAGCATCTGCAAGTTACCGAATTTTCAGTAAAATGAACGTATAATTGCGGGGCGATCGCTGATGTCTGAACCTGCTACCCTAGAAATTATCTCTGATGGTATTTCAGAAGACGAAGTTATTTTTCCTTCTGGCGATATACTGAGTGACGAACCACCCTTGGAAAGTGACTTACACCGCGACCAAATCGATTTGCTGATTCGCATCCTCAAATTGTGGTGGCGAGATAGGCAAGATTTCTATGCTTCTGGCAATTTGACGATTTACTACAGTCCTAACCAGAAAAAATCAGAATATTTTCGCGGCCCAGACTTTTTTGTAGTTTTGGGAACCGAGAAAAAAGATCGTAATAGTTGGGTAGTTTGGCAAGAAGACGGCAAATATCCAAACCTGATTGTGGAAATTTTGTCAAGTTCAACGACAGCAGTTGATAAAAGTTTAAAAAACAAGTTTTTCAAGATACCTTCCGTACACCAGATTATTTCTGGTTTGACCCTGTAACAATGGAACTTCAAGGGTTTCATCTAGTTGATGGCAAGTATCAAGAAATCCAAGTAACTACTGATGGACGTTTCTGGAGTCAGCAGTTAGAACTTTATTTGGGAGTTTATGAAGGTAAATTAAGATTTTTCACTACTGAAAATCAATTGATACTATCATCAGAAGAATTGGCGGAACTTGAACGTTTACGTGCCGAACAGGCAGAAGAACGCGCCCAACGAGCAGAGCAAGAAATTGCTCGACTGCGGGAGGTTTTACGTACACAGGGCATCGACGTAGAGAATATTTAATGACATCAGGAAATTAACTAAAGACACTTTCAAGTTAAAATCTAGTTATCAGTGTGTAAAAAAAGCGTAATCTTCTGAAAGTAGGGCATCGTTTGCAAGCAAAAGAAATTAAGGATCAGCTAAAGTCCCTTACCCTCCAAGCCTCCTCGATAGATCATAATTTAGCGAGAAGATTAGATGAAATCAATCGTTGGGTAAAACACATCAAGCCAGGTTCCCTGACAGCAAAACCCTTTGTCACTGCCTTTCTGCTAGAGGTAATTACGGATTCGACAATTTGGCTGATAATCAAATCCTTACCTTCAGAAGAAGAACAAAAAGCAAAGTTCGATCTGATGACACCGATTGAGAGATATTGGTATGGTTATCTATTTCCCAGATGGTTTAATGCAAGTGACTCCAAGTTTTATATTTGGAAGCAAAAATTGATGGCAGGCGAATTTAATCAAGTAGATGATGATATTATTAGATCAATAGCTCAAGATATTGTTCAGCGAGAAGGTAGTTTTTGGCAGCGTTATATAGCCGACCTTTCAATGGCAACAGATTTAATTGTTAGTCGTAACAATGAACCACTGTGCATTCAAATTACCAGTGTTAGTGAAGAACTAAATCAGCAAAAGTACGAAGCTTGGCAAAATACACTGCGATCGTGGGAAATCGAGAGGGGGCTGTTCTTAAGTTACAATCCCAAGGATGCTAATTTTGTCAACCAGCTAGTCAACGTGGCCCTGTATAACAGTGATTACCTTTCTGGTGGCAAATATTTAAAATTTTCTTGAATTTTCAGGAATTTCATATTTCAGATTTGTTTCTAGCCTATATACTTACGTGCTAATTAGAGCTTTTATGGCTAACAAAAGAGAAACTCACTGCAACAATCAAGTAGATACATTTGCTGAAGCTTTAGCAACAGCACGACAAATGCAGCAGAACTGGCTAACTTATGGGGTTGATTTTGTCAATATTTACGTTGAAGATGTGGAAGGAGACTGGCTAGAAACGTGGGGACATGACGAAATATTAGGTAATTTTCAATTAGATACTATTAAGGAATTTTTGGTAAGTAATGATAGTGTAGCTGTTAGGGTAAGACAGCATTTAGGAGAGCGATCGCTGTTTGATTTTGCAGTAAACTTAGATGAATCTTGGAGAATTTCCCAAACCAATGACAGGTTATCTGCTGTAAAAAATCTGTTAGCTGGTGAAGGAAATAGCATTGATACAGATGATGTCAGGTTATTGGATTTAGTAAATAGTCTGCTGGTAAAGTTGGCAGAGATTTTGTGAAATTTGAAATTATATTTTCGCAAATTGCTTCCAAAGGCTATTTACATTTATTTCTCACGTTGAAGCATTCATAAGATAGTTTGACCTTATTAATAAATCTCGCATTGCGTTTCTATCCCGCCTCGGAATGAATTCCGAGTCTCATAGCTAAAGTCCACTCAAGTAAACTAAATGATTAATTCAGTCCACTTGAGTGGACTTTAGCTATCAGCCCTGAACTTCAGTTCTGGGCGGGATTGCCTGTCTGTGTGATTTTACTCTGACAAAAATGTGGGTAGAGAATTTTTCGACTTGTGTTTACACCGTAGCCTTTATAAGGGGAGGGTTAGGAAAGGGTAAAACTAATTCTAGATACGTACTGACAGCAGCCCATTGCGATCGCACTAAGCTAGATGTTAAAACTTTGGATGTATTGACTTATACGCAAATTTCCCCACTTGTAGGGCGATCGCACACATTTAACCCTCTTCAAAATGCACCACAAGCACGTTAAGCTGAATTAGAGTGACAATTTATTGCGCTTTTTAATATATAAATCTCTGTTCTTGTCAAATTTTAATTTTTTCTGCTTGAGAAACCCGGAATGCTAGACCAAATTTTTAATTACCTCGACTTTCATTTTAGCCTTGAAGCCCTTATAGTCCTGCTGATCCTGGTGCTTTTAGAGGCGCTGTTATCTGCCGATAATGCGATCGCTCTCGCTGCGATCGCAAAAGGGTTGGAAGACAAGGAACTTGAGCGTAAAGCTTTGAACTTTGGTTTAGTCGTTGCTTATGTGCTGCGAATCACCCTGATTCTCACTGCCACTTGGGTGCAACAATTCTGGCAATTTGAATTATTGGGCGCTGCTTATCTACTGTGGTTGGTATTCCAACACTTTACCTCAGAAGAAGCCAACGACGACCATCATCACGGCCCGCGTTTTACTTCGTTGTTGCAAGCAATACCCGTAATTGCATTTACAGATTTGGCATTTTCTTTGGATAGCGTGACAACTGCGATCGCAGTTTCTCAAGAAAAATGGCTAGTGCTGACGGGTGCAACAATTGGTATTATTACGCTGCGATTCATGGCAGGATTGTTCATCCGTTGGTTAGACGAATATGAAAATCTAGAAGACGCAGGCTATGTAACTGTAGCGTTGGTAGGCTTGCGCTTGTTGTTGAAAGTGGTGAACGATAGTTTAGTTCCACCAGAATGGATCATGATTACTGCCATCTTCCTTATTTTAGGCTGGGGATTTTCCAAGCGTGTTGGCGCTGAATTACCCCAAGTAGAACCAGAAAAGAGCGAAGTCTCTAAATAAGTGAGGGGGATCAGGGAGATAAGGGGGATGAAGAAGAATAATTGTTTACTTACTCCCCACTCCCCACTCCCTAGTTTTTTACTCGTGCAACCAAGGCGTTAAATGTGGTTGCCAATTGACTAATTCTTCATCCTTAAACCATAGGGCTATTTCCTTTTGGGCGGTTTCTGGAGCATCAGAACCGTGGATTAAGTTGCGACCAATATTTATGCCAAAATCGCCGCGAATCGTTCCTGGCTCTGATGTTAAAGGGTTCGTCGCACCAATAATCTTTCTGGCAGATGCAACAACACCATCACCTTCCCATACCATCGCCACCACTGGGCTAGAAATGATAAATTCGACTAGACCAGCAAAAAAGGGACGTTCCCGGTGAACATCATAGTGTTGTTCAGCTAATTCCCGACTGACTTTCAGGAACTTTAAACCAACTAGGGTAAAACCTTTAGTTTCAAAGCGACGGATAATTTCCCCCACTAATCCCCGTTGTACTCCATCTGGCTTAATTGCTAAAAATGTACGTTCCAAAGCTATCTCCAAAAACTTAATGAATTTTTTATCTGGTCAATTGTCATTTGTCCTTTGTCATCCTCTGTCTAGAGTCTAAGAGTTTTGCACTAATGACCAATGACTAATGACATACGACTAATGACCAATCAGAGTTTATCTCAGAAATTATCTTTGGGTGCATATACGTTCCCAAATGAATGCGTTAAATTGTTAAATTGTGGCCGAAAAACAGAGGTTAGGAAGAAATGGGTGCTGATTTAACTGCTACATCTGACGAGGTGGTGCTACCGTCCAATGGACTCAAAGAAGTGAAAAATCATAAGCAAAAAAAGCTGTTACCACCTAGTCCTACCACAGGAGATTTACCTCGCTCCTGGAAAATAGAGGATAGCGAAGCATTATACCGCATTGAAGGTTGGGGACAACCTTATTTTTCCATTAGCGCTGCTGGTCATGTGACCGTCGCACCTAAAGGCGATCGCGGGGGATCTCTTGACTTGTTTGAATTGGTCAACGCAATGAAACAGCGCAACTTGGGGCTTCCCATGTTGATTCGCTTTTCCGATATTTTGGAAGACCGGATTGAGCGGTTGAATGCTTGTTTTAATAAAGCGATCGCTCGCTACAATTATCCTGGTGTTTACCGTGGCGTGTTTCCCGTCAAGTGCAACCAAGAGCGGCATTTGATTGAGGATTTAGTGAAATTTGGCAAACCCCATCAATTTGGATTAGAAGCTGGTTCCAAGCCAGAATTAATGATTGCTCTGGCTGTCCTGGATACACCAGGAGCATTGTTAGTTTGCAACGGCTACAAAGACCGGGAATACATCGAAACGGCAATGTTAGCCCAAAGACTAGGGCAAACACCAATCATCGTCTTAGAACAGATTGAAGAGGTTGATTTGGTAATTGATGCCAATCGCCAGTTAGGTATTAAGCCAATATTAGGTGTTCGTGCTAAACTCAGTACCCAAGGCATGGGACGTTGGGGAACCTCCAGTGGCGATCGCGCTAAATTTGGTTTGACAATGCCTGAAGTAATCGAGGCTGTTGACAAGTTACGCGAAGCTAACCTGCTCGATTCTTTGCAGTTGATGCACTTCCACATCGGCTCACAAATTTCTGCCATTAATGTGATTAAAGATGCCATCCAAGAAGCCAGCCGCATTTATGTAGAATTGTCGATGCTGGGAGCAGATATGAAATACCTTGATGTTGGTGGCGGCTTGGGCGTAGATTATGATGGCTCCCAAACTAACTTCTATGCATCGAAAAATTACAACATGCAGAACTATGCCAACGACATTGTGGCAGAGTTAAAAGATACCTGTGCAGAGCGGCAGATTCCCGTACCAACACTGATTAGTGAAAGTGGACGAGCGATCGCTTCCCATCAATCGGTGCTGATTTTCGACGTTCTCAGTACTAGTGATGTCCCTCTCGACATCCCAGAACCTCCACAAGAGGGAGAATCCCCGATTATTAATTATCTTTGGGAAACTTACCAATCCATCAACCAAGAGAATTATCAGGAGTTCTACCACGATGCTGCACAATTCAAAGAAGAAGCCATCAGCCGCTTCAACTTAGGAATATTACGCCTCAGAGAACGAGCCAAAGCCGAACGCCTCTACTGGGCTTGTTGTCAGAAAATTCTTAGTATCACTAGACAGCAAGAATACGTACCCGATGAGCTGGAAGACCTCGAAAAAATCATGGCTTCCATCTACTACGTGAATATGTCAGTGTTTCAATCAGCACCAGATTGCTGGGCGATCGATCAACTATTCCCGATTATGCCAATCCACCGCTTGGATGAAGAACCAACACGGCGGGGAATTTTGGCAGACCTCACCTGCGATAGTGATGGTAAAATCGACCGCTTTATAGACCTGCGCGATGTCAAATCGGTTTTAGAGTTACACACCTACAAGCCCGGAGAACCCTATTATTTGGGAATGTTCCTGAATGGAGCTTACCAAGAAATCATGGGCAACTTGCACAACTTATTTGGGGATACTAACGCCGTTCACATCCAATTGACCCCCAAAGGCTACCAGATTGAACACATTGTCAAAGGTGACACCATGAGCGAAGTGGTAAGCTACGTCCAGTATGACTCCGAAGATATGGTGGAAAACATTCGCCAGCGTTGCGAGAAAGCATTAGAAGAAAAGCGCATCACCCTAGCAGAATCTCAGCGACTGCTACAAACCTACGAACAGAGCCTTAGAAGATATACGTATCTAAATAGTTAGGATTGGGGATTGGGCATAGGGAAGAGACAAGGGGACAAGGAGAATTGGGGACAAGGGGAAGGGAAAGACTTGTAAAAAGTCCCCTTGTCTCCTTGTCCCCCTCATCTCCCTCATCCCCCTCATCCCCCCAATCCCCTAACTTGCGTTTGTCCCCAACAATTCCTCTATCGCTTGCAACTCAAGAGGCGTATCTGATCGCGGCGTCTGACGGGCATCGGTAATCAGCCAGTCTAAAGCAGCCGCCTGAACATCTATTGCAGCGCCAGTTTTATCCACACAATAACGTCCAAACACCAGCTTATCGACTAAACGCACTCCTGGCCCCAGGCGCGACCATTCAAAAATCACGCTGTTTTCAACTGTTGCACCACTACATATCCAACAATTAGGGCCAATCATCGCAGGGCCAACAATTTTAGCCCCGTCTTCTATTCTCGTCATACCGCCAATGTAAACCGGGCCTGTGATATCCACTTTGTCCCAATTTACGGCGACATTTAAGCCAGTGTAGATGCCAGGGGCAACTTCATGACCAGGAATTTGCACATTCTTGATTTCACCCAGCAGTACACCGCGAATCGCCCGCCAATAATCTGGTACTTTACCAATATCTACCCATTCAAAGTCCATAGGGATGGCATAGAAGGGGGCTTTGATTTCTACCAATTTGGGAAACAAGTGGCTACCAATGTCATATTCGACACCAGAGGGGATATAGTTAAACACCTCTGGTTCAAAGATGTAAATACCTGTGTTGATGTTGGTGCTGAGGGCTTCTTCAGTTGAAGGTTTTTCTTGGAAAGCTTTAACACGCCCCTCTTCGTCTGTTACCACCACACCGTAGCTAGAAACTTCTTCCTTGGGGACAGATTTTGTGACAATAGTAGCGATCGAGCCTTTAGCTCTATGCCATTTAACCGCCGCAGTTAAATCCAAATCAATTAAAGCATCACCGCATAACACCACAAAGGTATCATCAAAAAACGGTGAGAAGTCTTGGATGCGGCGCATCCCTCCAGCTGAACCTATTGCTTCGCCTTCCAGTTTACCCTCGTCATCAATTTTCCCTTCAAAGGAATAGGCAATTTGCACCCCAAACCGTTGGCCGTCACGAAAATAGTTTTCTATTTCCTCAGCCAAATGACTAACATTGACCATAATTTGGTCAAATCCATGTTGGCGTAACAGTTCCAGCAAGAACTCCATCACTGGCTTTTGCAGGATGGGAATCATTGGTTTGGGAATTGTATAGGTAATCGGACGCACGCGAGTACCCTTGCCAGCCGCGAGAATCATCGCTTTCATAAAATTTATTCCTCAACCACAAGCCAGTTTACTTTTATCGAGTGATACTTAATCATCAATTTTTATTTCTGCTCTAAGTTATCCCTTAAACAGGGATAACAGGAATTTAGTGGTTATTGCAACCATAGGTATACTTAGATGACAAGCGATCGCTTATCTTTTCAATTTACTCGGATTTTGGGGCTGAATCAAAAATCTGTAAATTATCTGTAAAGCTACTTATCACTTTCTTAATTCATCGACTGCTCAAAAGTGTTAGCAGTCTTAGCTGAATCTGTAAGTAGCCGAATTTTAATCTCATGGTAAAACTCCTCTTGAAACAGCTCTACTTTCGATTGAGCCGAAAGTAGTAGTAGCGCCCAAAAAACGCTAACTAGGTTACTGTGTTTAGAATCATGTCCAGACCCATTTTGGTTGAAATGCTTTGTCTGAGTCCACAACTCTACAAGTTGTTCTAGATTCAACCAATTTTGTTCTAAATTTAGCTCCCTTGCTGACACATTCAACACCTGCTCCAGTTCCCTGGCTACTTCCGTCAGATTTTCCTGGTGAGCTAACTCCAGCGCCTCCCGCATACTTTGGACGCTAGGTAGTCGTCTAGGACGGATAGGTTTGCTGACTTTTTCTACCAGTTTTAGCTGGTTCGCCATAATCTGCAATTGCTTAATTAACTCTTGCAGAGTCACCCGGCGCTTTGGTGGCGGCATTGCCGATGCACGACGACGCAATTGCCGTTCTAATGGTAGACGATGACCCTGATGTAATATTCCGTCTTCATCTTCCAATAGAGAATCATCTACTACACCATCCGTAATCTCTCCTACTGTTGACAACTGCATCAAGGTATTGGCTTTGAATAATACCAGCATTGATGCTGACAAAAATGCCTGTCCAGATTGAGACAAGTCCGATTCATAACCTCTTCCTATTGCCTCCGGTGCCATCAGTTCTAAGTAACGGTCAATCACCTCAATCACTTGGACATCCCAAGGGTCAATTTCTCCCTGTTGGGCTTGGTAAATTAGGAGTGTGATTGTCTCTAATAGCTCGGAAGCTTCCATTAACGGGTTCTAAGTTAATTAATTAGAGGAATTGCTGTTGCCAGTATCCCCTGAAATTTGTAATCAATCACCATTGTGAATTGTGACATCTGATTATGCAACTTTTAACCTTGGGAATTGGGAATTGGGCATTAGGCATTGGCCAGAGGTTATAAATTCTTCTTCCTCTGCTCCCTCTGCTCCCCCTGCCCCTCTATCTTCTTAATCAGCAGGTGGGTCATGAGGAATAGTGACAGTTGTTGACACAAAGTTACTTGGCTTACCGCTCTTGATCGCATCGAAAGTTCCTTTGATAGTACCAGCAATGGGAACAGCAACAAGTGTCCCTAACAAGCCAGCAATCTCAAATCCCATCAAAATAGCTACAAAAATCCAGATGGGATTCAGCCCAATAAAGTTGCCGAGTAACCTGGGAGCTAACAAGTTATCTTTAAGCTGCTGCATAAGAATTGCCGCTATGGCAACTTGAACTGCCAACCACCAATTTTGCAGCAGTACTAAAATCGTCACTAGACCAATGCCGAGAGATGCCCCGATAAAGGGAATAAGTTCCGAGATACCGATTAATATGGCAAACAACAGGGCAAAGGGCACGTTCATCACTAAGAAAATTGGCGTCAGGGTTAGCACCATGAACAGTCCTAGCAATAACTGGCTGAGGAAAAAGTTCTGAAAATTTAGGCGCAAGGATGTGGTAAGGGGATCTGCAATATTAGAGGGCAAAAGATTGACCAGACCATACCAGACGCGATCGCCATATAAAAGCATATAAAATGCAAGCACGATTACTAACACTACGTCAAGTAATCCTGAGAGCAGTGTTCCAGCAAACCCCACCGCACCAGAAGCTAGTTGTTGTACCAGATTCTGAATATTGGCATTGATTTGACTGCTCACAACTCTCAAATCAATTGGCAAACGTCGTTGTTTTGCCAACATCTCAAAGTGCTTTAAGTTTTCTTGACTGGCGCCTAACCAATCAGGGATATTATTTAACAGTTGAATTGTTTGATCAATGATCAACGGCACTAGAGTTACGCCCAAAATCACCAACAGGGTTAATGTTGCAAGTAAAACTATGCTCACCGCTTGAGTGCGCGTGATCCGGGCCCGTTCAAAGAACTTAACCGGGTAATTTAGTAGAAAAGCCAGAATTGCTGCAATGATCAAGACGGTAATGGGATGCTGAAAATAGCGAAAAAGCACAGACAGCAGCCAGACATTAACAGCGATAATCGGGCCGCTTAGACCATAAATTAACAGGCGTTGAAGGGAGGCCGAACGGCGCATCTTATGCAACCTATTTTAAATATTCTTTGAGAGAATTTGTAAAATTCTTGATGGTGCTGATCATCATCATAGATATTTTTAACAAAGACATGTATTAGCGTATCTGATAACAAGGAAGTAAATCAAAATGGATAAAACCGTAGCTGACCTTCGCAAAGACTACACCTTGGAAGGTTTGAGCGAACTTGAAGTTGACCTCAATCCGTTTATCCAATTTAAAAAATGGTTCGATCAGGCACTAGCAGCGCAACTCCCAGAACCTAATGCCATGACCATTGCTACCGCGACACCAGACGGTAAGCCCTCAGCCAGAATGGTATTACTCAAGGATTTTGATGAACGGGGCTTTGCCTTCTTTACTAACTACAACAGTCACAAAGGACAAGAACTGGCAGAAAATCCTCAGGGGGCTTTAGTGTTCTGGTGGGCAGAACTGGAACGTCAAGTCAGAATTTCGGGGTATGTAGAGAAAGTTTCCGAAACTGAGTCCGACCAGTATTTTCACAGTCGCCCTGCCAACAGTCGCTTGGGAGCGTGGATATCTAATCAAAGCGAAGTGATAGAAAGCCGAAAAGTCCTAGAGCGACGTTTGCAGGAGTTTAAGAGCAAATATGAAAATGAGGAGATTCCCCGACCACCTCATTGGGGAGGCTTACGAGTGATCCCCACAGAAATTGAGTTTTGGCAAGGCCGCCCTAGCCGTCTGCACGATCGCTTGCTCTATAGCCGTTTAGATAATGACACTTGGAAAATTGAGCGGTTGTCACCGTGAAGAAGAGGCAGTTCTTGCTGGGGGACAAGGTGACTTGGGAGAACTTGCAACGAGTCTTTCCCCTTGTCCCCAATTCTCCTTGTCCCCCTTGTCTTCTTCTCTATGCCCCGCATCACATTACCACTGGGCGATCGCACCTTGAATTGCTGCCCGTGCCTCTGATAAAGATCGGGTACGGGCATCACCCTCATTCAGGCTATTAGCGTTAATAAATTGAATATCTGTAATCCCAATAAAGCCGAAAATCGCCCGCAGGTATGGTTCTTGGAAGTCGTAGGCAGCGAAAGGAGATGTTGCGCTAAAGTCACTACCGCGAGCTGTAATGATAACTGCCTTTTTACCCTCGACTAACCCTCTCAAGCCTTGAGCATCTACAGCAAAAGTCCGGTTAGCGCGAACGATTTGATCGATGTAAGCCTTAAAAGTAGAAGGGATATTCAAGTTATACATTGGCACTCCAAAGACGTAGCGATCGGCTGCCAAAAACTCATCAATCAGTTCGTCAGAAATCCTAAGTGCCTCAGCTAATTCTGGGGTATGGGTTTCTGGTGATGAAAATGCAGCTGCAATCCAAGCTTCATTAACGTGAGGAACTGGGTGACGTCCTATATCTCGATAGGCGATCGCATCTTCAGGATGTGCAGCTTTCCAAGCACTGACGAATTCCTTAGATAGTTCTCTGGAGTGCGATCGCTCACCACGGGGGCTGGAATCAATATGTAGGATGTTTACCACCAAATATCTCCTGATTAGCTAAGATTTCTGCTTTTACTTTTTTTGAGTCTAAATTTTAAAGCATTACATTAGATACTAAAAGTAACTAGTTACTAAAGTAAAGTATTTACTATAAAGTAACTGTCGGACTTTAAGCTAACTTACCGATGTCTGTCTCTAAAAATCCTGATGCTTGCCCTGTCAGTATTCTGATGTCCTTACTATCAGGGCCTTGGACAATGTATATACTGTGGGTGTTGTGTAATAGTGGGCCTACTCGCTTTGGTGCATTGAAACACCTAGTTGAGGGCATCTCTAGCAAAGTTTTGACGGAAAGACTGAGGATGCTTGAGGCAGCAGAGATTATTTATCGCCATTATGAACCAACTGTCCCACCCCAAGTAACTTACGGTCTTACAGAACGTGGTCAGGAACTCATTGATGTACTTCATCAACTCACTGCACTTGCTGAACGTTGGTATGGTAGCGAACAACAGTCTAAATGTGAAGTAAAAAAGCCGATGGAAAATGCATCGGCTTAACTGACAATATAAACAGATGAATAGTCTACTGTTCTTGGATAGTTGCTGCTTTGGGAGAAAAGTGAATTCTGGGATCTGGCATAAAATTGTATCTCAAGTACAATCCTCCCCAGACAAACAGGATAATTAACAACGCACCAATACCAAGGGGACTAGGAAGCCAGAAAATGGTTTCTATGTGGTTTAGCTCACCAGGCTGGAGTTTCCACACTAATCGATTGCCATTTTTTTCTGGCTCTATGGCAGTTTCAGTTAGTTGAATATTTTTGGCTCCCCAAGGAGTCTTCAAGCTAAATTCCAAGTCGAGAATTGAACCAGCATTAGTCAAGACGTTACCTTTGCTGGCAATTAAGGATAGCGATCGCAAATCCAAATCATAAATCAATCGATTTCGGACTAAAAGTAAAAAATTGTTTTGTTCCAAAAGGACGTTTGATTCAATTTTCGGCAGTTCTGAGTCAGATTGGCTCCCTACTGACTCAGAGGGTTGATTCGCACGGGAGTTAAAAAATTCGTTAAACTTCTCTTGCAATTCCCTACCACTACTAAAAGGAATTGTGACAATGATTTCTTCTTGGGAAACTCGCTGTGTTTTACCCTCTAGCTGACGGGCGCGGCGCTCTATGCTATTTAACCATTCATACACAGAATCGCCACTAAAACTAGTTAGCCGTTCTCCCAACTTAATATGCTGTACTAGTTCGCCACTATTTGAGTTGTCGAAGTTAAGTCCCACATCGTACTTAACACAGCCAGTCAGTAGCAGGGATGTTAACACTACTAGCCACAGAATAGGATTCCGTATGGCAAAGACACGGTTCATTCGATTTCGACCAATCAGTGGTGAGATAAATTTCATTTTTGCCAACACAAAACTAAGTGGTCTGATTAACCACAAGAAAATTTTTCCTAAAGTTGAAGGATTTTTAACCATAAATCTCCGCAAAAGTCAAACTTTTTAACTTATCTTGACTTTTATCTCAACAGGAGGCAGCTCGGTTTCCCCCAAGAGGAGATGTCAAGGGCGATAGCGATGGTATTGGCCCTCAACCTCCACCAATTGCAAACACCAAATTATAGATTTTGGTGGGGTACTTTAACCCTTGTTCCACAACGTTTATGCCAGAAGTTCGGTATCAGAAATATAAGAGCTTTTTGCCCTGAAATTTCTGCTTTTATTGTTAAATTTTTTGATAGATGTCTCAAGCCGATGGAGAGGAATCAACAAAACTGTAAGTAATTTAAACCTTGTGTTGCTCCTTTCTTTCTTTGAACTTGTCGTCTAATAAATTTTGATATATTTCCACTAATTGATTATTTAAAATATTTATATTGTAATGTTTTTCTACAAAGCTCCTACCTGCTGCACCCATTTTAGACCATACTTCTGGATGCTTGACTAAATAGCTCAACTTTTCGGTCAATGCGTCCACATCTCTCTCTGGCACAAGAAAGCCTGAAATATCATCTTGAACTAATTCTGGAATTCCACTGTGCTGGGTGGTTACTACTGGCAAACCCATCGCCATTGTCTCCATTAACGCAACAGGAATGCCTTCTTGATCACCTCCGTTACTGGTTACGCTAGGAGCCAAAAAGATATGTGAGTTATTGAGAATCGCAATTATTTCTTGTTGCTGCTGTGAGCCTACTAGTTTTACAGTGTCAGCAATACCTAGTTGTTTGATTAACCTCTGTAACTTCTTCCTCAGATAGCCATCACCTACAATAGTGTACTGAATATTGAAATTGCTAGCTATCAATTTAGCAACTGCACGAATACCGTACTCTATACCCTTCTTTTCAACCAATCGAGCAACTGTTACAACATTAACTTGACCATCAGATCGGGGTTTGCGTACAGCAAAGGCAAATTTTTGACAATCAATTCCCATATGATGTACAGCTATTTTGCCAGTACATCCTATTTCAATTAATCGTTGTTTCCAATGTTCACTAATTGGTAAAAAAAGATCACCGAGATTGAATAAGAGGTCGTATGCTTGCTCTCCATTTTGGCTTAAATAGTTAGTCATATCATAGCCATGAAATACAGTGATTATTTTTCCTTGAATAGCACCAATTTGACGCCATAAGGCTGCCTTTAGACCGAAGGGCCCAAAGTGACAGTGGATAATGTCATAATTTTGTTTGTGTTTTAGTAGTATAATTGTCGCGTAGAATAATTCTAAGGAAATAGCTCGGCTACCATATTTTAAAAAATTTAGTGATTCTATTAATGGTACAGAGTGTTTCGAGAAATTTGCTGTTAACCAGATTAAAGCTTTGGCCATTCGTACAATATAATTGTCAGGCCCTTTACTATAATAATAGGTATGTTCAAGAAGCTGATACTTTTCAACATCAGGATGTATTTTTGAAATATCCCCTACATGACAAGCGTAAATATCAACTTCATGCCCAAGCTCTATTAAACCTGTAATTTGGTTAAGTATAAAAGTTTCAGAGACAGTTGGAAAAGGTTCGACAATAAAAGCTATTTTCATCAGAAATATCCTCAATTATCAAGCAAAAAAGCTATTTTCATCAGAAATACCCTCAATTATCAAGCCACAGTACTTAACTTGCAAGATTACACGCCAGCCAAAGTTTTACAAAAATTGACCTTACCTCAAAAATACTGATTTAATAATCTTTTTCAAAACAAGTATTAAGCTTTTCAAAAATAGCGGTTTATATAGATAATTATATTTTTCAATTACAGTATCCATAGAACTTTTAAAATAATCAAAATTGCCTACTTCCAGAGCTTTATCGAAAGCAGTATGGCTTTGACTGGCCATCAATATTCTCAATTCATATATCTTTTTTTGCCTCAGGTTTATATGATTAAATTGCACTTTAATGCGTTTTAATGGTCTCCAAGAACCTACTTTATCTTTCAAATGGAGACGATAAGCTAAACCATCGCGTCTATGCCGTAATCCAGCGTCTTGTGATTTTGCAACCTCATCAGCGCTAATGTGATCTAAATTTAGCCTTCCTGAAGATATGCCACTTTCAATTAAAGCTTTAATTAATGGATTACGGACGACAACAACATTAGTACCATCACTATCTTTAACATATTGAGGCAACCAAGCATCACCAACAACGATATCTGCGGTTTCAGCTATTACATCATCACAGTAATCACAAGCTTGATACTTGAAAAAGCCATGTCCCCAAAGATAGCCATAAAAATTATGGTTTGACCTCGTAATTCTAACTTCTTGGTTATCCTGATTCCCTACAATCTCAATACCATACCGATTTGCATCTTGATTAGGAATTTTCTTTCGGAAGTTGATAGAAAGAAGATTACCAGATTGCACTCCACACTGCCAAGCAAACATATCGGCAAATCGAGTACTTTTTAAGTGTCCACATACGAGTCCTATACAGAATCGAATGCGTTCACCAATAATGGGGTCTTGTTTTGCTAAAAGACGAACTGCCTTAATAAAGCATGGAACACCAACAATTGCGTATCTGCCAGGACGTTTCCGCACTAAATCTAAAACTTCTGACATTTCAATTGGATAATAACGAGATTTCGCACCAGCGCAGATTTTATCAATTGAATCTGAAACTTGAAAACGAAATAACATCGGATCAGTTGCCGATGGTTTTTGCCCATGCACATGAATTACAGCATCAATCAAACCTTGGCTAAATAGTTCAGTGATAATCCATGTACCCATACCACCCGAACTACCATGCTTGCGAAAATTTTTCTCTGAAACGAATCCAGCATAATTAGCCAAGTAGTAACCAATCAGCTTATGATGCTGGCAATTCTCACTAAAAAGTTCTTGGCCTATTTGGTCTTCGTTGGCACTAACCCCCGAAAATGGACACACTGCCAGCACAGAAGGATTAGAAGTTTTACTATCATTTGAACGATCTAGTGATGCACAAAAACGACCATATTTATCCAAAGTTATATTAATTGGTGAATCCTGAACTGATGCACAGACTCCGCAACCAATACAATATCCACCTGCAACTACGGTATTAAATAGAGTAGATACTTCTTCTGATTGACTTTCGTAGATTTTAGACATTTATTCTTCAATTTATGGTATATCTAACAAGAAAAAATTGTGAATTATTTAAGTCTTCAGTTCATTTAACACTATTCTCTTAGGAATTGTATCAAAATATGTCTTATTCCAATCAGGAACTTCTCTACTTTCAACGGATATACACTCATCTACCGCTGAGGGAATTGCATCAATGTTAGGTACAAATTTAATGAAAGGAATTTCTTTAAACCAGTGCATTGCAGAGGTCAATTTATGATCTACCGTTGGTAATACTACACATGGCTTTCGGCATAAAATTGTAAAAATTAAGCCGTGATAACGATCAGTTATTACAACGTCCGCAGCCTGAAATAAATCAAGTGTACGTTCTACAACTTCCTTTCTTTCATTAACTTTGATAGGGCTTGCAATTGTTGTATCAAAGTAGGTGCAATCATAAGGCAGCTTTTTGGCTATTTCCTCTCGTTGCTCTACATTTAAAGCAGATTCGTCATCAAGCCGCAAACAAAGAAGAACTTTTGGTGGGTTATTCTTTCTATCTGACTGCCTCGAAGGTAACGAAAGCACGAAGTCAGGCATACAGAATGTCTGAGCTTTTGGAAATAACTCTTTAGCCAACTCACCACTTTGCGGATCGCGACCTATAACTGTGAGATTTTGGTGAGTAGCATAAATTTGGCGTGTATTCTCCTGCTCTGTTCTGCCAGTCGGAGTATCACTAAAGTAAATTGTTTGTGGTAAACTAACAATTTGGTTCTGAGGGAAGGAACTGATGAGTAAACGCCGAATACTCTCAGACCAAATACCACGATCGCCTAGATTTCCTCCACTATGAAGGAAAAATAAATCATTTGGTTGAACCAATTGCTTTAAAGCTGGAATAAATTTTTGAGATTCGTTTTTATCCAACTCAATCACAGGCAGTTCAGGAAAGTGCTTTTGTAGCCAAACCCTGATAGCAACTACCTGGGCATGATCTCCTATATTTTTTAAGTAGGGTGGAGGAGTCAAAGCATAAATGATTTTGCGTTGATTTATTAAAGATTTATGGGTGTATAAAAAATTTGCATTTTGTAGTTTTTGCTTAACTGGACGAAGAACTTCTTTAATGTTAGTCATAATGGTCAATTGTTACTTTTAGGTTTGATAATGAATGGCATTAAATTCTTGAAATCTTGAAGTGCCGCTCTTCCTGCTGGTAGAGCAATAAGAACTAATAAAGTTATCGCTATATTAATAAAAAAAGCTATGGTAAGGCTAATTATCGGATGGAATATTCCTACCCATTGACGAGTTATTAATAAGACGAATAGACTACATAAAGATGCAAGGGTAGATGGTGCCATTGTGCGATATAAGTCTACAGCTTTAACTGAGCCAGATCGTCCAACATACCAGAACAATATGGGCGTACGAATGAGTAAACCAGAGATTGAATAAGAGGCAGCTACACCGACTGATCCCCACTGTATACCAAAAACAATAGCTACAACAGACAATGTACTACCAATAATTCCCCACTGGAACATGTGGTTGGTGCGTCCTTGTGTAATGAAAAGCCAACCAGTTGTATTTGCAACAGGCTGAGTGAAAGCTATAATACCGAGCAGTGAAAATATTGGACTGGCATCAGTCCATTGTGATCCTAGAAGCAACAACACTATCCAGTCGGAAGTTGCAATCATGAATACGACTAGGGGACCAGTTATGATAGTTAGCTTTTCTAGAATTCGTAGGTATGCTTGTCGATAGCGCTCTGGTGAATCTATTAATCTACTCAAAGCCGGTATAGCTACTTTTTCAAATGGTGCATTGATTTGTTGAAGTGGCAATAATAGCAACTGATAAGCTTTGGTATATAAACCCAACTGTTGCGCTCCCCAAACTTTTCCGATAAGTAAATTATCAAGGTTACGGGCAAAGTAATTGACAATATTGAAGCCAGTTAGGTTGCCACCAAAAACTAGCATAGATCGCACTCCAGATTGTTTAACAGGAAAACTCGGACGCCAACTACATAGAATCCAAAATCCGACAGTGCTAACAATTCCTGTTACTAATGGTAAAATTACCAGCGCCCAATAGCCCAAACCAAACCAAGCAGCAACGATCGCACTTCCAATACCAATCCCTACAGACATAATCTCGTTGATCGTCAGCGCTTTGTATTGCATCTGGCGATTGAGCAAAGCAGAGTGTTGAACACCTAAGCCACTGATGAAAAATCCTGATGCTAAACTTAGGGTAATCCAGAGCAAGCGTGGTTCATTATAAAACCAAGCGATTACAGGTGCGATCGCTATTGTAACTATGCTAGTTACAATCCCTAGTGCTACATTCACCCAAAATAGGGTACTAACTTGCTTGTGATTAATCTTTTCCTTCTGAATAGTTGCCGTTGACAACCCCAAGTCTTTAAATATGGTGACCAGACCGGTAACTACAGTCACCATACCCACCAAGCCATAATCTTGTGGTGTTAATAACCGAGCCAACACTACATTTGATCCCAAAGTCAAGCCAAACTTCAAACCTTGGGCAATAATAGTAACTGCTCCACCCCTAATAGAGCGTTCTTTTAGGTCAGCCTTAAGATGCTCAGTATGGAAATACTGATTATTGTCACTAGAAGCACGATTTTTCATGTATCTGGTCTAAATTTCTAGCCGATATGTTGCTATCAACTAAATAAAACTGGTTGTTTCAGCAGTTGGAGCAAATACACAAATCAAAATGGGAACCAAAGAAAAACTGAATTGCAGATCCAGATTTAAAAATCTAGTGATTTCACTGAAGCCTTTGAGTCTGTTTGATGGCATTGAAAATTGCCGGAAATGTTATAGAGTAATTCTGCCATAGTTTTTTGGCTAATTTGCAGCAGCTTTAAAAACTTTTTCAAAAAATACTACTAAATAAAATTACTAACCTACATACTGCTTGAATACAAGTACTTGCGGCATTTTAACTGTATGTGTACAGCTATCAAATTGTGAAGTTTATATAAATATTTTATAATTTCTATTGCCAAAAAGATAATTTTGATGTAAGTGCGGTTAAGGTACTTTACATTGAAGAGGAAAAGGCAATAAAAGCGTGATTTTTGTTGCTCTTTTCTCGTCTTTTATCTAATAAAGGTTTTTAGGGTGAGGTTCATCAAACTCACATTAACTCAGTCTCAGCCTTCTTTAGCACCTTTTTTTAACTCGTCGAACTACTAGGAAACTAGATTTTTTCTGTTAAGGCATCACGAATGTGGTTCGTTGGAAACTCACCTAATCCAATGTAAATTGGTATCAGCCAGGGTTCCCTGAAAAACTTAACCACACTAAGTACGAGATGGTTAAACCAATGGCAATTAGCGCCACCCAGATAAAGCGATTATCTCTGGTATTGACCTGACTGAGGTCAACAAATTCTGGCTCCGTAGGTTTAAGCTTTTGCTGCACAGAAGATTTAGTAGACTTAGCAGGTACAGAAATTTTGAGTTCATTATCGGATAGTGCGCCTAAATCGGGGATTTCGGTCATCCACTCGCTGGGTCTTTTCAGCTTTGGTGCTTTTAAAATGTAAAGCATCTGTCGCGCTTGTTTGCCAATTTCAAAATGGGCATGGCGTTTGAGTCTTTCGCAAAGAGCGATCGCATCATCGGTGCGTCCAGCTGCTTCATAAGCTGTCACCAGATGAATTTCTACTTCCCCCGCAAGGCGAGAATTACGAGCTAACAGGGCGCTGGCCTTTTCTAAATTTTCTATGGCTTCGCGGTATTGCCCATTTTCAAAGGCAGCTTTCCCAGCCTGGTAGCGGGTTTTAGCAATTTCTAAACTTTCTACACTCACGGTTTATACAATAATCAGCACTATTTTAATTTTGCCAATGCCAGCAATCTTTTTGGAATTTTTTCAAAAGCTGGCAACCTGAAACTAAATAAACTTCTAAAATTTTAACTAAGTAGCTGCAATTATTTTCTGATTAAAAATTCTGGTATCAAATACACGTGAGCAAAATATGTTGAAAATCAAGCATTCGCAACTGAATTGGCTCTTAGCAGGTATGACTTTAGCAGTTGTGGGTGTAAGCATTGCTCCAGCTTCTGCACAGCGTGTGATCGTAATTGATGGTGGTTATGGAGTCAGGCGTAGATGCGAAGCAGCTTGTCGTCAGACATCGCCTCCTGTCGGTTCCTTCATCTATGGTAGCCCGATTCCCACACCTATGCCTGTAGACCCAGCAACGGGACTGATGCCACAACGCAATAATTACCCTGATTATTACTATCCCCAGTTCAGGCAGAACGTGAGAAATTCTACCCTAATTAATCCAACTTTGATTAATCCGGCAATTCGAGACTCAACCATAGTTAATCCGGTGATTATAGATAATTCATGGCATCGTAGATCATTTAGCGGCGGGCGATCGCGTGTTTTCGTTTATCCCCGGTAGAGTGCAAAGTGGGGAGCAGAGGAGGAATCCTAACTCCTCACTCCTAATTCCTAACTCCTATGAGGTATGCGAACCGAGAATCATTGTCCCGATCCCAACATCAGTAAAGATTTCTAATAATAGGGCGTGGGGAATGCGACCATCGATAATGTGTGCTGCACGGACTCCTTGAGCAAGCGATCGCACACAACAACTGACTTTGGGAATCATTCCACCGCTAACTATACCATCGGCAATCAGTTCGCGGGCTTCACGAATATCTACTTTTGGAATCAAAGTAGATGGGTCTTTATAATCTTTTAAAATTCCACTAGTGTCAGTCAATAAAATTAGCTTTTCTGCTCCCAGTGCAGCAGCGATTTCTCCAGCTACAGTATCGGCGTTAATGTTATAAGCTTGCCCTGTCTCGTCTCCGGCGACGCTGGACACTACCGGAATATAGCCATTGCTAGCGAGGGTGTCCAAAATCTTGATATTCACATTGCTGACTTCCCCAACAAAACCGATGCCTTCTTGACCTTGGGGACGGGCTGTAAATAGATTACCGTCTTTACCGCAAAGTCCTACAGCCAATCCACCAGCTTGGTTAATTAGCGCGACAATTTCTTTGTTGACTCGACCAACTAAAACCATTTCCACCACATCCATTGTGGCGGCATCAGTGACTCGCAAGCCATTTTTAAACTGTGGTTCGATGCCTAGCTTATCTAACCAACTGTTAATTTCTGGGCCACCGCCGTGGACTACAATTGGACGTAAGCCGACGCAGGATAAGAATACAATGTCGCGGATAACTTTGTCTTTAAGTGTGCTATCTTTCATCGCTGCGCCACCATATTTGACAACAACAGTGCGACCGGCAAATTGTTGAATATAAGGTAGTGCTTCGCTTAGTACACGTACACGAGTGGCTTCATCTTGCCTGATGTATTCAGAATCGTTGTCCGTCATGAGGAGCCTAACAGAGAGAGTTAAAACCTATGCAGTCAGTGTAGAAGACTTTGTAACTCCTCACAATCTCTGATGCCAAAATTGAGTATTTTTGTACTATAACAACTCTAGCAATCTGGCTGGATTTGTAAAAATATGGTTGCTTGTTATGTAAATAACACAGCAATAACAGTAATAGTGGCAGTATCTCTTTTGTAAGGAGATACTTTTAGTGGTATTAATAAGCGCTTTATTGGAGTTATGGATATTAATTAAAATCATTCGGCTGAAGCTAGGGAATGAAAATGACCACGCTGCTAATTCAAACTGAAAGCACACCCCTAACGGTAAATTTCCCCTCGCTGGTGCAGATGACAAATGAGCAGTTCTACGAATTTTGTCAAGCTAATGGAGATTTACGAATTGAGCGTACTGCCAATGGGGAAGTTATCATTATGCCACCAGCTTTTTCAGATACGGGCAACCGTAACTTTAATATTGCTGTACAGCTGGGGAATTGGACTGAACAAAATGGCACTGGCATAGGCTTTGACTCCAGTGCAGGTTTTACACTACCCAATGGATCGATGTGTTCCCCTGATGCTTCTTGGATTGAACTGGAGCGCTGGAACGTCTTAACAGATGCACAAAAAGCCTCATTTGCGCCAATTTGTCCTAGCTTTGTGATTGAGTTACGCTCATCTAGCGTAGGCGTAGCCCGTCGTAGACATCGCTTGATAAAATTACAAGAGAAAGTGCAGGAGTACATTGATAACGGTGCATCACTAGGCTGGTTAATTGATCGGCAGAATCGAAAAGTCTACATTTACCGTCCTAATCGAGAAGTTGAAATTTTGGAAAATCCCGAAGCCGTTAGTGGTAATCCAGAATTACCAGGATTTATCCTACGGATGACCAAAATTTGGTAATTTGAGTCTTCTTAATGAGAAACTTGGGGTTTAAGAACATTAGCAATTGCTTCAAGAATTCGCTGAGAGTAAAGTGGTGTTCGTTGTTCGAGGAGCGATCGCACTACGCTACGCCATAATCTGTATACTGACGCTTATATGGAGCTTGCAAACCCAAGACAATATCCTCTCGCGGTACTCCCATCATCACTAATTCCTCTGCTGGATTGCGATCGGTTAAATTCTGTTGCAGCCAGATTTTCCCATTTTTAATATCAAAATGGATCACGCATCGATAAATACGATTAAATTCTTGCCAACCTACATTCATCCATTGATAATGATTGCGTTCTGTGTCTAAAATCAGTTGGACTTCAACATTGTTATCCGAAACATCATCACTGGCATAGTTCGTCAACAATGTTTTAACATATTCTTGATATTTTGCTAGTTTATCCACTCTATAATAGACCTCTTGCATAATTATTTTGTGGTATGGTTAAGGGTTTAGAAAAAATCCATATCAAAATCTATACAGAGAATTTTTGTTACCTCATTAGGATGTTTGATAGAGATAGAAAGCAAATTTTTAAAACCCCCCATCATACCATAATTTATTTTTGCAAGAGGTCTAATCACCTCATCTACTGGATTGTAAACAATTAATAGCACCTGATACTGTTTGATCGCAGTTTGAGTAAACTCCAGTTGAAAAAATGTTTTGTACGTATCCAATGGAACTGCTAAGTATAAGACTCGCTCTGGGTCATATCCTGCTAATGCTAGACGGTAACTAAGAAATTGTCCCACAGAGTAAAAATCTGTAATTGCCGAGGGGTTTAAAAAGCTTTTGATTTCAATTGCTATTTTTTCATTTCCTTTTTCTGCGGCAATTATTTTCTCTACGCCTAAATCAATTTGGAAATTGACTTCCCCAAATTTAAATTGTAATGGATCGTTCGTAATCCTCCATTGTTCTTTTTGCAAAGCTTTTTTAACTGATTCATGAAAAATATCTTTTGCAGACACAGTTAGATTAATATTCCCTAATTAATGAGAAATAGTTTTTTTTAGTACGCCAGGAATTGCCTCAAGTATTCGCTTGGCAACGTCTTCAGGTGTATCTCCCTCTCGCTCGGTGATGTGCAAATCAGCTTGAGAATAAAGTGGTGTTCGTTGTTCGAGGAGCGATCGCAATTTCCCTTTAGGATCAGCATCTTGCAGCAGTGGTCTTGTGGTATCCTCAGCTAAACGGCTGTAAATTATCTCCACTGGCACATCTAGCCACACTATCAAACCGTGGTGCAGATAGCCCCAGTTTTCTCGCCGCAGTACAATACCTCCCCCGGTTGCGATAGTTAACCTTGTAAAAGCACAAACTTGTGAAAGTACGTCGCTTTCTAACTGGCGAAACCCTGCTTCACCTTCTTCGGTAAATATCTGATTGATAGATTTACCTGTTGCTTGGGCAATAACATCATCGGTATCCACAAACCCATAACCCAATTCCTTCGCCAGTAAGCGCCCTATTGTCGTCTTACCAACGCCCATTATCCCAATTAAGTACAAGTTGACTCCTTGTAATAAGCTGCTCACCAGTTGTTTCGCTCCAATTCTGAGTGCTGAGTCACAGTTTCTAATTATAAACTCAACGACTTAATCTCGGATTTAAAAATAGGAAGTTTACCACTATCGTGCAAGCGGATAAAATTACTTGATTGGCGATCGCTAATTAGGTGATAATTAAAATATAATTTGTTCTTATAGGAGTATTTCTTGGATAAAATGTCTAAGATACCAGTAATCTCAGAACACATTGAAATTACTCCAGATGGGAGTAAACCACGCATTGCTGGACACCGAATTAGAGTGCAAGATATTGTTATTTGGCACGAACGGATGGGGCTTTCGCCTGACGAAATCGTTTATCATTATCCCAGTATCACTTTAGCTGATGTTTATGCTGCTCTAGCTTATTACCACGATCATCAAGATGAGATCAGGCAAGAAATTGCAAAAGGAGAAGCCTTTGTCAAAGAAGTACAGGCTAAAACTCCTTCGATTCTGCAAGAGAAACTAAAGAATCGAAATGACACAAAAAATTCGATTCCACCTAGATGAGAATGTCAGTAATGCTATAGCAGATGGCTTACGTCGTCGTGATATTGATGTGACGACTACATCAGGAACAGGACTGATAGCTGCATCAGATGGAGAACAGCTTTATTTTGCAATGTCTCAGAATCGGGTAATTTTCACCCATGATGATGACTTTGTAATACTTCATCATAGTGGCTTTATTATGCACACAGGAATTATTTACTGCGCTCAGAACCGTCGGTCAATTGGGGAAATATTGAGAAGTTTAATTTTAATCTGGGAAGTTCTTGAGCCACAAGAAATGAGCTATCAACTTGAATTTATTTGAAAGCTTTTATTTATTTTTAAATTCTACAAATTTATCTTCTATTTAAGAGGAATTAATTGTTGTAATTACCGTTATTAATGTAATTGAAGTAACTCAAGCAATAGATTAAGATGCTTCTGTGAAATTACCATAAATAATAAACGATGAATTTGTCAAAAACCTAGTAATATCCCTATTGTAACTTGGTATTTGCTGTATAGCGATCGCTATGCTTAACTAAAAAATTAATATAGCTTGTTTGAAACTTTATCCAAACAATTTCTGTCTATTTAAATAGTCCGAATTTTCACTCTGGTGGGTAAATTTAGGTATACCCAATACTGTGTTTCTACTAACACAGGGTCGTGATTCTAAAAGTTCAGTTATAACAAGCCCCAATCAATTAAATGTTTCCTATAAAGGTGTAAATAATGACTTATATCCGGCGATCGCCCACAAAAGCTTGCCAAGTTGAAATTTCGGCACAAAAACTACTGCATATTTCACCCCAATAAGCCTGAATGAATAAATATAGGATGGATGAGGCGTCAACTATGACTCGAATTCGTGATGTTGTAAAAAAAGCTTTAGCAATTGGCTATTTGACAGTGGAAGCTGAAAATCAACTACGACAACTCTTGACTACCCGGTATGACTTGGAAGATTTTAATGCTTTCATGACTTTGCAAGAAGCTGCCATGACTGGTAAGGTCAAGCAAGAGTCTAGAGAGCAGTGTGGCATCAAATAGAGACGTAGCCTGCTACATCTCACCGACGGGGGCGTTTACCATCATCTTCAAAATCATCATCATCATCAAAAAATTCCCAATCATCATCATCATCGGCTTGATTGGTAGTTGGCGGCTGATAAGGGGGGACGATTACCCGGTAATCAGCATCATAAACAGATTCAGTTTTTCCCGCAGCCGTATTTTTTGGTTCCCGGTAGCTGTAGGAATAAACTGAACCAGACTGAGAACTACTTTTAGCTTCTGATTGACGTTCGTAAGTTGTAGAGTCTTTAGGCTGTTGAGCTTGAGAATTAGGAGTAGATGTTTCCTCTGACTTTTCATCAAAGTTCCAATCATCATCTTTACTGCCATTTGTCTCCCAATCATCAAATACATCACTAGTAGGCTCTTCTTTTTTACTAGCTGGTGGTGGAGAACCGGCAGGGCGAGATGTAAATTCTTCTCTACGGGTTGCCTTGGCACGAGGTGTTGTGCTTCGGCGGTCAGGAGCTTGGCGTTGTCTTCCTCCAAAATAATTGGATAAGTTAAACAAGGTAGCAATCAATACAGATGTGAAAGCACCAGTGGCAGTACTAAACAAAATCCATATAGCTAGTGGTAATGGTTGAGTTCGCACGCCCAAAAATACTAGCGATACGGCAGGTGAGAAATTTTGGACTAATAACAGCGTTAGTCCTCCCAGTACTGCCACCAATAGAATTAAGCGAATTACAGCCATAGCAATTTTGTCAGTTGTCATTTACTGAAGAGGACAAGGGGCAGGGGACAGGGGGCAGAGGGAAAACCTCATAAATCAAATTTATTTGCTCTGACACCCTAATAGAGCCGGGAATTCCAGAATCTTTCTCCCTTTGTCCCCTCCTCACTACTCCCCTGCCTCTTTTGTCAGTGGTCAGTTATCAGTCTGAATATTCTTCGCTAATTACTGTTCACTGACTACTAACACTATCAGCCATCTCTATCATTACCTTTTTAGAACTATTGTGAAATTTACAATAAATCCATTGAGAATGTTAGCGACGACCTTGCCACCTCTGAATTGGAATGCAGTCAATATCTAATTGATCTAAAGCACGGGCAACTACAAAATCCACTAAATCCTCAATGGTTTGGGGATTGTGATACCAGGCAGGAATAGCGGGGACAATTCTCACTCCAACTTCTGCTAGAGACGTTAAGTTACGGAGGTGGATGAGGCTAAAAGGGGTTTCACGAGGAACAATGACTAACTTTCGTCCTTCTTTGAGTTGGACATCCGCCGCCCGTTCTAGTAAATCGGAACTCAAGCCAGCCGCTAGCTTTGCCACTGTGCTCATGCTGCATGGAATAATTATCATCCCCAGAGTGGCAAATGAACCACTGGCAATCCCGGCTCCAACGTCACCCCAAGGATGGCACCGAAGTTTACCCGAAATTGCGACTCCAGCTTGCTCTCGCCAGAATTGTTCTTGTCCGGTTGGTTCAGGTGGCATCCGAATTTCCTGTTCTGACTGCCAAACCATGTAAGTAGATTTAGAGGCAACCAATTCAATACTAAACTCCGCTTCTAGCAAAAATTTGATTGCGCGAACAGCGTAAATCAGACCAGATGCGCCTGATACGCCTAAAATTAGAGGTTTTGTGTTATTTGACACGTAAGGGTTACTTAATTTTACTCGTCATCAGAGTAAGGGTCTAGGTCATCAGGTTCAATATCATTTGGTAAGTAGAGGTCTGAAAGCTCCTCATTGGAACCACCGCCAGTTAAACCTCTGGGTACGCCATCGCTGCCAACTGTTACCAAATCAATTTGCTGACGGTAGTAATCGACACTCTTAACTTGTACGGCGACGCGATCGCCTAATCTGTAAGAAGCGCGATTTTTACGACCAAACAGTGCTTGTTGTCTGGCGCGATATTCATACCAATCGTCTTTGAGAGAACTGACGTGTACCAATCCTTCTACCCTCAAAGGCACACCAGGATTACTACTGGACTCCACCTCGGCTGCTGGTACTTCAATTTCTACAAAGAAACCGTAGGATTGAACCCCGGTAATCACGCCTTGAAATACCTGACCGATGCGCTGCTTCATCAGTTGGGCTTTTTGCAGCCCAGCTAAATCGGCTTCAGCTTCTAGGACTTCTTTTTCTCGGTCGTTGATTTGGACAATTACCCTAGTCAAATCGCTTTGCAGTTCTTGTTGCAATTCTGGGGGTAAAACGTTCCAGTTAATTTCCTCGTGGCTGGAGGAGTGGCGCAGGTTAACGCGCTCTCTCACACGGGTATTGCGGCGATCGCGTCCGTTTTCGAGTAGCGCGTAATACACTCTCTGCATCAGCAAATCTGGGTAACGCCGCAAGGGAGCGCTAAAGTGGACATATTGCGGTAGTGCCAGACCAAAGTGAGATCCTTTGGTGGTGCTGTACGCTGACGGCTTAAGTGTATCTTGTAACAAGTAAGTAAGAACTTGCTCAGAGGGAGATTCAGCAAAAGCTGTGGTCAAATGTTGATAATCTAAGGGTTGGATATCGACTTCTGGATCTAGTGTGAGGTCAACGCCTAAATTGACTGCCAATTTCAGCATTTCCTGGACATCTTCAACATCAGGTGTGCCTTGAACTCGCCAGATGGCGGGAACACCAAGAGCATTTAAGTGAGTTGCTACCAGTTGATTAACTAACAGTACCAACTCCGTGAGTAGCGATCGCACTGGTAAATCATTCACCACCACAGCGCCGAGAATCCCCTCATCATAGTAGGCGTTTTGGCTGGGCGGCAGATTCAACTGGAGGCTACCACGATTTAACCGTACCTGTTTGACGGCTGTTTGCAAGGCTTGGAGGTCTTGCAGGATTTGGGAAACCTGTGGGGATTGAACTTGAGATTCACCTGTGAGAATTGCTTGGGCTTGTTCAGTAGTCAGTGCAGTTTCGACGTTAATTACACTGGGTTGAATTTCCCACTCTAGGACTTGTCCAGATTGGGGATCAATGGTAATTAAAAAAGAGATAGTTAAGCGATCGCTTCCAGGTACTAAAGAACAGCGTTCTACCACACCTGGGGGCAAAATTGGCAACACTAATTCTCCCAAATACACTGATTTGCCCCGTTTGAGTGCTTCTCTATCTAGGGCTTCGTCAGGTTGGACATAGTGAGAAACATCGGTGATATGAACGCCCAAAAGCCAATTTCCGGCTAAGTTTTTTTCTAAACTAAAAGCGTTTTCTATAACTTTGGTATCGCCTACCCCTTCAATGGTGAAGGTAAATAAATTACGTAAATCCAGCCGATTTTTCAGGTCTGCTTTTAGTAGCTTTTTGGGCAACTTGGCGGCTGCATCTAGGACATTATCTGGAAAAGTCCGGGAAAGGTCGTGTTTGCACGTAACTAAATCTATATCAGCAGCAGCTTCGGCATCGCTACCGAGGATTTGCACTACTCGACCAAGGGGAGGATATTGTGCCAATGGGTAACGCAAAACTTCTACATGAACCAAGTGATCGATCGCTTCTTCCAACTTTGCCCCATTAGGCTGGATCTTCAGTTCAAAGAGCAATCGATCATCTAAAGGCACAGCCCTAAAACCAGCTTCCACCTGCTTGATTCGTGCCAGTAAAGTGTGGTTAGAACGTTCTAGAATTAGCTTTACCTCCCCTTCGGGAGAGCGACGGCGACTGCCTTCTTTAAGAACTCTGACCAAAACGCGATCGCCATTCCAAGCATTACTCAGATGACTTTCGCGGATGTAAATATCCTCAGCTCCTTCCACATCTTGAATAGCAAAGCAAAAGCCTTTACTAGAACAACGGAGTTTTGCTTCGATTATTCCCTCTTCTGAGACACGGCGGTACTTGCCCCGTTCTTTTACTAAAATACCGATTTTTTCCAGAACATCTAAGGCAATGTGAAGTTTTTGTAAGCTTTTTTCATCTTCACAGCCAAGTTTCTTTTCTAAAACCTTCCGAGCTACCAATTTATCATCGGTGAAATTGGCAAGGAGTGTAGCGATTGAAAATTCCATGCAGTGAACCGACCTTTGGTCAAAACATCATTTTTGTTTAACAAAACAGAATTCAGGAGTCAGTCGCCAGAATGGGCTAAACCTTAGCTATCCGCTAACAGAATTGAATTCTCTGTAACTTGCGGATAGCGCAGTGGTAGCGAGTCCGCGTTTGAATCAAGAGGTTTAAGTTCCCCACAAAAATTTTCTTGTTTTGTGGTCAACTTTTATAGTGGCGGGTCTCTCTTACAAAATTGCTCCTCTTCTCCCAAGGGGAGACGCTAAAAGCGATGGGGAGACCCCAAGACCGCGCTTTGCGCTGAATTCCCCACTATATTGATTCTGAATTCTGAATTCTGAATCAATCTGGTTCTTTTCTCTATACCCTCACGGCTTACAGAAACAAGTTGGAAACGAATTGCTCAGAGGCAAGACTTCCTAAGTTCTAAGGAAAGGAAGCCCGACCCCGCAAGAGTGATAAACTACTCCCGCAGTTCTAAGCAAAGGAAGGCGACCCACACATAATGGGCGTCTACGAACTTCTCACTGCACGATGATCTCAGAGTTCGCCTGCGTTCAAGTCTCTTCACCTAACCAAACTTAAGATTACACGCCTGATTAGGATTTAGCCCCGCTAGGTAATTACGCGACGGGTTTTTGAGAAGCTGGGTTTAGAGAATCCAGACTGCCCAAAAGGGCTATGCAGGGGAGCCACTGCCGTCTTGGGGTTTCCCAAAGTAGAGCAAGTGGCGTGGAAACTACAGGTGTTTGATTGTCTAGAGTGAAGGTAATTTTACGACATTATACTCTGATTTTTAACTAGGCAAAACTGCGGTGAACCCAATTTTCCCACATGTAGAATCGGTAACAATTAGGTGAGCAGCTTAATAAGCAGTGAGGGCGAACCTTATCTCCATTATTGTAGATTTAGAGCGCACTTCCAGAAAATACTTCTAGATATCCAGTTGGGTAATCAGTATAGCATTGCAGGCAAGGCTACCCAGATAAGTTAGCACTAGCCAAAAATTTCGTCAAAAAAGAGCTACTGCTACAATTGGGACACAAGGCAAAGCATTAGAAGGGACTATGGATTGGGTATTAGGGACTGGGTATTAGGGATTAAGGATTAGGGGTTAGGGATTAGGATAAAATAATTCTTTCCTCAGTCCCCAGCCCCCAGCCCCCAGTCCCCATTCCCAAGTCCCAAGTCCCAAGTACCCAAAAGATTTAGATTGGTAGCAGTATTATGTTGGCTCAATTCCAGAGCTTGTATCCCAAGGGCAGTCTGATTTCTGAATTAGTGCAAATTTTTCAAGGAAAATATATTGTCCGGGCAAGCGTGCAAATAGAAGGCGTAACCCGTGCTACGGGTATGGCAGCAGCAGAAACAGTAGAAGCAGCAGAAGACCAAGCTAGAACCAGGGCACTGATAGTTTTGGGTATTACAAATACGCCACAGCAATCAGTGGCATTTAGCTCAAATCCAATTCCCCCAGTGCAGCTAAACCCTTCCTTGAATACCAAAGGTGGATTAAATGAGTCTGCTGCCTATTCTTCTGCCAAAGATCAAGATTTTGTTAGTAGTCAGTGGCCAGTGGTCAGCGACAAAGAAATATCTATACCGTCTTCTAAAGTACGGAACATAAAACCCGAAGTAGTAACAAACAATAATGAACAGTACGGCTACAGCAGTGGTACGTCTCTACTAAGCGATAACTATAGCCAGGATTTAGGTCAAAACTTTCCTGCGACACCCAACAAGGAGCTAGAATTTGATCCTCCAGTGGAAAACTTGGAAATAACCTTTGATAACCAGGTGGAAAATCAAACCTTTCCAGGGATTTCTGCCAATAATGTCACACCATTTACACCTCGGAGTTACAGCCCTCAAGAGGATATCGCCACCCCGCCAGTGACAGGAAAGAGAAAGAAAAAAGCTGAACCCGTTGATTTATCGGATGTAATTGCTAAAACAGATGTCGAACTTCAGCGTTTAGGCTGGACACCAGAACAAGGGCGAGAACATCTGATTGAAACTTATGGTAAGCGGGGACGTACTTTGCTAACTGAAGAAGAATTACACGGATTCCTCAAATACTTACAATCGCAGCCAGACCCAATAGCGGGATTTTGATTAGTCATTTGTCATTAGTCATTAGTCATTTGTAAGGACTAATAGACTTCTTGCAAAAGTCTATCTCCTTTTCCACATTCCGTGGAAAGTCAGGTTGAGCGATCGCATTTGCTTGTTGGGCGGCAGCATTTGCTTGTTGGGCGATCGCATTTGCTTGTTGAGCTACAGCATTTGCTTGTTAAGCGATCGCATTTGCTTGTTGAGCGGCAGCATTTGCTTGTTTGGAAGAAGGTATTGGCTAAGACTGATGTCGAGATAGAGCGTTTAAGCTGGACACCAGAACAGGGACGGGAGCGACGCGTTCTTTACTGGCCGACGATCAATTCCAGCAATTCCTCCAATATCTCCAATCTCAGCCAGACCCAAAAGCAGAATTTTGATTTCCAACTTCTAAATTAAGTGTTGAACTTCAAAACTCGGTTTAGAAGTCAAATAACCCCTCTTCAGTTATGAAAAGGGGTTACTTTTAGGGTTTAAGGGAATTAAATGTGGTAAATCACCATTTACCGATCGCAACTATTAATTAAGAACAGCAACTGCTGGACGGCTACCAGCAGCGTGACGGTCAATCACTTGGTCAATCAAGCCATATTCCCTGGCTTCCTCTGGTGACATGAAAAAGTCACGCTCAGTATCTTCCGCAATCCGCTCGATTGGTTGACCTGTATGTTCAGCTAAATAGTCATTTAGCCGCCGCTTGTGGTACAGAATCTCCCGCGCCTGAATTTCAATATCAGTTGCTTGTCCTTGAGCGCCGCCTAGAGGTTGATGAATCATAATCCGAGAATGGGGTAGACTCATCCGCTTGCCCTTAGCACCAGCACTGAGGAGAAAAGCGCCCATACTTGCCGCCAATCCGGTACAAATGGTACAGACATCAGGGCGAATATGCTTCATAGTGTCAAAAATGCCCATACCAGCCGTCACCGAACCACCGGGAGAATTGATGTACATATAAATGTCTTTCTCCGAGTCTTCGGCATCCAAATACAGCAGTTGGGCAACAATCAAGTTAGCAATGTTGTTGTCAACTTGTTGTCCCAAAAAGATGATGCGCTCACGCAACAGCCGTGAGTAGATGTCAAAGGCGCGTTCGCCTCGACCCGATTGTTCAATAACGATAGGAATCATGGAAGCGTGTTTGTGGCTACTTTAAATACATTTTATCGGTGACAGCACGAAACTGGGGTTTATCTCTACTGTTCTCAAGCAGATAAATCCAACCTTTATCGTTTTCCCTTGCCCAAAAACAGTACAAAAGATGATTTGGCGATAAATTCAACCCCCAAGGGCACTTTTTAACCGCAAAAGGTGTCTAAGAAAATATCCCATGAAGAACAAATCAAAAAACTTCAATCATCGCCAACCTCATATCTCGGCATTTGCTGGACAACTTTGGCGATGTGGTGATTAGACCGAGAACCAAAATCAGACTTGCTTAGGGAATTGTCTTAATCCTGTAACATTTTAAACATTTTTTTAGGATTTCCCTCGGCAAATATCAAATTATTTTTGTTACATTCAGTAAGTACTCAAACTAAATGTATTTAGAATAACTAGTCATACTTGAAATGCTATCCATCCAGAGAGACGTGCCATGTTGGAAAAACTTGTACAAGCCGCCATCATCACCTTCTTGCTCCATCTGATAGCAGGACTTAGCCCAAATAGTTTAATTCAGTCAAAGACAGCATCACCTGTGCGAGAAACGCCACCAAATATTGTTAGCTTGCTATTGCGATCTTTTCAGTAAGAATTTTTCACAAATTGCATAGGTGTCAAAATAATTCGTAATTTATAATGACGCTCGTTCCTCGCTACCGCTACGCTAACGTAATTCGTAATTATCACCCCACGACTGAAGTCGCTTGCTCTGAAATAAAGAATAAATTTATTTGTCTCTATAAACTTTAGCTAGTTGCTTTGTACTTTTAAATACGAATTACGAATTACGAATTAGTAATTATTTGGTCAGCAATATCACAGATATGCACTATGACCTCTGACTCAAGAGATAATTCGCTCGTAGGATTTCTTGCTTATCTACATACCCGTCTAGGCTAAGACTCTTGAGAAGAGGATAGACTGAGCAAAGAAGGCAACTATTTGCATTTAATCATGACTAATCGGCTTGCTGAAGCTAAGAGCCTCTATCTCCGCAAACACGCCGAAAACCCGATTGATTGGTGGTCTTGGTGTGATGAAGCACTTGCAACTGCAAGGGCGCAAAATAAACCGATTTTCCTTTCCATTGGCTATTCTAGTTGCCACTGGTGTACTGTCATGGAAGGCGAGGCTTTTTCTGATATTGCGATCGCTGACTACATGAATGCTAATTATCTTCCCATCAAAGTAGACAGGGAAGAAAGACCTGACCTTGATAGCATCTACATGCAAGCTTTGCAGATGATGAGTGGTCAAGGGGGTTGGCCTTTAAACGTATTTCTTTCCCCAGAAGATTTAGTGCCATTTTATGCCGGTACTTATTTTCCTGTAGACCCGCGTTATGGTCGTCCTGGATTTTTGCAGGTGTTGCAAGCCCTTCGCCGTTATTACGATACAGAGAAAGCAGAATTACAGGAACGCAAAGCCTTAATTATTGAGTCGCTGCTTACCTCTGCGGTGTTACAAGATGGTACAACAGATGAGCTTGAAGACCATGAATTACTCCGCCAAGGTTGGGAAACCAGCACAGGTGTAATTACTCCTAGTCAATCTGGTAATAGCTTTCCGATGATTCCCTATGCAGAATTAGCACTGCGGGGAACTCGATTTAATTTTGAATCTCGCTATGATGGCAAGCAAGTTTGTACCCAACGGGGATTAGACTTAGCACTGGGAGGCATTTACGACCATGTGGGCGGTGGTTTTCATCGCTATACTGTTGACGCTACTTGGACAGTACCCCACTTTGAAAAGATGCTCTACGACAATGGGCAGATTGTGGAGTACATAGCAAATTTATGGAGTGCAGGAGTACAAGAAGCAGCTTTTGAGAGAGCGGTTGCTGGTACTGTACAATGGCTGAAGCGCGAAATGACCGCGCCTGAAGGTTACTTTTATGCTGCTCAAGATGCCGACAGCTTCATTGAACCCACGGCAGTAGAACCAGAAGAAGGAGCCTTTTACGTCTGGAGTTACAGCGAACTGCAACAACTGTTAACACCTGAAGAATTAAGGGAATTAGAACAGTTTACTGTTACACCTAACGGCAACTTTGAAGGACGTAATGTCTTGCAAAGACGCTATTCTGGGCAACTGAGTGCAACGGTGGAAACTGCTCTGAGCAAGCTGTTTACTGCTCGCTATGGCGTTAGTTCTGAGTCTTTAGATTTTCCTCCGGCTCGTAACAACCAGGAAGCAAAAACCACTAACTGGCCAGGTCGCATTCCCTCAGTGACAGATACGAAGATGATTGTCGCTTGGAATAGCTTGATGATTTCTGGGCTGGCTAAAGCTGCTGGGGTTTTCCAAGAACCGTTATATCTGGAATTAGCAGCACGAGCGGCAAATTTTATCTTGGAAAATCAGTTTGTCGATGGGCGTTTCCATCGACTCAACTATCAAGGAGAACCAACCGTTTTAGCGCAGTCTGAAGATTACGCCTTTTTTATTAAAGCTCTCCTGGATTTACAAGCTTCCAACCCTGAGCATAAGCAATGGTTAGAAAAAGCGATCGCTATCCAAGATGAATTCAACGAATTTCTCTGGAGTGTTGAATTAGGTGGTTATTATAATACATCAAGTGGCTCTAGTCAAGATTTAATTGTACGAGAGCGCAGTTACGTTGATAATGCTACACCATCAGCGAATGGGATTGCGATCGCTAACCTTGTCCGTCTTGCCCAACTCACCGATAATCTAGATTATTTGGATTTAGCGGAACTTGGTTTGAAAGCTTTTAAAAGTGTGATGCATCGCGCTCCCCAAGGTTGTCCCAGCTTATTTATAGCGTTGGATTGGTATCGTAATTCTACCTTGATTCGCAGCACCACTGAGCAAATAAACTCTCTGATCCCCAAGTTTTTACCAACGGCTGTGTTTGCCATAACATCTGATTTGCCAGAGGGAAGCGTTGGGTTAGTTTGCCAAGGTTTGAAGTGTCTTGCACCAGCAGAAAATGTAGAGCATTTATTGCAGCAAGTCCAGAAAAGTCAGGTGAGGGCGTGAAATAGTTTTATTTCTCCTAACTAGGATGTTACTGACCCATTATAGTGATGAGCCTAAACAGACCAAGGATTAACGATTACAACTTCTGTTCCAGCAAAATCTTTTTCGTTACGAGTGACAAGTGATAAAGAGTTATGAATTGCAATCGCTGCAATAAGAGAATCCATGAGAGGTAGAGGTCGCCCATTCTGTTCTAGTTGCCCGACTAAATTTCCCCACAACAACATTGTTGAGACATCTATATTTAAGATTCTTTGTTGAAAGCGATTGGGCAAGGTTTCATTCAGCCAAGTTGTTAGAGATTCTTTCCGCTTAGATGCAGTAATTTTGCTGATGCCTTTAGCAATTTCGCCAATTGTGATGACGCTAAGGTAAAGTTTTTCTGGCACTTGGGCATCTAGCCAATTTAAAACTTGTTGATTTGGTTGTTTGGCAACAAGTTCGGAAATCAGGCAGGTATCAAGGAGATAATTCATGGGGTGAAGGCATCGCGCGGAAGGGTGCGATCTCGACTCAGGTCAAGTTCTTCGGTGAATTCAGCTAGGGGGGATTGACGGAAAAAATCTGAGAGTTTGCTTGGTTGATCTGGTTGGGTGTTGTTGTGTGTGGTCAGGCTTTGGGCAAGGAGTTGGATGATGTACAGTTTATCGTTGGGGGAAAGCTGAAGGAGTTGTTGTTTGAGTTCTTGGATAGCCATGATGGGGTTTAAGTAGAAGATAAATTTATTCTACTTTCAGCGTCAGGGGTTAATTTAGTTTGACTCGTTTTTTACCCTCTATTTTTTTGACGAATGACTATTAACTCATGTAGCAAATTAACTGCCATTGTGTTAGCTGGGGGTAAGAGTTCTCGGATGGGTCAAGATAAAGCGTTGATTCCCATTCAAGGAGTGCCGTTGTTAGAGCGAGTTTGTGGTATTGCTCAAAACTGTGCTGATGTTGTTTATGTAGTAACTCCCTGGCCAGAACGCTATCAAGATTTGCTTTTGCCTGGTTGCCAGTTTATCCGAGAAGTACCTTTGTCTGGAGAATCTCTAGCCCACGGGCCTTTAGTTGGGTTTGCCCAAGGGCTAGCGGAAGTTAAAACAGATTGGGTGCTGTTGCTAGCTTGCGATTTGCCGAGGTTGCGAGTTGAGGTGTTGCAAGATTGGGTAACTCGACTTGATAGGGTGGGAGATGATAAGGTCGCAGCTTTAGCTCATAATCCTAAAGGTTGGGAACCTCTGTGTGGTTTTTATCGCCGTAGCTGTTTGCCCCAACTTTTAGAGTTTATCAACCAAGGGGGGCGATCGTTTCAGGAGTGGCTGCGGCAATATCCTGTAGAAATTTTGCCTTTACCAGAACCAGAAATGCTGTTTAACTGTAATACACCAGAAGACTTGGCTTTAAGTTAAAATTAGTCTCCAACAGAGGCGCACGTTAAAAATTTAATTGCGAATTGCGAAAGCGTTGCGGTAGCGTACCCCTGCGGGGAAGCAAGCTACGCGCAGCGTCTCGTAGAGAGGAACGAGCGTCATTGCGTTAGCGTAGCGGGGCGTAGCCCATTGCGAATTGGTTTCATTTTTGCGTGCCGATGCCGTCGCACAAGTGCCGATCGCTCTGGCTAACATTAGGATTATTCTCTAAATAACTGCGTACTGAATCACAATTATCCTGAATTAAAGAGTCTAACTTTAATTTTACCTTGATGATGAAGGTTCGGAAGTTTGCGAAACTTGTTGATTAAAGGCGTTGATTAAAGGAGTAATATCCTCAGACCAGTTACTACCGTTTAGAAAGATTTGAACAGGTTCCTGGTTGACTAGGTTGCTAATACCAATTACACTTGTACTTCCTTGGGTGCCGTTACCAAAGTATATATAGCGACTACCTGCTCCTACAGAGATTTCCGAATTATCCGCAGCCTGAATTGTAACGGCTCCAACCAAAACATCGATCGCCATATTATTGTCAAGATTATGGGCGTAAATTAAGGTTAAGTCTTCAGTTGGGGAGACTTGTACTTGACTCTCAATAGATGCTACATTTTCAAGGATGTTTTCAAAAGAATCATCAGTTCCATTTTTGTTGTTGTATCCTCTTCTGATAGCTTCTCTCAAACTCTCTTGATTAATTTGAGGATTCTGTGGAAGTTCTTCAACTCCAAGTATGTCTTTGTAATAATAAAAAATTTTGTCAAGATCCGCCCCTCCATTTTTGAGGCGTTGATTTTGAAGAATGTTAAGGCACTCTATGACAATATTGTAATATCTAAGGTCTGAATCACCTATCCATTCAAGTATTGCCGATTCAGCAACACTGTAATTAATGTTAACTTCTTTCAGCTTTTCTAATATTTTCTGAGCGTTTTCTTTATTAAGCTTAGTCATTGCTTTTTCAGCAAGATAAGAATTGCGTAAATATGATTTTTGAAAAGCAGGATGTCCAACACTGATGAATTCACATCTCCTGGGACTTTGCTGCTGAAGCCCCCAACCAATTACAGCACTGCCAGGTTTGTTTAGTTTGCAAGGAAAAGTGTACTCAGTATCAGTATCATCAGTACCTGCTTGCACTACTGGATCAACCAGCCTAGATTTTGCCCACAGTTTGAGATGCGCCCAACTTTTGGGGCTTGAACCAGACGGAGTTTTAGCAACGAATAAGATATCTGGTGCTGGTGAATTGGTAAGTTTAGGATGTTTTTTAGGTGTCTTTGATAAACTTGTGTCTCCTCCTGGAAAAACACGAATAGTTCCCTGGAATTTATCGAAAGTTGCACTATCTGGTCGTGTTACAGCCGTACTTGTTATAGGTGTTAGAAGTATACAGATAGGAACTATCACGATCAATGCAATAAAAATCAACCATTTTGAGAGGCGTAACTTCCACAAAATGTACGCTTTAAAATCTCTTATTTTTTTCATTGTTCCTCCTTATTTGATTGGTTTTTAGCGGAATACTTTTAGATATTTATAAAAAATTTGAGCCAACACATTTATTGCTTAGGGACAAACTCAATGATTTAAAGCTTTATAACTTGAATTTATCTTTGCAATCCCCTTTATTTTTTACACTTTGCTTAATCCGAGATTCTAAAACATCAGGACTATTAGGAACCCCTATAACTAACATTGTCAGTGTGCTGTTATCCTGATCTAATTTGCAATCACTATCCTGATATAAATCATCATTATCACCAAGCCACCCACAATGTTTATTGGTATAGTGTTGCCATAATTCATCAATTTCTTGTAGAGTTTTACAGGGTATCTGGTTTACTTCTTCTGGAGTATCAATCAAACCATTTTGATTTAAATCTGCACCCGCACCAGATTCTCGTTCTAAAATTGCATAGGTAGTTTGTAAAGCACCCTCTGTAAAACGATTCTCAAAGTCTGTAGATTTAGTTTCATCTTTTAAATTTCCAAATTTTTTTTGCTTGAGATAAGACTCTAATTCTGGTATTCGATACTTATGGATCATCTCAGCCAATGAAGTTTCCGCAGGGTTAGAGATATCTTCTTTGATTTTTTCCGTCCCAAATAATTTTTTTTGTTGAAGTCGATAAGCAGCCGATAAAATACTGCGATAGTAAACAAATACACTATTAATTTCGTTTGTATGAGTCGTATAATAGCGAACTGGATCTGCTCCATCAGGAAGTTTATCAAATTCATTTCTCTTATCATTTGCCTGTTTAATAAATTCGGGCAAAGCTTTTATAATTTGATTACTATCTGTTCCTAAAAAGACGGACTCAATTGTTTTCCAAGACTGCTGCTGCTTCAAGGCAGAAAAACTAAGAATAATTAAAGCCACGATCGCCAAGACTGTTGTGGCGATCGCCCATCTGCTTTTAATCTGAGCTTCCTTACGCACTTTTCTTTCTGCTTGACGGGCTTTCTCTTCTTCGTCCAAAGCTTTTTCAAGATAGCTTAATTCGCGCTCTAGACGGGCTTGTTCAGCTTTTTCCAGGCGATCGCGTTCTTGGATACTCTGCTCAATAAATTCTTTCTCATTAATTAAGTCGTCCGGGCGTTCTTTCAGTTTTTCTTCTGCCTCCGCCAAAGCTGTACCACGCAACAATGACCCTGGATCTTGCTTCGTTGCTTCCCATTGTCCCTTTGCTCCCCGCAGTCGCTCTTGCCAAGCTCTAAAAACGCGGCTTGTATTCATCCATTCTCGCAATTCTCCCCAATTACGAATTAGAGCTTCATGAACTACCTCCACCGTTTCTTGACTGCTGAGATTGCGACTTGTCACCACTAACCGAGCATCAGCTAATTTTTTTACCAAAGACCAGCTTTGCTCCCCCAATTCCGCTTTCATCGCTATGCGTCTGGTATCCTCTGCTCCCTCACCCGGACGCACCAATTGAATAAAAATCCGTCGGACTTTTTCCTTCTCGTCATCTGTCAAGTTGCCATATTTCTCATCAGCATGGCGCGCTAACGCACCTTCTACTTGACCAATTTCTTCATAGATTTTGTGAGTTAATAGTTTACCCGATCGCTTGTTCCACAACTCTGTTAATGCAAACTCTAGCAAAGGTAAATTTCCCGGTTGGTCTTCCACATCATCCAGAATGCGTTCTACCAGTCCGGTTTCAAATGTCACCCCTAATTTTTGGGCAGGTTTTTCAATGACTTCTGTTAGTTCTTCCCGATTCATCGGCCCCAGTTTCAAATCAGCATTTTGCAACACATCAGCAAAGGGACGATAGGAGAGAGCATTTCCCAAAAAATCTGCCCGCATCGTTGTCACCAACACCGTAGCCGATGAAGACAGGGAAACAGGAGTTTCTAGGCTGGCTAATAAACAGTCGAGAAACTTACGGCGTATTTCCTGATTGTTACAGAGTGTGTAAATTTCTTCAAATTGGTCAGCAATCAGTAGCAGTCGATGATTAGGATGATTTTGCTGAATTTTAGCAAAAACATCTGAGAGAGGAACAGAGCCATCTTGCAAGTAACCAGCCATCTTTCGGGCTTGGGCAATTTGGTCAGTTTGATCTAAATCAGGCGTATAAAGAGGAACAAGAGCTAAAGCGATCGCATGGAAAGGATCAGAACCAGGACGAAAGTGAGTAAACTGCCAATGACCCGCTTTTTGCAACTTAGGGACTAATCCAGCTAATACCACCGAAGATTTACCGCTTCCTGATGCACCTAACACCGGAATAAAATTATTGGTTTTAGTTGCACTATAAAGTTCTTCTATAAATATTTCACGCCCAAAGAAAAATTCAGCCTCATTGGGGCCAAAATGAAACAAACCCTGATAAGGACAAGGCAGATATTCATCAACAGCGATCGCAAAATCAACAGGTTTTACTTCTTCCCTAGAGTAGAAGTAGTTGTAGATAATGTTTCCTTCACCAACTACAGCACCTTTGACTTCACTTTGAAACGTTGAGTGGTATTTAGAACTCTCTTCAGCCATCTAGATACCCCATTGGCTTTTAGCTAAATTTATTTTCTTGTTTGTTGCGATCGCCAACCTGAATCCCCTTCACTTCTCCTTGAAACACTGTGTTATACTTACCTGCTGCTGATTCTTCAGGCTTTTCCTGTTTCAGTAACTCCTGAGCAGCCTTAATAATTTCCGCATCCCGATCAACACCAGCTTCCGCTAATTTCTTTTTAAGTGGTGCTTCATAGGTTTCAGGATCTGTTTCGTGTTCTTCCAGAACCATTTGGGCTTTTGGTTCACTTTCAAACTTCTTCTTAATCAAGGCTTTCAAACCCTGATAGGCATCTTTAACAGCTGTCCCTGCGGTATCTTTAGTAGCAGCGATCGCACCAGCACCTAAAGCCGCAATAATCATAGAAATAGGTTCCATAGTTAATCCTAAATAGTTTGTAGTAGCTATAGTTATTATTCGACGTTTAGAGAATATTTAAAAAGGGTCTTTTGCTTTCATATTTAACACACCGAAGCATCTTAATTATATGGCTGAAACCTTTATTTTTTTGTCGCGCTAAAGCCAAGTCAAAACGACAAAAATATACCTTGCGCCACTTGTTAAACACCCTCTTACATTATCACAAGACGCAAGCTTTCCCATTGATTGCAGAAATCATGAAACTTCAGAAGATTTGTGTGATGTCGAGGCGAGATCCAATGGTAAACATAGCCGAGAAGAAAGATTTTTCTGAGATATTTTTAGTCTCGGTGTTTTTTGTGCCTTCTTTGCCGATTTTCGATCAATCTTAGCGATGCCTGCGGCGGGCGTAGCGATCGCAATACCTGCCCTGTTTCTTATACTTCATATCTAGCAAGCTTTTTACCTTTTTGTAACCGTCGAATTCACATTAAGTTCATTGAAGAAGAATACAGAATTCAGAATCAATTAGTAGAAGATGAGGGGAATTTTCCTTCTGAATTCTGAATCCTGACTCCTGCTGTTTACCGACTGCGACAAAATTTGCGATCGTTATCATTCTCAGGATATTGCCAAGAATAGGCAAAATGGCTAACTCCCTTCAGTTGGGGAGAAAATTTGCGAAGTGCCTGCATTTGCGCTTCTAGGGATGGACGATTACTAACAGATTCTCCCCATTTGCCTGCTAAAGCTGGGATTATCTGCGTACCCGGTTTTGCCATACTCAAAACTCGTTGCACTTGTGTCACAATACAACTGACATTACCGCAATTCCCATAAGCCATAGGATGCCACTGCAATGAAGTGGAGAACCGATCCCAAGGTTGCAAACGGGAATCATACCCTTGCCCTACAGTTTGGTTGCCATCTGGGAAAAACACTACTCCTGTGGGAATACCTTGCTGCTTTGCTGGATAACTGGCTATGGTGACAAAATCTAAAATTCCTTGCATAGCGTGGGCAACAGCAAGCTGCCATAATTCCCATTGTAAAAGCGGCTGTCTATCGGTTGCAGACAGGATTGATTTTTGCGCTGGTGAGGGAATGCGTCCTTGCCACAGAGGTTCCCCTTCTTGAGGATAAAGTTTATCAACTTCCGCTATATCTCCGGCGCCGACGAATCCCTTACTCAAAAAGCGCCGAATCAATTCCTGCCCTTTGTAATTTAGTGCCCGTTTAAATAAAGCTTCTTGGGTTGCGGGACTAAATAGCCATAAATCTGAAACTTTGGTGGCGATGGAATCACTTCCTGCTTGTCGGGGATAGCGTACATAGTCTAATAGCAAGCCATCTGGGCGACGGCGCAAAATTTCTTTTACTAATTGGTAGTAGTCGCGTTTTGCTTGCAAGTTGTATGGGTCGATAAATACTTGAGAGCCATTGTCTACCACATATAGGCTAGTTTGACCTTTGCCATTACGAGCGATCGCACTTTCTCTATCTCGGCGCTGGGCGTAAGTATAGCCGAAATTGTTCGTAAACATCCAGGCGTAAACCTTTAAACCGCGTTGCCGACCTTTTTGAATTGCTGTGGCGAGTAAATCCGTGTTTTCTGCTCCTGGGGTGCGAATTACAGAAGGCCAAACCGTCGGGTTAGCTTTTGCTGGCAATAATGCCTGCCCGTCGGAAAATACTTCTAAATAAACTTGGTTATAGCCACGATTAACAATCCGATCCATAATTTGATCAATTGTTCCTGGCTGAACGTCACAAGGATACAAGCGCAACCAAATGGCTTGTATTTGCGGCCAAGTCCGCGTGCGGCACTCCTGTAATTCCTGTGCCTGTTTTTTTAGAATGTTTTGATAGCGGGTTTGGGCATCTGGTTTGCCTTTGAGCGCTGACAAACGTAAGTTTTCTTTTTCTTGTGCCGCCGTTGATGATAATTGACAATACTGGGTTACTTGTGCCCTTGCCGGTTCGCTTCCAAAGCTGGGGAGCAACGAACTACTAGTGAAAACAATAGCGAATAGACGCCGCCAAAATAATGTTGATCTTGCAACGTTCAAGGGATGGTTAGACATATCTAGCAGTAGATGGACACAATAATCATCGACCCCAATTCAGATAATTGTGGGCAATTTCATGTATATAATTATACATTTAAATAACGGGGGTTTTTAAACCTATTTTTTAAGACTATTAAAGGCTTGTTTGTGTTGCTGAATTTTTTGATAAAGACATAAAACATCTGAATACACACCAAGCTTAGTCTGTTATTGGGTAGATTTTGCCTGTACCTTAGTTAGTGAAAATCTGCTTATGCCATTTTTACCCCAAAAGGAATTTTAATATGCATCGTCGTTGGCTTTTATCTGCTTTAGCACTTTTGATGAGTATATTTTTAGCTGCTTGCACGACCGTAAACACTCAGCAGCCACAAATAAAAATCACAAGCAGTACGGAGACGATAAACACAAATTCTCAGCAATTACCGAAAGGATCAGCAAAAAGAGTTGTTGCTCTTTCTTCTCTTTCTGCTGACATTATCTCTCGACTCGATCAAACAAAAATTGTTGGCATTACTGGTAGTAAATTATTTAAGGATGACTCAATATTTAAGGATATTCCCCGTGTTAGTGAAGGGCAAAGTCCGCCAAATTTAGAAAAAGTGGTAGCACTCAAGCCAGATTTAGTTATTGGTGCAGAAGGTTTTTTTAACATTCAAATTCAAAAACTTCAGCAGCTAGGAATTCCGACTTTTCTAACTAAGGTGAATAACTGGGAATCTCTAGAAGAACTTACTAAAACACTTGCTAAATCAATTGATGCTGATCCTCAGGCTTTGTTAAATCGTTATAAAACTTTCTTGCCAGAAAAGCCAACTCAGGGTTTTTCTACTCTAGCGCTGGTTAGTCGTCAACCAATTTTAGCGCCGAATAAAAATAGTTGGGCAGGGGATTTGCTGGCAAAATTCCAGGCGAAAAATATAGCAGCAGATTTACAAGGGAAAAGTCCTGTTGGTGGGTATGTGACGCTTTCGGCTGAGAAGATTTTAGAAGCAAATCCAGAGGTGATAATTTTAGTTAATCCCCCACAAGGGAATTCGGAAGCGGGGCTTTTAGCTTCGCTGAAAAAGGAAGCTTTTTGGCAACAACTGCAAGCAACTAAAAATAACCGAGTCTATGTGTTTGATTATTATGGTCTGGTGAATCCAGGTAGTATAGATGCAATTGAAAAGGCTTGTCAGCAGCTTAAGCAAGCGTTGTTTGTAGCGCAGGGAACTTAAGCTCAATAATGGGAGAACTTCGCAGCCAATCAAGGATGCATTTATCGGAGGTGATTTTAGGTATAGCGCTTCTCGATTGAGGTACAAGAACCCCACCCCCAACCCTCTCCCCGCAAGTAAGGCTACGGTGTACACACAAGTATGCCCAGCACTATGTTTCAATTATAGTAGTTTCGTAGGGTGCGTTATGGACACGCCGAAATAACAAATGAGTATGCCGAAATAACAAATGAGTACGCCGAAATAACAAATGAGTATGCCAAAATAACAAATGAGTACGCCGAAATAACAAATGAGTACGCCGAAATAACAAATGAGTACGCCGAAATAACAAATGAGTACGCCGGAATAACAAATGAGTACGCCGGAATAACAAATGAGTACGCCGGAATAACAAATGAGTACGCCATGATTGCAAGAGTTTAGCTTTGTCACGGCAGCGTAACGCACCCTTCTCCTATCGGAGACGCTACGCGTAGCAAGATCCCCGAAGGGTACGGGTGACGCTCCTGCGGACGCTCGTTCCTCTCTACGAGACGCTGCGCGTAGCTTGCTTCCCCGCAGGGGTACGCTAACGCTTCCCTAACAGCAGCCGCCTGCAAAGGGAAACCCTACCTAGAGCGCTGCTTCACTGCAAATCTTTGGTAGATGAAGTTTTTCCGACTTGTGTGTACACCGTAGCGCAAGTAAGGAGAGGAATCAATACTGCTTAGTTAAGAAAATTTGTAGGTTGGGTTGAACCAAGTGAAACCCAACAAAGCCTTGTAAATGTTGGGTTACCCTGCGGGAAGCCCCTTCGGGTCTACGTTCCTCAACCCAACCTACGAAATTTAAGCTTTTTGAGCTTAACCGAGCAGTATTGGGAGGGGAATATGATGTACCTTAGTTAAATAAGGGCGATTCAGCTTTCCCAACAACTCTAAAAACTAGCTATTTACAATGTTGTTGAAGAAGAGATACAGCTAATTCAAAACTATTAGGTTGAGTTTGTACTGCATAGGCTTCTCTTTCTAAATCTTGTCGTTTGACATCGGTATAACGTTTAAAAAATGGTCTAGCATAATTGATTGGTTGAATGTCTAAGCCTAAAATTTTGATTTTTCCTTTTCCAGCACATACCTGCGCTGCATGAACAGTTTCATGGATTAATGTTTGAGTCCCAATACCTAACTCAAACACTACGGGATTAATCCAAATTTTTTTGTCAGCTTCTCTTAGTAACCCATAAGCTCCTCGCTTTGGTGGTAGTGCAATGATTACCTGAAACCCTTTTTTCTATAATTTATTTTTTAAATCTAAAAATTTTGCTTCTGGATTAGGTATTTGAGAAAGCAACAGTAAGGAATTTAATATAAAAGTTTTGCTCATTGCCTAATCCGCTCTAGGAAAGCTTTGGTTACTTTGTGTTGGTGACAAATGCCGATCCTTAAGGTGATTCCCAGTCATAGATAGACTGGGAACAAGGCAACTAATTATGTTTTTAATCTTTTGCAGAACTAATTGGTTTTTGAGCAAAGGGGATATTTTTTTTACCTTCAGGAGAAGCACTTCCAAGGCTGCGGAAATACAGTCCTCCAATGGTGAGTAAAAATGCCACATATCCCACTGCTTGCACAAGATAGAGATTGTCTCTGTAACCAAATAAAGATTTGAGGATAACGCCAGGAAACTGTTCGTCAGGCAAAATTGTGGAAGTATTTGAAACTATTGGCCCCAAAATACAGGAGTGGACTTTTGTAAAACGTTCGTAATAGAAACAAAGTCCTTCTGTGGCACGACTGCTAAGGGCAAGGTTAGCCACTGCGTCGTCAAAATGTTTCAAGGCTGAAACTACCAATCCAGCGACAATTAACACTAATAAAACGCCCATTACTTGGAAAAACTGGCGGATGTTAATTTTGACACCCCATTTAAATAGCAGCACTCCAATGGCAGATGCCGTTACCAAACCACCAATAGCACCCAATGCTGGCATTAATCCCTGTTGAGAACTAGCAGCAACGAACAGAACAGTTTCAAAGCCTTCACGGACGACGGCAATTAAAATTAAAGTAAAAACACCCCAACCAGCATTTGAGTTTTGTGTCAGTGCTTGAGTAACTGCTCCTTCGACTGTAGCTTTCATGAATCTGGCTTGTTTAGTCATCCAGATTAGCATCCAACTGAGCATTGCGATCGCTAACACACTAAACACCCCCTCCAACGCTGGCTCAACTACAGTGGTGTATTGAGGATTCGCTGCTCCTAGTATTTGAATTATCGAACTGAATAGCACGCCTATTAAGGCACTGACGACAATACCAACGCCAATACCAGCATATACCCAAGAGTTAAGCCGGGATTGTTTAGCTTTTTTCAGTAAAGCTAGCACAATCCCAACAACAAGAGCAGCTTCCACTCCTTCTCGGAGCGTTATTACAAAAGTAGGTAGAGCAGTACTAAAATCCATCTTTTATCCTTTGTCTTTTCTCCTTTCTCCTTTGCCATTAGTCATTTGCCGCCGCTTGTTCTTTGAATTTGACAAATGACTAATGACTAATGACTATTAACTAAAATCGCGTAGCATCTTTTTGAGTTCGAGATTATGCATCTCTTCTTGCCCAATCATGCCGCGAGCGAATTCTTCAAGATAAATGCTGGCATTGGTAACAGTATCGAGCAGATTTTTATACAGATCCAATGCCTTTTTTTCGTGGGATAAGCTTTCTTCCAAGATATCCTTAACTTTATGCTGGTAGGTTTCTTCCATTGGGGCAATTTTCAGGGAGGGATGCCCATCTAAACCGGTGAGAATTTCTCCCACTTGTTCAGCATGAAGTAAAGATTCACTTGCCTGTGCTTTGAAAAAGGCCACAATTGGAATACGGTTAGGGCCAGTCACCATCAAAGAATAATGTGTATAGCGCACTACCCCTGCTAGTTCAAATTCCATGATGGCGTTCAGCAGGTCAATGGTCTTTTTATGGTCAAGTTCTTGCATCAGTTGTTAGTTCAAGTAATGAATGGAGTGTAATTAGTGAGGAGTTGGAAGTTAGGAGTTAACAGATTGGGATTCATAACTCATAATTCATAACTCCTAACTCCTACTATTTTAAACTCCTTATCATATACTTCCCATTAAAACAAAGTGTTATCGTTGTGCTTGGGTATTGGATTTGTCAACCACTTTTTGAGAGTTTTCCTCAATGGTTTTCACTAGCTTGGTAACATCACTAGGTGTTTTGACTGCTTTTGCTGGTGGGATGGCAGCAGGCCAAACTTTTATGAGTTCAGCGAAACTAGTATCGATCGCTTTGTGCGCTTCGGGATCTGCTTGAGCTACTTGACTAGAAATTCCTTTGTATAAATCATTGGCGTAAACCACAAAACCACGGGAATCTTGATACTCAATTGGCGCGGTTATTTTACCATCTGCGATCGCAGCGCCATATTCGGAGTTGGCTGAATCTAGCAATTCGTTAATTACCTGTAGCACAAATCCTGGTTTTGAGCGTTGATCTGCTGGTAAAGCTGCGATCGCGGAATCAACTGCTTGTACTGAAGAAGTAAAATTAGTTTTAACTTTGCTATCTTTAGGGCTAGATTTCACTAAATCTTGCAAACTTACCAATGTTGTCTTAAATTCTTTGACTTTGCGCTCATTAAGTTGATCTTCTACATCAACATAAATCTCTTCAACTGGATGTCCAATATGAGGTTCTGCCTGTTTCGGCTGATTCTTATCCAGCAGTTCTTGCGCTACCAAAAGATGCCCTTTCATTAAGCCTAATTTAGACATATAGTCAACATCTTTTGCCTCACCCGTAAGTGCCACTTCTTGAACACTAACCTGGTCTTTAATTTGGTCGAACTGCTCTTTAGTAATTACTTTTTTAGTAACTAAATCTTCTGGGCTACCATAAGGACGACTTGCCTGGATTTTGTTCGATAAAGCCGGAACACCTAGTTTGGCTTCAAACTTATCTAATTCTGACAATATAGCATTGTTAATGTTAATTTTGTCTTTGCCACCGTGGCCACTGTGACTGTTACTACTTACTGCCTCTGTCGCTGGAGAGCTAGCAACTGGTGCTGATGGATTTTCTGCGGTTGGTGTACTACTACAGGAACTCAAGGTAACTATTAAGGCTGCTGCTGCTGTTAAACAGATATAACGAACTTTTATCATCTTTGCTCCACGCACAACTAAAAAAGGTATTAATTGAAACATTTCATATTACTAGAAGCTAGTTTGTTTGACACATTGTCATAGATTTTACTGTCTCATATAATGAGATTTTTTATCAGCTATTTACCTAAAACTTTAATAAATTAATTACGAATTACTAATAATATTGTTAGGACTTTTTAACAGAATTTTGAGAGCTACTCTCAGTAAGTACTTCAAATTGACCCATGCAACCATTTTCTGCGATCGCATCTTGATGGGGATGGAACATATACTTACCTGGGTAGCGAAAAGCAAATTCCAAGATGTGCCTTTCTGCGACACCCATCGTAATCACATCAGTTTTCTCACTAGGAGTCATACTCATGCCATTGCGATAGACATCAAAAAAGTTGGCATGGAGATGAAAAGTCACCGCCGGATCGTATTCAATGATGTTGAGAACATACAGCCGAATCAACTGATCTTTATAAATCCGAATCGGGTTATGCATGTAATAGTGGGGCAGACCGTTGAAGGCGTAATAATCATTATGGCTATCATCATTCACGTCATACCCACCCATCACTAGCACCATCTCATCAGCCGGGGGACGCGAAGTAGGTGGATCGATGATGAACATGCCGTACAGTCCCTTGGCGATGTGGCGGGTGACTGGTTCAATATGGCAGTGGTATAAGTGAACGCCATAAGGTTCAGCATCAAATTCATAAATTGTGGCTTTGCCATTACTTATGGGGCGAATACCATCCATTTCTGCCGGATGAACGCCATGAAAATGCAAAGAGTGAGAATGTCCCGCATTGTTGAGAAATAGTACCCGGATGCGATCGCCCTGTTTTGCCCGTAGCGTTGGCCCTGGTATGCGACCGTTTAAATCCCAGATGTTGTAAGAGACAGCACTATTGAGTTTTATTATGGAAGTACCCGCAGTTAACTGAAATTCCCTGATAGTCCGCCCATTTTCTTGCTTTACCGTCCCATAATCAAAATCCCTTAACATCTTCATCGGGTTAGTAACGTCGTCTGGTGCTTCCATACTGAATGGTGGCACTTTGACGATTGACTTACTTTGTAGATTTAGCATCTGCCAAAGTCCGGCTGCACCAGTCACTCCAGCACCTGCTAGTCCCAGCTGCAATAATTGACGGCGGCTCCAGGGTTTTCCGTTACCTAGAGCGAAGTTGTTGGGCATGAGATTTTGTTACGGTTAGCGCCAAAAAAAGAATTGCAAAAGATTTTCAATTGCTTTTAAATATTAGAGGAATTAATAAATATTGTCAATAATTTTATAGCGCTTCAAAATAGTTAGTTAAGTTGCTAAATTTAGATAAAGCTAGAATCAGTCCCTGAAAAATATAGCCAATTATCTTTAGTTTTTACAGTATTTATACGCTTCTTTTATGTATGAATACTATTTAGATTAAACTAACTTTTTATGCCTATTCCTGATATACTTATTGCTTAAGCAGTACTTTAAGTACAAACAGCGAGTATAATAGTTACCAATTTTAATATAAAACCTGTTGGTAATCTGTGGCATATTTAATTGGCTTAGAGATAATATCAATTACATTTCAAGGAATTTTGGATGCTTGGCAACATGACCAATTTTAAATTTTAATCTGTTACCTTCGTGTTATCAGCTTTGAAAATGCCATCATTCAAATCCGTATGTCATTCTTTTGTTATTTGTATAGACTTTATGTGGAGATTTCTGTCTCATGATGAGTCGATCTTCAAAAGATAGTATAGTATTCACTAAAGCCCACTTACTCAATACATTTGATACACACTTGTCAAAGACAAAGTTGATCGTATATCTTTTTGCAATCAAGCGGCATAATGCCCTTTGATTGATGAATTACCCGAATTTATTATAGGAGATCAAAAATGACTACTTTTTCTCATATTTCAGTCTTGCAGAAGACCGCAGGTATTACCTTATCCAAGCCTGTGCAGGTAACGCTTTATATGTTGCTATCTTCTTTAGTTATCTGGACTGTGTTGTTCTCTACCTATCCTGCGGCTCATAACACAGCACACTCAGCGCGTCACCACACATTAGGTGTTGCATGTCACTAAATTATCATAATCCCAAGATTTTTTCGGTGTATAAAGCAATGCTTTGACATCTAAGAAAATTACGACGCTAAAATAGCGCAAATTTCGCGCCAATGTTTTTGTTTGGATATACTTTTAGGTTTTGTAGAGATGCTTTATTTACCATCTCTACATCACCTTAACTAAATTGAAAATGGTGTCTGAATTTATGACTAATTATTTGATTTGAATTTTTGGCTTTAACTTTCATCAACTGCTATTTAAGTTTCAGTTGCTAAAAGTACATGAGTTTCACATATACTATAAGTTTTATGAAAAAATATCGGCTTTTTGGAGTTATCAGTGCTGTTTGCATCACTTTATCAATTGTTTATTCTTTTGTAGGGAATTCTCAAATTCCTGCATCCAGAGTGCTACTCTCCACCAACCCACCTTTAGAACGCATTCTCCCCTTTGAAGCAGGGGCAGAAAGACCGCAATCTCCCGTTACCCTAAAGTTACAAGCTGTTAATGCTGCGGGTAAAGCATTAGAAAATACAAAAATTAGCTTACAAATTCTAACGCCTAATCGGAATCCTTGGTTAACAACAGATTTTCCCATTGTTGAGGGAACAAAATTGCTGCAAATGGATGCCACTGCACCTGATGGGAAGCTAGAAATTCAACAGATGTTACCCATACGTGGTAATTACCAACTGCTGGTAAATGTGTCACCTTTGGTAGCAAATGCCTTTGCCCCATATCAGCAAACTTTAAATCTGAATGTCCGGGAAAATCCAATAAAATATAAATACTTTGTTGTTATTGCAGCTATTTTGTTATCACTTGGATTGTTGGGTGGTTGGGTTATTGGCGGACAAGAAGAACTCCAACAAGGAGAAATTGCACCACAGTCAGTCCGCCTTTTATTAAGTGCATTGACAGTGGTAGCTATAGTAACCCTATTAGTTATCAACATTAGTGCAGAAGTTGCCGAAGCTCACGGCAGCGAACACCATTCAAATACTACCGAAGCAATCGCACCATCATCTCAAAAATCTCAGGGATTGGAAATTAACCTTGGGGGAGATAAAAACGCAACTGTCGGAAAACTTGCGAACTTATCATTACAGGTGAAAGATAGCGCAACTGGACAACCTATCAGAGATGTAGCGTTACAGGTGAAAGCGATCGCCCTTGAACATAATTTAACAGTCTTTGATTACAAAGGTATTCCTGACGAACAAGGGAAGTTAACATGGCTAGAGCAATTTTTTGATGGTTCACCCCACAAAATTGAGGTGGAAGCAACTCCTCTACCAGGATCTAGTCGTCAATTTGCACCAGTGAAGGTAGGACAAGAAGTTGAAGTTGAAGCGATCGCACCACCAACTTATATCCGATTGATTGGTTTATTCTACTTTACAGCCTTTGTCGGCATTGGTATGGCGATCGGATTGCTAATACAGCACCGACGAACACCGCAAGCACGGGAAAATTAGTGAAAATTTCAGCTAATATAACAATGTGTATTAAGTAAGCGGGTCAAATTAAATACCTCACCCTACCTCCAGTTTTCCTCCCCTTACCAAGGAAAGGGATTGAGGATGAGGTTTGATATTATGTTTAATTATGCCTACCTACTTAACTTTTAGACTGGCAAAAAATAAATTATCCAAAATTATTTGCACATTTCTAGGGACGCAAAGTTTTCCGTCCCGGAGATAGGATGTTTTTAAATTGGAAGTCTCTTAAGTGAGCAAGAATAAATCAAAGTATCTTACGCAGTGTAAAATTAATTAAATTAGCTGGTAGTAAGTGGCTTCAGCCCATATTACAATTACTACAGCAGAAATTATATTTAAAGTGGAAATATTATTGATGTTTATATTTTTGCCTCTTATTTCCTTAATTACTATTTTTTTGTTAGTTAATAAAAAACGTACCGATTGGCGTGAAGCGCTGATATTAGCAATTACTTACTGGGGAATTTTACTTACTGCAATCACTGAACTTTTGAGTCCTTTTAAATTAATTACTTTTGGCTGGATATTGGTAACTTGGGGATTAATATGTATCATATTAATTTATATATACTTTCGACTAAATCACCAAATAATTCCGAATCCAAAGCAAAGAAATTCTTCTCAAATAAACAAAAATATTAAAGTTAAACCCTTAATAAATTTATTGTTATATGGCATAGGTTTCGTTGTAGCGACAGTTGGATTAATTGCTATCATCGCACCACCCAATAATTGGGATTCTATGGACTATCACATGAGCCGTGTTGCTTATTGGATACAAAATCATAGCATTGCCCATTATCCTACAAGTTATACTCCACAGCTATATCAAAACCCTTGGTCAGAGTTTGTGATTTTGCATTTTCAGCTTTTAAGTGGTGGTGACTACTTCGCTAACTTAGTCCAATGGTTCAGTATGATTGGCTGTATTATTGGAGTGTCATTAATTGCAAAACAACTAGGAGCAGATTTACGAGGTCAAGTTTTCTCTGCGGTTATAACAGCAACAATTCCTATGGGAATCTTGCAAGCTTCAAGCACTCAAAATGATTATGTAGCTGCATTTTGGTTAGTTTGTCTTGCTTACTACTTACTATCGACTATCCAAGCAGGTAAAAGCGATATTTGGACGAATTCATTTAATATTGGTAGTAGCACGGGATTAGCTATTTTGAGCAAGGGAACTGCTTATTTTTATGTACTTCCCTTTTTAATTTGGGTTGGTTTTTACCTGGTTAAACGCTTACGCTGGCAAGCATGGAAGCCTGCTTTGATAGTAGGAAGTATCTCTTTGTTGCTTAATATTAGTCACTATTTACGCAATTATAATTTATTTGCTTCGCCACTTGGTGAAGCGAGTGGCTATCGTAATGAAATATTAGGTGTTAATATACTCATTTCTAATATCCTGAGAAATCTTGCTTTACATATAGGAACACCGATTGGTTTCTGGAATGGAAAAGCGAACAGATTAATTCAACTTATACATACATTCTTGGGTGTAGATTATAACGATCCTCGGATAACTTTTTCCCAGACATTCTTTGTACCAGGAGGTTGGTCAACAATTGGGATAACTGGTAATGAAAACAGTGCTGGTAATTTATTACATCTAGCATTGATATTGATATGTATTATTATTTTTCTAGCTCGAAAATCTCTCCGTAAAGAAAGTTATATTTTTACTTATCTCATCGCTACCGTATCTACATTTTTGATATTTTGCTACTTGCTAAAATGGCAAGTCTGGAATAGTCGTCTGCATTTACCTTTGTTCGTCCTAATGTCTCCATTTGTAGGTGTGGTGTTATCTAAGGTTAAACAGCAAAAAATCGCAATTTTTATAGTAACATTTTTGCTAATCTCATCATTACCGTGGGTGTTTTTTAATAGGTACAGACCTATTATTGATAGCAATAATATATTCCAAACCCCTAGAATTGAGCAGTATTTTAGTAATAGACCATTTCTAAAAGGTACTTATACGGGAGCAGTTGAGTTTTTAAATTCCAAAAAATGCTCGAATATTGGGCTATCAATGGGAAATGACCCTTGGGAATACCCTTTATGGATACTTTTGCAGCAAAGTAATCAAAAAGGACTTAAAATTCAACATATTAATGTTAATAATACTTCGGCAAGTTTAGAAAAAGAGGATTCCTATCAAGATTTTGAGCCTTGCGGGATTATTTCAATGGAAACTAAAAAAAGTAAACAAAAAAAATCTCAAGAAATTAATTTTAAAGACAAAACTTATGTCCGTTCTTGGGATTCTCCAGAACTTGGTGTATTTATTAAGTAGAATTTTATTATTAACAAGATCCTAAAATTAAGATTTACTCAGAAGTTAAGAAAGTAATGCTAACAAAAATTACTGTTGAAAAAATTCTTGACCGTGCCTTGATGGGATACGACTTATCTCTCGAAGAGGGAATAGTATTGTTACAACAAACAGATGAGGAGGCGATCGCTGCGATACGTACTACATCCGATACACTCCGCCACACTCAAGCAGGCGATACAGTTACATACATAATTAATCGTAATATTAACTTTACTAATATTTGTGAGCAGCACTGTAGTTTTTGTGCTTTCCGTCGAGATGATGGTGATGCCGGTGCATACTGGTTAGATTCGGCGCAAATTTTGGAAAAAGCGACAGATGCAGTGCAACGGGGTGCAACGGAAATCTGTATGCAGGGCGGATTAAATCCACAAGCACAGATAAATGGTAAATCTTTACCCTATTATCTCAAGGTTGTGGAAACCATTAAACAGGAATTTCCTCAGATACATTTACATGCTTTTTCTCCCCAAGAGGTGGAATTTATCGCCAGACTTGATGGACTTGGGTATGCTGATGTAATTGCTGCTTTGCGTGACGCTGGTGTTGACTCAATGCCAGGAACAGCAGCTGAGGTGTTAGACGATGAAGTAAGGCGGATATTGTGTCCAGAGAAGATTAACACAGCCACTTGGCTAGAAATTGTCAGCACTGCTCACAAATTAGGCTTGCATACCACCAGCACCATGTTATCTGGGCATATTGAAACCCACGAACAGCAAATCGGGCATTTAGAAAAATTGCGATCGCTCCAACAAACCGCCATTAATCAAGGATATCCCGCCAAGATTACAGAGTTTATTTTATTACCCTTCGTTGGGCAAGAAGCGCCCAAACCCTTACGTCGCCGTGTCGGACGCGATCAACCAGTTTTGAGTGATGCATTGCTACTAGGCGCTGTGGCGCGGATTTACTTAGGTAATTGGATTCCTAACCATCAGCAGAGTTGGGTAAAACTGGGGCTTGGAGGTGCAACAGAAGCTTTACTTTGGGGTTGTAATGATATCGGTGGCACATTGATGGAGGAGCATATTACCACAATGGCAGGTGCTTTGGGCGGTACGTGTATGGAAGTGGAAACTTTGGAAAATGCGATCGCTTCTTTAGAACGACCTTACCAACAACGCAATACTCTTTATCAAAAAGTCATTAGTCATTAGTCATTGGGCAATAATTAATAGTTCTTCTTCCCCTGCTTCCCCTGCTCTCTCATCCCCCATTCCCCACTCCCCACTCCCCATTCCCCAAGTTACCAATCCAAGATACGATGGACGTTAATTTACGTATCCTTTTACTTAATGAATATGAAGCGCTATTGGTCGCGTTTGCTTGCGCTGGTTTTGGTTGTATCTATCGGCTTAATGGGCTGTTCTGGCAGTCCAGATAGTTTGACTGGGGATTATCGCCAAGACACCTTAGCTGTGGTCAATGTTATGAGACAAGCTCTGGATATATCACAAGATTCACCAGAAAAAGCAGCAGTTCAAGCAGAAGCACGTCAAAAAATTAATGACTTTTCAGCTCGCTATCAGAGAGTTAACTCTGTTTCTGGTCTTGGCTCCTTTACAACCATGCGAACAGCCCTCAACTCCCTGGCTGGACACTACAGTTCTTACCCAAATCGTGCCGTACCCGAAAAACTCAAAACTCGTTTAGAGAAGGAGTTACAGCAGGTAGAATTAGCGCTGAAGCGTGGCGGTTAATTCTTAACTATTGCCTACTCCATCATCAGGAATCAAGAGTCGATACTTTTGACTCTTGATTATCTTGATTAGTTAAATTTTCAACTCAACTGATTGACACTTCTCTAGCTAAAAGCCTTGTCAAAGTTTAACTTACTTCGTCTCCATCCAATTTTCACCGACACGCGCTTCTACCAGTAACGGCACACTTAACTGGACTGCATTTTCCATCACCGACTTAATTTGCGGTTGTAATTCTTCCCACTCATCAGGGGGAATTTCAAACACCAATTCATCGTGAACTTGCAACAACAAACGCGCCTGATAGTTCTTTAAAACCTCATGCAGTCTTACCATTGCAATTTTGATAATATCAGCGTTGGAACCTTGAATTGGTGCATTGGCAGCAGAGCGTAGTAAACCTGCATCAAAAGGGCCTAAATTCTTCAATTTACTCAGATCAATATCTTCTGGGTTGCTGCCTTTTAATTTGCGTAAACTGTTATTAGTAAAGTCAAAATAACGACGGCGACCGAAAATAGTTTCTACATAACCAAGAGCGATCGCTTCTTTTTTCATTCGCTCTAAATATGCAAATACTTTCGGATATCGTTCATTAAACCGCTTAATGAACTCGTTGGCAATAGTCTTATCTATCCCAGTTGAGCGCGAAAATCTTAGAGAACCCATTCCATAAATCACGCCAAAATTGATAGTTTTTGCCATCCCTCTTTCTTCTGAGGTTATATTTTCTTTTTCAAATACTAACCGCGCCGTAACAGTGTGAACATCTTCATTTTGCTGATATGCTTGCACTAATATCGGCTCTTGACTCAAATGAGCTAAAATCCGCAATTCAATTTGTGAGTAATCAGCAGCCACCATTAACCAACCAGATTCTGGCAAAAACGCCTTCCGAATTTGGCGACTAAAAGCTGTACGAATGGGGATATTTTGTAAATTCGGATTAGAAGAAGATAATCTACCAGTTGATGTTGCTGCTTGATTAAAATCAGTATGCACTCGCTGTGTATCTGGACGCACCAATGCAGGTAATGCATCAACATAAGTAGACTTTAATTTAGATAGAGTGCGATACTCAATTATCGCTTCAACAAATCCAGTATTATCATCTTCTTGGAGTTTTTCTAGTGTTGCTGCATCTGTAGAGAAGCCCGTTTGAATTTTACGAGAATGTCTAGTACTTAAACCCAACTTTTCAAACAAAATTTGGCTCAACTGCTTAGGCGAACCCAAGTTAAAATTTTCCCCAGCTATTTTAGTTGCTTCCTCTTTTAACCTGGCTAACTCAGTTTCTAAATGCTGTGAAAGCTCTTGTAAATAAGCTGAATTAATGCGAACACCCGTATATTCCATTTCAGCTAAAACCGCTTCTAGTGGCTGTTCTACTTCCACTAATAGCTTAGACAAAGTGGGAATTTTATCCAGTTCTTCACGCAATTTCGCCACTAAGCCAAAGGTAGAATAAGCATCCATACCGCAGTAATCTGCTACCGCAGGAATATCTATATCAGCAATGGTTTTACCTTTAGGAACTAAATCCAAATAACTTTTCGCTATTAATCCCAAATATCGCTGCGACAAATCCATCAAATTATGACTGGAATCGGGATTTAGGATGTAACTTGCCAGCATGGGATCAAACATCACTTCTGCCAAATTAATTCCTTGACACTTTAAAACTAAGCGGTCAAACTTGGCATTTTGGAGAGCTTTAGGATAATCAGTACTTTCGAGAATTGGGCGTAATGCTTCTAGCGCCAAATCTTTAGGCAAATTTTCCCCAGTTTTATGCCCCACAGGAATATAGGCTACCTCATCTGGTTCCGTTCCCCAACAGCAACCAATTCCTACTAACTCAGCGTCTCTTGGTTCTAAAGCTGTAGTTTCAGTGTCCCAAGCAACAGGAGTCTCTGGGTTAGTAAATTGTTGCAATAGTTCCACTAACTCAGTTAATTTAGCTTCAGTGTTGATGATGCGTGGTGTAATTGGGGAAGTAGATTGTTGTGTAACTGTTGCTGTATCACTAGCACTGAAAAACCACAAATCATTATCTTCATCAGCACTGAATTCTGAGTTAGTATTGGGATTAATTGTATCTCTTTTGGCTTCTTGTTTGTCCTCAATTTTGCCACCAAAACGTTGCTGTAGATCGTTTATTTTACCTAAAAAAGACTTGAATTCTAATTTTTCTAAAATTGGTGCTAAAACGTTTGTATCAAAGCCTTTTAACTTACAATCTTCTAAATTAAACTCTATAGGAACATCTAAAACTATGGTTGCCAAATAGCGAGACTTTTCGGCATCTTCTTTACCCGTTGCCAGTTTTTTCTGAGTTGCGCCTTTAATTTCATCTAAAGCAGCATAAACACGATCAAGTGAACCATAAGTATTTAACAGCTGCACTGCTGTTTTTTCCCCAATTCCCTTGACACCAGGAATATTATCTGATTTGTCACCACAAAGAGCTTTGAAATCAACAATTTGTGAAGGCAAAACTCCCATCTTCTCTTTGACTTGTTCTGCTTCAAATTCCGTAATGCTATTTGTAGAGCGCTTTAAGGCATCTGGACTAAAATTCAGAACAGTGATTTCTTTGTCAGAGTCAATTAGTTGAAATAAATCGCGATCGCCAGTGAGAATCTTCACCCTATACCCAGCAGCAGTTACTCGTTGTGATAATGTTCCCAAAACATCATCTGCCTCGAAACCAGGGGCAGTGAAAATTGGTAAATTGAAGCCATTGAGCAACTCATGCAGGTTTGCTAAGTCGGGAATGAAGTCTTCTGGCGTTTCTTTGCGATCGGCTTTATAAGTATCGTCAGCTTCATGGCGAAAGGTGGCCTCACCTAAATCAAAAGCGATCGCCATTGCTTGTGGCTGTTGTGTTGCCATTACCTCTAGCAGGCACTTCACAAAACCAAAACATATACTGGTAGGAATGCCCGTTTTTGTACGCAGCCCTCCATCTCGCCCTTTGGCGAAAGCAAAGTATGAACGATAAGCCAACGAGTGTCCATCTACGAGGATGAACGTGGGGCGTGTTGCAGTTGCAGAAGTGATTTCAGACATAGCCCTATTTTAGCCAGAAGCTTTGTCACATAGTTAGCAATTTTAGATGCTAGTTCAGCTTTGCTTTGGCAACAATAGCGTAGTTTTGCGTACAAAGGGACTTTCAAATCAAAAACATTCAATTTTTTCTACTACTCACCACAGGTTGCTAGAGCCTGTTAACCTCTTACTGGAACTTAAAATCTAGGAAATTATGCAGAAAGTATCTGCCACACATTTGGCATCTAATGATAATCAGGCTGCTACAAAAGACATTAAACTACTAGTTTTGGATATAGATGGCACGATCGCTGGACACTCTAACACCATCAGCGAACCTGTAAAGCAAGCTATTATTGCAGCGCAAGCACGAGGAATTCAAGTGGCTATCGCTACAGGTAGGATGTATCGTTCAGCCTTGCGCTTTCACCAAGATATCGGCTCTACCCTACCACTAATGGCCTATCAGGGAGCCTGGATTCAAGATCCGATCACCCAAAAAATTCATCGCCATTGGGCTGTTTCTAGGGAAATTGCCCACCAGTTACTCGACTATTTTGAACAGCCTGAGTTGCGATCGCTCCTATCTGTCCACTTCTACATCAATGATCAACTATACGTCCGTGAAGTAACCAGAGAAACCCAAATTTATGCAGAACGTTCTGATATTACCCCGATTGCCGTGGGTGATTTGCGCCAAGCCTTAAGAAATGAACCGACAAAAATTCTTGCTTTGTGTGATGACACTGATGTGATCGACAAGCTATTGGGGAATTTGCGCCGTCAATACACACCTGCTGAACTTTATCTGACAACATCTGTTGCTACCTTCTTTGAAGCAACTAACGCCTCTGTGAATAAAGGAACTGCTGTACGTTACCTAGCCGAAGAATTGCTAGGATTAGAGTTAGCCAACGTTATGGCAATTGGCGATAACTTCAATGATATAGAAATGCTGGAGTATGTTGGGCTGGGTGTAGCTATGGGCAACGCACCAGCAGGAGTGCAAGCGATCGCGCAGTGGGTAGCTCCCAGCGTAGAGGAAGATGGAGCAGCAGTAGCAATTGAAAAGTTTTTGCTGTAGTGAGGCTACTTTTTGAAACGCAACTCATATAAATCAGAAAGGACACCGACGACTGGCCGTGTTTCGTCTCGGTGTCCTAGCTGGTTCGCTCCTCACACACCTGTTAATGTAGCTGAGGAGATGCATTGAGTCAATAGATATATAAAAGTTTTTATTTTGGCCTAAGCGACATTACCGATTCATAACTCTAAGGGCGCAAAAACACCCAACTTTTCCTCTAACACAAATCTTAATACTGACTGAGTAGCCATAAGCAATCCGAGTCTGTCTTGGGCTAACTCTGGTGAGGTAATTTTCACCTCACCCCAAATCCGGCAATTACACCAAAACTTTTCAAAAGCTTGGCTCAAACTCAACGCTACTTTTTCCCATTTCACAGAACCCTTAACATCAGGGCATTCTATGTTGTCTACCACTTGTATTAACTCACCAATTAGACGACGTTCATCTGGGTGATTTAGCCGCAGTGTTCCGTCACAATTAAGCCAAGGTAAAGGGTTAGGAGAGATAACACTCCAAAAAGCTGGACTAGTATTTGGAACTGGTTCTCTAAGTTTAATCAATCCCTCTCGATGAGCCAGAAGCACCAGCGAACAGCAGCGTGCATGGGCATATTGAATAGCAAATAAATTGGGCATCCCTTCTCTGCGAGACGCTACGCGAACGGCTCCGCTCAGGGCAAGTGGGCATTGGGCATTGGCTTTAGTAATCCCCCTTGTCCCCTTGTCCCCTTGTCCCCTTGTCCCCTCATCTCCCCCACTCCCCACTCCCCACTCCCCACTCCCCTCTACAAGACTTTGTAACCAAGTCGCTAACGTCGAGTGAGTTAATTCAAAATGTATCAAACCAGGGGGAACTATTTGGATGCTAAAAACGTCTCCACAGATCCCTGATATATCTGAGGCGATCGCACTGGCAAGTTCTATCGCTTTTCGATTCTGAGATTTTGATAGTCCCAAAGACACATTTGATGTGTATAAAATTCTATTATTATCTCTACCTTTGTGTAGAGGAATTTTCTCATTTTTTATGCAGTTATTTTCTGCTTTATAAGTATCAATGCTTAGTGATTTTATTAAATAACTGTACACTAACTGTTTGATTGACGTATATTTGCTAACTTGTATTTTATAATGCACGTAATATTATTTAAATCATCATGTAAGATATATTTGTTACTTTTCTGTCATCCATCTTGCGGTATAAATTTAATTTAGATAAAGAAAAATGAGAAGAGGATAAAATTTGATGAATAATTGATGAATAGTAAGTAATCTTTACTACCATCATTGTACAGTAGGAAGTATAACAAAAGAGTAGAGAGTAATTTGCTTTCTATTCTTTGGATTGGCTGGCGCTGTTAGGCGTTAAGCCTGCCTCGCCAACACAAAGACACTCCTTGCACCCTTTTATTTACGTCTTTGTCTTCAGCCGAACGCTCTTTGTTACCTATGCAATCTCCATCCTCCTTTTCTGAGGCATCACGGCCTTTTTTAACTTGGCAACGCATTCTTGACTGGGCTCAAGAACACTACCGCTGCCGTACCTTTAGCAAAGATGAGCGCATTCCAGCCCGGCCTGGATTGCTATATTTGGTGCAAAGGGGTGCGATCCGTATGGTAGGAACCGCCCAAGTTAGCGCGACTGCCAGCCAGCTAACGTCTCGACGAATTAACAGAACCCCAGAAGAAGCGTTCTTGGGTTTTGTGGGAGCGGGACAGCCATTTGAAATTGTTGCTCAATCACCATTCACACTCCAGTCCTACGCCCATGTTGACCAAACTGCGGTGTTGTGGATGTACTGGCATGACTTAGACAACTGGCCTCACTTCCGTCGTGAAGTTATGGATGCCTTTAGGTATCAGCACCAGCGTAAGCTACTGTGGCTGAGTGCCTTGGGACAACGCCGCACAATTGATCGACTCTTAGGATTTCTCACATTGTTAATTGAGGAATATGGAGAGCCAGCAATGAGCGACACTGATCCTGATGTGATTCGCGGCTATTGTCTGCCCTTCCCCCTCACCCATGCCCAAATTGGGAGCGCGATTGGTTCCACTCGTGTTACTGTCACCCGCTTGATGGGTAAGCTGCGTCAACGTGGCTTAATCCTGACTCAAGGCGATAATCTCATTTGCTTGCCAGCAGAGTCGATTAATAGAGCTGGTTAAAGCACAGTTCAGAGCGGCGATTTCCGCCACTCTGTCTTGAGCGCGATGGGCTACGCCCCGCCGGAGACGATCGCAAGAGTCAGCGAATTTTGACAAACCCAGCTTGGGAAATAAGTTCCTGTCCCTGTTCAGTCAGCAGTAAGTTGGCGTAAGCGACACCTGCTTGCTGCTCAGTCTGACCATTCTGTTTGACCACCACAAACAGATTGCGGGTAATTGGGTATTTTCCTGATTGGAAAGCCTCAATGTTCAATTTGTTCCGTTTACCAGGACATTCGGACGGGAGGACAGATGGTTCTTGGTATGGAGCAATATATTGCCCTTGCGTTCGCCCCAACGGCAAGGCTTTGATTGAGCATTGAGGAATCACCTCTGGGGCAGAAGCGTAGTAGATGCTACCAGGACTACCAGCCAATTTTTGCAAGGCTTGGGTGGTTGTGGAGATAAATTCCACATTAGAACTGAAAGGTTGACCACCCAAGATATCTTGGACAAAAAGCTCCACCGTACCGCCATCAGCAATGCGGCGGGAATAGGGTTTAATCGGAATATTGGGGCCGCCCACCTGGCTCCAATTATTGATTTCGCCTGTGTAAATTGACTTTAACTGGTCTACCGTTAGCCCTTGGATGTTAAGGTTGGGGTTAACTGCGACTGCTAAACCATCAATTGCCACAGGAATTTGTTTCAAAGTGAACCCACGTTGCTGGGCACGGCCTAACTCTGGATCTAAAACTGGTCGGGAGGACTGGACAAAAGCTAGTTGACCATCTATCAGAGATTGAATGCCAGTACCAGAACCAGGAGATGCATTACTGGGTTCTACATAGCGCAGCCGAAGTTCTGGCCGCGCCGCTTGAATTGCTGAATCAACTACCAGCCGAATCGGTGCCCAAGATGTACTGCCACCGTAATTAAATAATCCTGTAGGCACATCCTGTACTGAAGTAAAAGTATTGCCACTAGGCTGTTCTGATGAGGCTTTGGGTGTTTGGGTGCTAGTAGAATTAATTGTATTTAGGTTAACACCAGACTTTTTAGTAAACCACCAAAAACCGCCAGCTATTAGCCCGACCGTGATCAGGATGGATAATACAAGAATAGTTGTTTCATTTTTTTGGGACATAGTATAATTACTCACGCGTCCATTCAATACAAATGCTTAACTTGATAAGTGCTTGCTATTTGAAATTGTATTTGGAGGACGGGTGTTTTATTAACAAATGCTGATAAATCCTCACTTTTTATTACAATAGATGTCAAGGCATAATATATCTCCCTTGGATTATTCCTCTGTTTTCTCAAAATTTGAGCGCAAGTAAGGGATTTCCAAATAAAAAAATATCCCATCCCTGCGGGACGCTACGCGTAGCTTGCTTCCCCAAAGGGGTAAGTTTTTAGGGCAGGGGAGCAGGGGGAGGAAAAGTCGTTGTGATTCCAAAAATTGGATAATTTATTTTTTGGAATTCCCTAAGAATAAATTGACAGTAAAATTTTTCCCATAAAGTTCAATTTCTCATTTTGAGGGTTTTTCCAGGTTAAGTATTGGTTAATTTTTAATTTTTTATTGCTGATGATCGGACTGGTTCAAAGTCATAACCCGTGCGAGAGCGGGAACCATTGGATCATTTAATTCTGACAAATCCAGCTTTTTCAATCAGTTCTTGGCTCTGAGGTGTCAGCAGCCAATTTGCATAAGCTTCCCCACCTTGCTGATCTGTTTGACCATTCTGTTTAACAATTACAAATAAATTGCGAGTAATTGCATAATCTCCACTACGAAACGCCTGACTATTCAACTGGTTACGTTTATTGGGACATTCAGATTGAGGTACAAGTGGTTCTTGGTAGGGAGGCACAAATTGACTGCTTGTTCGCCCTAGTGGTAGGGATTTAATCATACACTGGGGTACAACCTCTGGGGCAGAAGCATAGTAAATTCCACCAGGACTTGCAGCTACTTTTCGCACTGCTTCTGTGGTCGTACTAATGTAATTAACGTTATTACCAAAATTCTCTTTATTTAGAACATTTTCCACAAAGAACTCGACTGTTCCCCCAGCTTCTTTACTGCGAGAATAGACTGTAATTGGTAAATTTGGCCCACTCACCTGTTGCCAATTAGTAATTTTGCCAGTGTAGATATCTTTGAGTTGGGCAACAGTTAAACCAGAAATATTAAGATTTTGGTTAACTGCGATCGCAATTCCATCAATCGCCACCGGAATTTCTTTTAAACTAAATCCTTTTTGTTTAGCTTCGGCATTTTCTTCAGCTTTAACTGAGCGAGAAGATTGAGAAAAAGCTAGTTGATTATCTATCAACATCCGAATGCCGGTTCCAGAGCCTGGTTGACCTAAAGGAGGTTGAGTATAGCGGAAAGTAAATTGAGGACACAAGCTTTCTAGTACAGAGTCTACGTCTTTACGAATGGGTGCCCAGGTTGTGCTACCACCATAGTTGAATGTTCCTTCTGGGAGATTTGGCACGTTACATTTCTTGTTGACAAACTGCTTTGTGGAATTATCTGTGTTGCTACTCTCCGAAGGTTTAGCAACAGTTCCATTTAGTTGTGCCCACCGTTCCATAAAAAACCATAAGCCACTAAATATTAAGCCAATGGTGATGATAGCAGCTAAGAAAAGGCTAAGTGTTTCGTTTTTCTGAGACATAGTTAGCTGTTAGCAGCAAAAGTTTTTAAAGTAAGAGAGATAATAATTTATAAATAAGTCGAAATACGGCTGTTAAAGAAATGGCTACTAAGGCTGCTGCAACTGATAAAATTATTACTGCCTGAATGCCAAGCCCCCCCTGTAAAAAAGGGAGAAAAAAAATAATAGCAAAAGTAATTGTTGGAATAATTAATAAATCAAACTTTTCAATCCACCGCCTGGTTTGGGCAAATATCAGTATCCCCAAAATCACACATGCAATGGTGAAAGTAACTATTGGTAATTTTACTAGGCTGAAGAGAGCGATCGCAATTAATGCTCCTTCAAATCCACTAAATGCCGCCCCACCCAGCAATTCCACTGTCGAAAACGCTGGTTGAGTTGGTGAACGGCGAGGGACGACGGGACTAGAACTGGGTGGTTGTGGCGGAAGTGTTACAGAGGGCGAATTAAGTTGTGTAGAGGCTTGAGCCGCCTGTGAGTTAAGTACATCTAAAACCTCTTGGGCTGACTGAAAGCGCTGATTGGCAGCAGGTAGCAGCATCTTATCTAATATGTCAGTAAGGCGAGGGCTGACAGTTACTTGGGTTCGCCATTTCCATTGGTTGCTATAGGCATCAAATAGTTGAATTGCTTCTTTATTTGTCAACAAAATAAGAATAGTTACAGCCAAAGCGTATAAATCCGTAGATGGAAATACTTGACCCCCAGCCATCTGCTCAGGCGGTGCAAATCCCATAGAATAAATTCCTGTGGAAGAAGCAGCAGAGCCAAGTGCAACATTTGTTACTTGTTTGACTGCGCCAAAATCTAGTAGAAAAAGTCTACCATCACGACGGCGCATGATATTAGAGGGTTTAATATCTCTGTGGATAATGCCTCTATGATGGACAAACTTTAGCACCTTCAGGATTTCTTGCAGCACCTCCAACACTTGCTGTTCAGAAAACTTGCCTTGTTGAACTAATTCTTCCTCTAAGTTTTGCCCATCAATGTATTCTTGTACCAAGTAAAAAAACTGGTCTTGTTGTCCTGATTGTAAACCATTAACTATTACTGGAAAGAAAGCAAACAAGTCAGGGATTTGTTCGTGATCATTACCCAGTTGTGATAAAACTTCTGCCTCTCTCTCAAACATCAACTGTGCTTGTTGCAGTTGATTTAAGCTTAAATTTCCCACAGGTTGAAACTGCTTAACTACGCATTGACGCATTCCTGGAATTCGGCGATCGCGTGCCAAAAAGGCTGCTCCAAATCCCCCTCTTCCCAGCAGCTTCACGGTCACATATCGCCCATCTAGCAGTAATGGCATACCACAGGTAGTACAGTATTTTTGCTGCGTTGTTTTCAGCGTCGTAATATCATCTAAATCGGCAAAATAGTTTTGTGGGCGTGGGCAACGTGGACGAGTACAGTAAACTTCCATTTTCGTGATTAGTCATTAGTCAAAATAATTCGTAATTAATAATGCGTAATTCGTAATTCATTCAAGTTACATAGAAACTAAACTTCTTTATCAAGATCAGGAACTTTTTTACTAATGTCAAATTCTTAGCTTGCCTACGGTATGCTACGCGAAAAGCTATGAATAATAATTACGAATTACGTTAGCGTGGTGGTAGTGAGTCCGCGTACTCTTACAGAGAAGTAAGCTACGCTTTTAGCGTCTCGTAAGAGAGCGTCATTACGAATTATTTGCTCATTGGTCATTCACAAAAAACATCGGAAAAATGACGTAGACCCCATAAGGGTAAGACTAATGACCAGATTTTAGTCTTCGGCGACAGAGGTTGACGTCCCTATATCCAATGTAGACATCACTATGCTTTTTTGTGCCAATGCTAACACATCTTGACTCCATCCAGGATTAGCAAACTGGGGCAAAATTTCCCGACTAAAAGCTTCTGCGGCCTTGGATCTATAGCGATTAGGATTAAAAATCAGCCACAGTGTCCGTTTGACGACAACGCCTTCAATGGGGGTACGATGCAGAACACCCATTTGTAACTCTTTAGCGATCGCGCTAGTTGAAACAAAGGCGGCCCCCAAACCAGATTGCACAGCATTTTTAATTGCTTCAATGGAATTTAATTCCATTTCAATCTTAAAACGTCTGGTATCAATTTCACAGCGTGCTAGCACTTGGTCAATTACTTTGCGGATAGTAGATTGGGAATCTAGGGCAATGAATTGTAATTTGTATAGGTCTTCTTTTTGGATTTTTTCCAGCTTGCTAAAGGGATGAAAGACAGGTAGAATTAGCGCTAGTTCGTCTTCAGCGTAAGAAACAACTTCCAAGGATTCGGATAATTCACCAGGAATTTCACCGCCAATAATTGCCAAATCAACTTGTCCGTTAGCAACACTCCAAGCAGTCCGCCGGGTAGAGTGGACGTGTAATTGCACTGCCACATCTGGATATTTTTGTCGGAACATACCGATCATCCTGGGCAAAAGATAAGTGCCGGTGGTTTGAGAAGCACCAACAATTAAAGTACCGCCTTGGAGATTTTGTAAATCCTCGATCGCGCGGCAGGTTTCCTGACATAGACTGAGGATTTTTTCACCGTAACTTAGGAGTAGATGTCCTGCTTCGGTTAACTGGGCGCGTCGTCCTCCCCGATCAAATAGGGGGACATCTAGCTGCCGTTCGAGATTTTGCACTTGCAAGCTGACGGCAGGTTGCGAAACGTAAAGACTATCAGCGGCACGCTTGAAGCTTCCTTCTTGTGCGATCGCTTTTAAAATACGTAACTGATCTAAAGTGAAAGGAAGGTCAGACATAAGGCTCAAACCACAAACTTTGAAAGGAGCAGATACACAAAACAAATCAGGTTTGGCAGCAATTAGCCAGGTATGATTTGTTGCATATTAAACTTGAAAAGTTGACTCGAAAAAGACAGTAGCACAACATCTTGACTAAAGTCTCCCTTTGAATACTTTGTGGTATTGGTTGTACTGAGTTCCATTTTCTTTAAATTATTTCACCCGTGTATATGCTGTTGATTTCTTGGTTGACACCCAGTCATTTTGTCATGCTGGGGCTACAAATAGTTTTTGCGATCGCTCACAGTGGAGGCGCTGCTTTGCGTCCAAGGGCCGAAAAATATATTGGCCCAAGGCTTTATCGCGTTCTTTTTGCATTAGTCAGCCTACCGTTGGCTGTAATATTAATTGTTTACTTTTTTGGGCATCGCTATGATGGTTTGCAACTTTGGCAGGTACAAGGAGTGCCAGGAGTGCGAGAATTTGTTTGGCTGTTATCAGCTATCTCGTTTTTATTTTTATATCCTGCTACCTTCAATCTACTAGAAATTGCTGCCATTCAAAAGCCCCAAGTTCATCTCTATGAAACAGGAATTATTCGGATTACCCGTCATCCCCAGATGGTAGGACAAATAATTTGGTGTGTTGCCCATACTCTGTGGCTAGGTACTACCTTTACACTTGTGACTTCTATTGGATTGGTGTTGCATCACTTGTTTGGAGTTTGGCACGGCGATCGCCGTTTAAGCGATCGCTATGGGGAAGCCTTTGAAATTGCCAAACAACGGACTTCAATTATTCCCTTTAAAGCAATTATCGACGGGCGTCAATCTATCAAATGGCACGAATTTCTTCGTCCTTCCTATTTGGGAGTTGCCATTTTCATAGCTTTGCTTTGGTTATCGCACCCTCTGTTGCTGGAAGCAACTAGTAAGATAAGATGGGAAATTTAGGCGATCCCCAGTGTCAGCAGAAAATCCAAAATAGATGAGGATTTCAGTTTATCAATTGCCCTAAATCAATGTACTATAAGTTCAAACATCTACAGATGGGGGTGGTCTGAGTCGAGTTAAGATTTTAAATTGGTAGTTGTTGGTCAGTTGCTATTTCCTTGGGAAAAAATGGCAGATTCAGTCAGATACCCAGGTGGCCACGGCAATCAGGAGCCTAACATCCAAAAAAGCCACCGTGAGAGTAGCGCTGGGTTTTATTGTCAGAGACACATCAACACGCTCAATTTTTGCCTAATTATTCTGTGTCCTGAGATTTGGTTCCTGAAAGCATCTATCGGCAGTTACTGACTTACCAATCTTTCACTTCAATGCAGATAGGTAGTTTAATATAAAAACCTTATAATCCAAGAGGCGTCATGGTTTTGTTGGTTAGTGAGCAGACATTTACTCAAGAAGTTTTAGAATCACCTATTCCTGTTTTAGTTAATTTTGAAGCACCTTGGTGTGGCTTGTGTCGGATTATCCACCCACTGTTATTGCAATTTCAAGCCCAATGTGGGGAAGAAATCAAATTAGTTGGAGTTAACGCCGATCAAAATTTTAAATTGTCTACTACTTATAGGCTCAAATCACTACCCACTTTACTATTGATTGAAAATGGCACTATTCGCCATCGCTTGGAATGCTTTCGCGGTAGAGAAGATTTACGTCTAGCTTTAGAAGAGATTCAAGCTAAGTACAGCAGTTGCCCGAAAATTTACAAGAGTTCAAAAACACTGGACTTAGAGTGTCGGTCAGCCTGATGGATATTGGGCATAGGGCATGGGGCTAAAGACTAATGACCAATGACCAAAGACTAATGACCAAATCTAAAACCATGCTTAACACCCCACCCAACTCAGTCTTGGGTGGGTTATTTTATCCTAAAGGGTGTGTGTCACAATTATTAACAGTTTTGACACGCTAATCAAGAATTCTAAAAGTAGGCGTCAGTGATGGAAGTAATCTATCAGTATGCCTGGCTGATTCCAGTGTTCCCTCTTCTTGGGGCAATGCTGGTCGGTCTAGGGTTAATCTCGTTGAATCAGGTGACAAACCGCCTCCGCCAGCTTAATGCTGTGGTGATTATCTCCATGATGGCAGCAGCTATGGGGATGTCGTTTGCCTTGTTGTGGAGTCAAATTCAAGGACATGCGGCTTATATTCGCACCTTTGAGTGGGCGGCAGCAGGTAATTTTCACCTGAGCATGGGCTACACTATTGACCACCTGACAGCCCTAATGCTGGTGATTGTCACAACGGTAGCCTGCTTGGTCATGGTTTACACTGATGGCTACATGGCTCACGATCCCGGTTACGTGAGGTTTTACGCCTATCTCAGTTTGTTTGGCTCCTCAATGTTAGGTCTGGTGATCAGCCCCAACCTAGTACAGATTTATATATTCTGGGAACTGGTCGGGATGTGTTCCTACTTGCTGGTCGGCTTTTGGTACGATCGCAAGTCAGCAGCAGATGCCGCTCAAAAAGCGTTTGTGACCAACCGCGTGGGCGACTTTGGTTTGTTACTAGGCATTTTGGGGCTGTACTGGGCAACGGGAAGCTTTGATTTTAATATCATGGGCGATCGTCTCGCCCAACTTGTCGAATCAGGTTCTATCAGCAATTTTCTCGCTGTCCTGTTTGCGATTTTAGTTTTCTTAGGCCCAGTAGCAAAATCAGCCCAATTTCCTCTCCACGTCTGGCTACCAGATGCGATGGAAGGCCCCACCCCCATTTCTGCCTTGATTCACGCGGCAACAATGGTGGCGGCTGGTGTTTTCCTAATTGCCCGGATGTACCCAGTATTTGAAGACGTTCCAGTTGCAATGAATGTCATTGCCTTTACTGGGGCGTTTACGGCGTTTTTGGGGGCAACCATTGCCATTACCCAAAACGACATCAAAAAGGGCTTGGCTTACTCCACCATTTCCCAACTTGGTTACATGGTGATGGCAATGGGAATAGGTTCCTACAGTGCTGGACTATTCCACCTGATGACCCACGCCTATTTCAAGGCGATGCTGTTCTTGGGTTCAGGTTCAGTAATTCACGGTATGGAAGGTGTTGTTGGACACGACCCCGCCTTAGCTCAAGATATGCGCTTGATGGGTGGACTGCGAAAGTATATGCCCGTCACAGCAACTACCTTTTTGATTGGTTGCTTGGCAATTTCTGGTATCCCGCCCTTTGCTGGTTTCTGGTCAAAAGATGAAATTCTAGGGAAGGCTTTTGAAGCTAACCCATTTCTCTGGATGATTGGCTGGCTAACTGCTGGGATTACTGCTTTCTATATGTTTAGAATGTATTTCATGACATTTGAAGGCAAATTCCGGGGTACTGACGAGAAAATCAAGGAAAAACTTAAAAAAGCTGCGGCGACAATTGTCCTGGAATTAGAGTCAGAAGAACCAGTCCCGAATTTTGGGCCTGGGGCGATGAAGAAAGGAGAATTGGCGGCAACTAGTCAGCAGCATGATTCCCATGACTCTCACGGGCATCACAGCGACTCCCCCCACGAATCGCCGTGGACAATGACGCTGCCGTTGGCACTGTTGGCTGTGCCTTCGATTTTGATTGGTTTGGTGGGAACTCCCTACGCCAATTATTTTGAAGAGTTTATCTTTCCTCCTAGTGAAACCCTCTCCGAAGTTATAGAAAAGGCTTCCGAGTTCAATCCGACGGAATTCTACATCATGGCGGGTGCCTCAGTCGGAATTTCCTTGATTGCGATTACCCTGGCTTCGCTGATGTATTTGCGCCGTAAAATTGATCCAGGTGCGATCGCTGCT
>NZ_DASQZC010000117.1:0-2321 GCF_035638895.1 Nostoc sp. | reverse complement strand
GCTTATTATGAATATGCGCGATCGCGTTTCTTTAGAGACTGTATCTGTAAGTCTGCCTTTTGGCATTGGTTCGATGTCTTGGAAAGTTGACACCACACAAAAGAAGGCGGCTTGGTCGCTGTATGTGGAATTGGTGACGCGGATTGCTGTACAACCATTGGAAGTTGACCAGGGTTTGGTACGAGAAGCGATGAACTCTCTTTATAGTTTATTTGGTACAACCCGCGAAGTTCTCAAAGCCGCCGGGCCGGATGTGGGGGCTTCTCGTGATTCAGTGGGGGGAATTGCGATCGCAGTGTTGAATAATGGGTTAAGGCCGTTTTTGGCTAAATGGCATCCGTTGTTGCAAGCGTGGGAAGCTAGACGACCTGTAGGGGTAAGCCCCAAGGAACATGAGCAGAGTTGGTCGGAGGAACCCAAGTTGCGAAGTGAGTTGGAAGCTTTGCGCGGTGGGTTGGAAGATTACGCCAAGGCGTTGGCGGTAATTGCTGGCGTGGAGGAGTAACCGATGGAAAAGTTTGATGTTTTTCTTTGTCACAATAGTAATGATAAACCTGCGGTTATCGGAATTGCCAAACAACTACAGCAACAACGAATTGTACCGTGGTTGGATATTTGGCATTTACGCCCTGGTTTTTCTTGGCAACGTGCATTAGAACAGCAGATAGACCAGATTGGAGCAGCAGCAGTTTTTGTCGGAGGCTCAGGATTTGGCCCTTGGCAGAGTCAAGAAATTGATGCGTTTCTACGAGAATTTGTGAATAGGCAATGTCCAGTTATTCCGGTACTTTTGCCGGATGCTCCACAAGAACCAAAGTTGCCCGTATTTCTCCAGGGTTTAATGTGGGTTGATTTTCGTTTACAGTATCCTGAACCTCTGGGACAGTTGATGTGGGGCATTACTGGGGAAAAGCCTGGGACAACGCCCATAATTCAGCCTACAGCGCCTCAAGCAGATAACCTGGACTCAGAAAAAGGCATAAACTACACCAGACTGCGCGACTTACTAGCAGCAAAAAACTGGAAAGAAGCCGACCAAGAAACCTATAGGGTGATGATTCAGGCTGTAGATAAAAAATATGGTGACTACTTCACCCCAGACGAACTCTTAAATTTTCCTTGCACTGACTTACGCACAATTGACCGTTTATGGGTAAAATACAGCGATGGACATTTTGGCTTCAGTGTCCAAAAGGAAATATACTTGAGCGTTGGCGGTAAAGCTGACGGCAAGTATTATAAAGAAGCCTGGGAGAAGTTTGGCGATCGCGTAGGATGGCTGAAAATTAATTTGATTTCTTCCGTTATTAAGATGATGATTTCTTCCGACCGCAAATGGGTAAACTCCGACGTTCAATTTGATACAGCCTCCCCTAGAGGACACCTCCCTACGTTAACAAAGCTTTTTCTGGCTCCTGGTTTGGGTTTGGTGGGTGGGGAGTTTGGGGGGTGGTCTACTGGTCTCTTCTCTCGCATCTAGACTTGTAAACTGTAACATCTAAGGCTTTCAGACATTTATAAAGATTTATTACCAACCCTAGATGCACGGTAGAATCAACATTTCAGAATTCCCATACCTGGCACTGCGGGGTTATAACAATTCGCCTGAATAAATTTTTCTGCTACCTCCTGCACTTCCGTATCTTCAGTGACTCTCTGCTTATCCCAAGGTAAACTCATCTGTCCCGGTGACTTCTTTTTGCCCTTATTTTTCAAAGAAGGTAAAAAATGACTACCCCAATGATTTCTTTTTTCAGGCTTTGGCTTAGGGCGATATTTCTTACAAAACTGGCGATATCTAGCAGCACACTCTTCCAACGTCCTCCCCAATAGCAAAAACGCTGGATGCCATTGAGTGATACCATCATTACTCAAGCGGTCATGAGTGCCGTAATTGCTGAAGTCGTAGAAAAATCCCTGCTGTATTCTTGCTGCTTTCGGGTTAGCGTGAATATATCGCAGAGTATTTAACGCACGGCGTTGGTCTGTATTAGCAAAACCTGTACTGTGGTAGGTTATTGCAGCGAGTCGTGATGTGATAGCAAAAGCCTGATTGTAAATTACGTTTTGGGCGAGGCATGAAAAAAATCGTTAAAATACCACGCTTCCTATAATGCACTCACCAACAAACTTTGCTCATCAATGTTACAACATTAAGCCTTAAAGCTAGAACCTTAAGTCTTAAAGTTACAACATTAAGTCTTAAAGCTAGAACCTTAAGCCTTAAGGTTACAACATTAAGCCTTAGAGCTAGAACATTAAGCCTTAAGGTTACAACATTAAGCCTTAGAGCTAGAACCTTAAGCCTTAAGGTTACAACA
>NZ_DASQZC010000116.1:0-1880 GCF_035638895.1 Nostoc sp. | reverse complement strand
CTTGGGATTGGTAAATTCAGCCAATATATTCCACAATTGTTCTACCAGATTTGCTGATGGTTTCCGCTATGGTTTCGGTGCAGAAGTAGGAATTAGTACGCAACAAATGCCTCCCCGCGGCCCCGTTGGTTTAGAAGGATTAGTTACATATAAATATCAAATGACTGGCGATGGTCATATTGTCGCTACTTACACTGGGGCGAATGCAAAGGCTTTTACTCATCAGGATTTAGTGTAAAATATCGTCAAAATTGTAAGCTTGAGCAACGTTAGAAATACATCGATTAATCCGGTGTATTTTTTATGTTAATAATTTATCTGAATTGTCAAAACTTTTAATTGGGCCATGCCATCGGTCATCATTTAAGAAAACTTCGTCAAAGGCTCCATTAGTGTATTGACTAATTACCTTGCTCCAAAAGGCTTGTGCGCCTAAGTTAAAAGCAGTCTGCCGTACCTCCCATCTGCCAGGAAACTGCTCGAAAATGTGAGTAGCTACTTGTTTACCAATGCCCTGAATTCGATACATCTTGAGGATAAAGAACTCAGCAATAGATCTAGCATTATTATGAAGGTAAGTATGCTGATTAACAAGTACAAACCCTGCCAGTTTATCATCAACTTTAACCAGAAATGGGTGTCGCTCAGGTTCTGTCCAATAGTAATCAAGATATTGATAGCCAAACAAGCCGGAAGCATCTACATCTTTAGCTTCTATCTCACTCAGGTCATACTGATATAGTTCCATTAAATTACACAATACTGACTTTTGTTGTTGACTAACTTTTACAACTTCGATTTTCATAAATCATTACAGTTTAAACTATCTGTTAACGTGGAATTGTAAACATATTGCTAATGCTCAGATGCAGAAAAAATTATCACAGATTAGTCTTGAAGCTGGGTACGAGCTACCAACAATTTGTACACCTTATGAATTAATGGGAGAATAAAAATGTGGAAAGATGAAGTTCTGGAAGATATTTACAGAATTCGAGAAGAAGACGCCAAGTCGTTTAACTACGATTTACAAGCAATTTGTGATGATTTGCAAAAGAAGCAAGCTGTTAGTGGAAGGAAAATAATCTCAGTACCACTCAAACAACCAAGTCAGCAGTCTAACAAATAGCTGCACCCTAACCAAGCAAATTTTAGTGATCGAGTGTTGCAAAATCATCGGTGGCTGATAAATTAGCTATTAAACTAATGCTTTCAACAAAGCCTGAAGTTTAAGTTGCACCTCTGCAAATTCTTTGTCAGGATCAGAACCAGCAACAATACCAGCACCAGCATACAATCTTGCGCGATCGCCATCAATTAATGCTGAACGAATTCCCACAATAAACTCGCAGTTTCCCTGAGAATCTATCCAACCCAGAGGCGCAGCATACAAACCTCTTTCAAAGTTTTCATAACGCCGAATTTCGGCACAAGCAACATCTCGTGCTGCACCAGCAACGGCTGGTGTAGGATGCAATTGGGCAACAATCTTTAATGGGTGTATGTTAGCTGGAACTGTAGCGCTGATTGGTGTCCATAAATGCTGGATATTCGATAATTGTCGCAGCCGTGGTGCTAATATTTGGGGTAATAAACCTAGCTGGCATAGGCGTTGTGTAATGAAATCAAGCACTAGTGAATGTTCATGCTTTTCTTTTTCACTATTAAGCAAGCGATTGGCATTAGCTGCATCTTCAGCAGGGGTTTTACCTCGTGGTGCAGAACCAGCTAAAGCATCCGTGATTAACTGTTGATTATTAATACTAATTAATCTTTCTGGACTTGCACCAATAAAGTTTTGTCCTTTGCCATTACTTGTAGAGAAAATATAACAATTAGGATGTATTCGCCTAAGATTATTTAAAGATTTAACTAAGTCA
>NZ_DASQZC010000115.1:0-30643 GCF_035638895.1 Nostoc sp. | reverse complement strand
ATCTTGCTATCAATACTCAAAGAAAAGTTTAGCGCCGAAGAGTTAATGTTGGTGAGACAAGGAAATCGGTTATCAGTGATGCCCGTCCCTGAAGCAATAGCTTTGAAGATTCTGGCGATGAAAACCTCCTAGTACCGCAAGTCCGAAGTTGCCCATTCAAAAGTCAATGACACAATACTAATGGTCTGTCCCATTAATTTTGATGAGTTTGTAGTAATCACAAAGCCTGCTTAAAAATCTAGGACTAAAGTCCTTAGTACAGAAAAATTAATTTTGATTCCTCTCAATTGTTATTTGCCAAGTGTTTAATGTAGTTCCTACAGTTTTATCAAGGTTCGTCAAAGCATTGAGATATTCAATAGTTGCATTAAGCTCTGCGTTTCTTGCCTCTACCAAACTATTTTCTAGACTGACAATCTCGAAAACTCCAGATCCCCTGCCTAATCTCTGTTTTTCTCTTTCTATCTCTAGTTGTCGTTCAGAAGACTCCCTGGCTTGCCCTGCAAGTTCGACCTGCTTAAAACTCAAATTAACATCTCTAATTCCGTCTGTTACCTGAATGTCTAAGCTTTCACGCTGCTCGTTCAAATTATTTTCCGTTTGCAGTAGGTTGACTCGGCTACGCTGAAATGTTTGTTCCACTGTCAGATCGCCTAATGTTTTGCTAAAAGTTAGCCCAGCTCTAACATCTGGTGTTGCGTTGTTTCCTGCATTGTCATAACTGATATTCAAACCTAAGTCCCAACGTCTGTTATTTTCTGCCTCTAACAGGTTAAGTTTAGCTATATCTTGGTTTAACTGTGCCTGCAAATATTCCGGCTGATTTAAAAGTGCTAATTGCTTTATTTTGTTCTGGTCTAAAGTAACAGGTGATGCTTTGGGAACTTCTGCTGCCACAATATTGGTATTTTGATCGATATCGAGAACCTGAAGTAAAGCTAATTTTGTTGACTGAAGACTATTTTGAGCAGCCACCAAGCTTACTTGTCGGTTAGCAATCGCTGTCTGGCTTTGGATAATTTCAACTGGTGCTAACCTACCCGCAGCAATCAGAGCTTGGTTAATTTCTAGAATTTCTTGAGCGCTTTTCAGAGAAAGCTGTTCGATTTTCAGTCGTTCTTGAGCGCGGAGTAAATTTCGGTATGCCAAAATAGCATCCGTAATGGTATTGGTCAATGTCGATTTTAAACCCAGGACATTGCTTTTTTCTGTGAGTCGAGCAGTCTTAATTGAAGCTCTGTTTACATTGACTCCACCTCCTCTCAACAGAGGTTGATTAAAACTTATCTTTGGCGTTAGAGCGTTACCTGCAAACCCAAAACTCAGTTCCCCCCCGGTGGGAATCTTCATTTTTGCCTCAAGGCCTGCTTCATTAGTAGTTGTGGTTGCACTAGACCCGGATGATGCCATCGACATTGACAGGGTGGGTGTAAAATCGGGAGCAAATTTATCTTCTGCCACTGCTAGGTCTTGTCTTTGAGCTATTCTTTCGAGATATGAGTTTTTAATAGTTCTGTTGTTTTGCAAAGCCAACGCAACAATATCAGAAAGCTTCAGTGCAACTGTACCTGCATTCTGTAATGATTCCTGTTGATTTTGTTTGAGACTATTTTCAGCCTTTTTTTCGGCTTTTGGAAATTGATTCTGAGGAATTAGCGCTGCTGCTTGGGTTTGCTGGACTTGCGTATCAGTCGTTAACTGAAAGTTGATAGGCGATGCTTCTTTGGAGACGCTTTGAGATGGCGCTCTAACCAAGTCCTGCGGCGGCTGCTTATCATTTATTAAGTTGAAGGTTAAGAGCGATCGCCTATCAGGATATTGCGCTGCTGGCGATCGCATCTGGTTGTTAAGAATCTGCTGGTTTTTTTGGCTCTGTGGTTGCAAATCAGCTACAAGTGTGCTGGCTATTTTTGAAGCGTCAAGTATAGGTTTTGCGCTGTTTGTTAACTGTTGGCGTTCTTGGTCTGTTGGATGCGATCGCGTTTTTCTGTCCTTACTAATTGGCTGATTGCCTTTGCCTTCGCTAACGATTTGCGATTTGACTACTGTCTCAACGCCAACAGCAGGTGTGAATATCTTTGGGTACTTAAAAATCTGGGTGAGAATGCGAGTTGTACCCAGAATAACAGTTGAAACAACGACCGCATTAAGTAAGAATAAGTTGAGCGATCGCAAAGATAGATAAAGTTGGTTTTGAGGTTGAGAATCTTGGTTAGGTAGCTTCTGCATGACGAGATTAATTTGGTAGATTGTTCTGCTCGCCTAATTTGGATTGAGATTGATTTTCGGCGCTGTTTAGATAAAGCCATCGCACGTTGCGTTCATGACTTACACCTCACCTCCATCTCCTCTCCTTACGCTCGTAGAGGGATGCCGTGGCAGGGTGAGGTAATTGAGCCGCAACTTGGTATCAAATCATTAGACACCACCGGCACTGTCAGGTTGGCATTCTCAGATTTGTAAGTTGCATCGGGCAGTAGTTTACCTTTAGTAAAACCCATTGTTGTTGTCTGAAATACTAGTCCTGATTTTACCCTACACTGCTTACTTACCTTTTGTGTAAATTTCGGAAACAAAAGTGCTTTAGTTTTGAGCGCAAAAGATTATAGATTTATTAACAACCAAGTTTTAAAGAAAGCAGGAAGCCGTAGAAATTTTATCCCATTTCTCCAAATGTTTCCTATATCAGAATCTCCCAGACTCTCTAAGTGAAGGAGTCTGGGAGGTTCTGATATGTTGCCATATTAAAGAGAATTGGTATTACTATTCAGCATTACAAATGCTCTGGGACGTTTCAAAATTTAACATAATCAAAACATAATTACTGTAGTTATGTTTTATAAACAAGCTGCATCGCCTTGATTTCCTAGATGGATTCATATAAAAATTGAATTAGGTAGATTCAGCGTTAACAGCTTAGTTCTACTTGAAAAAAGTAGGTGAACAAAAACTATAACTAACCCTACACTCTGAAGAGAGCAAACCCCAAACTTTTGTCAGAGTTTGAATTAACTTTCAAGTTTAAATTACTGCACCAACAAAATTAAGATGCAGATTGTTTTCATTCTCTCAATGCGTAAATCCCAAAATGGAAAAGGATGTGTTTATGACCAAGATAAATACAATTTATGGCACCTCAGTAGAGGATAGTACCAAGACAGCGAGCAGCATAACTCTCACGACCAAGAAGAGAATTGCCCATGTGATATTAGGGGCGGTCTTTGTAGCCACAAGTGGACTTGTCCTACAAACATCTATGCCAGTGTTCGCCAGTCATAAGAACGTCGGAGATGGTGAATGTTCATGGTTTCCTGACAGTTTACCTGGTGTTTATAACTTCCATGAAGCGTGCACCAATCATGATGCTTGTGGCGCAAGAGCTGGCAGCAACCAGCAAGCGTGGGACCGTTGTGACACAAAACTTTTCACTGATGCGAAAAAATGGTGCACCACAAACCGCTCACGTTTTAACCCATTACGATACAGTTGTTTGGACTATGCAGCGAAAATGTATTATGGGCTGAGAGCATTCGTTAACCTTACCGGAATCCACAGAGATTAAATATTTAATCTCACGATACTTATAATGCCCAGTCTTAGCTCGACTTTATCCAAAATTAAGAACTCGGTTTTCTTTATCCCAGGACTTACGCAAACAATAGCCGAAACCCTTATTTTCTCGTAGGAGCAATTCATGAATTGCCTCTACATCGTATAGTTTTGCGTAAGTCCTATATCCGTCAAAAACCCTGGCTTTTTGGCAAATACTTTTTCCACGTCACAGATTATCGATGAAGCTAAAAAAGTAAAATTACCGACCCACGAAGGTTTCAGCGTCAGCTTGAGCGTTACTCAAAAATGGATAAAGTCGAGTTTAGCAGTAACAAAGGATACGATAACGGGTTGTCCATCAACAAAATGTAGGTTTAGTTATAATCTTCCTTCACCTACTTTTTTCGGTGGAACTAAGCTGTTGATACTTTATATAATACAATTTTCGTAGGTTCATGCCTGTAAAATCAAGCTTATACAGTGATTTTATAAACATAACTACTTTAGTTATGTTTCCATTTTCCATTATTAATTTATTGAGTTCGCAAAGCTGTAACAGGATTTAGCTGACTAGCGCGGAGAGCCGGGAGAAAACCAGCGCCCACTCCCACCAGCAGCGCCGACCCTAAGGACAAGGCGGCTGTACTGCTCTCAAATTTGTAGGGCAAATCAAAAGTACCGACAACCACCAACGTCAACCCATGCACCGAGGCGATCGCTACAGTTCCCCCCAATAAACTCAAAACCGCCGCTTCGAGAATGAACTGAAACATGATGTCCTGCTTTGTTGCCCCGATCGCCAGCTTCAGACCAATTTCAGAAGTACGCTCCGCTACAGTTGCGATGGTAATATTGGCAATGCCGACACCACCCACCAATAGAGAGATTACTCCCACTGCTGCCAGTGCCATTGAAACGGATTCAAGGGTTTTCTGTTGCTCCAGGATGTCTTCAACATTGTTAGCAACATAAAATTTTTGACTTGGAAAGCGTTGCTCCAACAGTTTTTTTGTCTGTTCTTCTAAGTTTTTCAGGTCTTCGAGTTTGCGGGGGCGCATCCAAATAGTTCCAATATCCTGGCTACCCATTAAAGCGTTGAAAACCGACATCGGTATCAGTAGCTCACCTTCAGGTGCCTCGTTGTTACCGGGATTAGTCTTTACCACCCCCACAACGATATAGGATTGGTGATCAGCATAAATGCGCTTACCCGTTGGCTTTTGACCTTTGAAAAGTTTGTCCGCCAGAAATTGATCAATTACCACCACAGGTCTATAGCTGGCAAAATCTGCTTTTGTGAAAAAGCGTCCCTTCACTAATTGCTTACCAGATGTGAGCAAGAAGTTTTGGGAAACACCCAACATCGAAGGATTTTTCGCCTCCCGATCTTGAAAAAATGTTTGAGAAGAAGTTGAAGAACTGGAGGCACTGATTGCTTGCAAGCCCAAGAGCCGTTTTTGCAAGAATTTCATATCTTCTAGCCGAAGAAGTTGGGACTCTGGGAATATTATGACCTGAGGGGCATCTCGCTCTGCCATTTGACGGGCAATCACTGCCCTACTAATGCTGCCAACCTGAAGCGTTGCTGTTACCGCAGCTACACCCATGAAAACGCCCAAAGTGGTTAGGGTGGAACGCAGAGCGTTGCCACTCAGAGAGCGGCAAGTAAGAGCTAGTAGGTCAAAAGATTTGAGACTCATTGCTATTCGCTTTTAGTTTCAGTCGAATTGTCTTCGGGAGCGCTCGGCGTTCCTGATTCCGATTTGGAATCAGCTACGGGCAGCACCACTTGATCGCCAGGGCGCAGACCAGAGGTGACTTCCACATTAGTCAACCCTTCTAGCCCTAAACTGATATTTTTTTTCTGAGCCTTACCTTGTCTATCCCGCACCAATACATAGGGCTTCTCTTCAGAGCGCACAATCGCTTCCGTGTCCAAAACCACCACATTCTGCCGTTGTTGCAAAATAATCTCGACATTTACCTGGCTGCCTGGAATCAGTTTGCCAGAAGCGGTATTAAGCCGCACTTTTGCAGATACCGTTGCTTGTCCTGGTTGTTGGCTACTGCTTTGGCTTTCGTTCCCAGAAGAAGTGGTTGCTATAGGAGACAAACTTTGCACCCTTCCCTCAAATGACTGAGCATTAGGGCCGATAACGCTAATACGGGCTAATTGGTTGACTCGGACTTTAGCCGCATTCAGGGTGGAAAGCTGGAGCGACACCAGTTCTTCGGTGGGGTCGCCCAAGGTAAGCATGTCAGTACGTACCTGAACCCCTTCCCCATCCTTAACTTTGATGTCGAGAACTTTACCATTAATAGGCGCAGTCAAGAGATTATTCTGAAGTTGCTGCTGGATTTTTTGGAGTTCAAGCTGAAGGCGCTGGAGTTCACGGGTATCAGTGCTGACAGCTAACTGAGCCTCTCGCAGTGCAGATTGAGCCTCCATAATTTTGTTCCGCGTTTGCTGTTGCGTATTTTGTAGCTCAATCTGAAGGTTCTGGAGTTCGATGATATCGGTGTTAACGCTTAACTGAGCCTGCACTGCGGCAGATTTTGCGCGGCGAACCTGTTCCTCCTGTGTGCGAAGTTCATTTTTGGCAATGAAGCCCCTTTTATCCAGAGCCTCAAGCTCCTGGAGTTTCCTTTCCTCGGCTTTTAGGTCTTCCTCAGCTTCGACAAGTTTTTGGTGGTTACTTTCTAGAGTAAGTTTCTGTTTTTGAATCTGGAATTGCTTGTTTGTCTGGTTTTCCCGTTTAGCTGCTTTTAGCTTTTCCTCGGCTTCAACAACTTTTTGGCGGTTACTTGCCAGAGTGAGTTGCTGTTTTTCAATCTGCAACTGCTGGTTGGTGAGGATAGTTTGTCGGTCGGGGTTACGCAGAATAATCAGTGGCTGACCAGATTTTACCTGATCGCCAAGCCGTACTAGCACGCGATCGACAGCGCCTTCTGCTGGAGACTTAAGCGTTTGTTGACCACGCAGTTCAAGGATACCGCTCTCATTAATTGAGGTTTCAATGTTGCCGCGTTCTACGGTGACAACAGGCTGCTGTGCCGACTCTGCTGGTCGATTTTGATGGACATAAACTAGCCAGCCCCCGGCGCTAACCGAAGCCAAAACTCCTGACCAGGCTAACCATTTAACTCCTGTCTTAAATTTCTTTTTGCCCTGCTCCATAAGTGCAGCGCCCGCCGTTTTTGAGGTCATACAATCCCTTGCGGCTGAATCAACTGGTTGAAGTAGCGTTGTCTAACTTTACCACCCGGCTGGGCAAGCTTGTATCAGCGATCAAAATTAGTATATTGCCTAACTCCACTTCAATATTCTGAAATTAAATCTAGTAATTCAAGGTTTTGAAACTTCTTTTTTATGCATAATTCAAGGATTTATGTTTTTATTAGTATTCCGACTTATGCAGTTTGAAGCTGAGGTTATATCTGGTAGCTCATGGTCGTAGATGGTGCGTTTAAGCCCATTGCACAGGATCTAATTGATAATAACGTTGCAGTTGCTCATAAAGTGCCGGATGCTTAGACAGCAATTGTTGTGGTTTCTCAAAGAATGTCTCAGTCGCTACGGCAAAAAATTCTGCGGGATTCGTTGCACCATAGCTATCCATTACCGTCTTTACGCCTTGTAGAACATCATTACAAAGTTGCTGATATTCTTCTGTCATCACCTTCGCCCATATAGTATAGTCTGAGTTTTTTTGCAGTATAGGAACTCCTTCAGCTTTACCATCTTCTTGATCCAACTGATGGGCGAATTCATGAAGCACAACGTTATGTCCATCTTCCCAGTTATTAATGTCTTGTTTCACCTGTTCCCAAGACAGTACTACTTGGTCATTTCTCCAGGATTCACCCAGTCTTGCCACACGCCTTTCTTCAACAACATAATTTCCAATGGCAGTCGTTTCCTTAACAAAATAAGCGTTGGGATACACCAGAATTGAACGAAGTCTGGGGAAGTACTGCCCACGTTCATTTAATAGGAGTAAACAGGCGATCGCAGCAAGGGTCAGTTTCATTTCCTCCGTCACCTCTAATCCTCTACAGCCAATAAATTGCTTTTCTGCTAAGAATACTTGAATATGTCCCTGAAGTCGTCTGATCTCATTGGGAGAGAGACACAGATAAATAGGAAGATTATTCTCAATAATTGCATTCCACAGTGGGGGAAAAGGACGGTGTTTGAGACGGTTTCTTCGCCTTTTTACTAGAACAGGATTGATTAAAATCCCGGTGAGAATCAGCCCAATAATGATAAAGACAACTATTGTTTGAATCATTGACTTCTGAGCAGGTTACATATTTAATTCACTGTAAAACAGAAAATTTAGATAACATAATTGTTCATCTTGTAGCTCAATAATTAAACTTAAATGGGACTTTCTCTCTTTTCTAAAGCTTCCTAATCCTACATATCACCGCTATTGGATCAGAATTATGCAAGATTGAACCTTGGTAGAAAGGGTTTTTTGAAGCCCTTGCTCAACTTTGCTAATCAGTTTATCAAAAGCCTCTTGATCTGCTGTCAATTGTTCTTGAAGAACTTTCTCTAAGTCAGGCTTTATTTGCTCACACATATCATCGATTTTTTTATCACTCAAAAAACTAGAACGAACCCAACTAGGTACATCCACATTTGTCTTGATTACTTCTTGAACACTCTTGCGATTTAGCTCCATTCCTGCGGCCATAACCGAAGCCCCATATACTAATGCAATAGGCCAGGTTAAATGTCCAGTGAGTATAAGAGTGATAATGCTAGCTACAGTGCCTCCACCAATTACTACATTGACAATAAAGCCCACTGTCTCAGCTAAGATAGCATCTCCAATCCGTAACTCTGGGTTAACAAAATTTGGGTCAATACTATCCTCGAACCTTAAGCTGCTTCTAGGTATCTGAAACCTTCGACAGATTGGATCGGTTTGTGCGGCTAAATCGGGTTGGATTTTATTGCTAAACCAAGAAGCGCATTGATGATTAATTATCTGCACAGCGCGTTCGCTTTTGAGCCACTGTTCTGCACGACCGATCAAAGCTGTTTCCAAATCTGCTAAAGTCCGTATTTTGTTTTTTTGCCAATCTTTTAAAGCTGGTTTAACTGCGTTGACGAGCAAGCCGTCTGTCAAAGGATTAGTTAATGATTCGATTAACTGTGGGATATGCCTTTCAATCAAACCTTTGAGCGTATTCGAGGTAAATAGTTTGTTGACTTCTTCCTTAAAAGCAGCAGCACGCAGATCCCATCGTCCTACTCGTGCTAATCCCAGTGCAATGCACCGTTCCGGTTCTGGATCAGGGCGAAGCAGCGTTTCTGGTTCGGGAAACATTTCCTGACAAAGCAAGTGGGTAAACTTCATGCGAGATGCACCGCCAGTCATCAGCAGAAGTTTCGGCACGATTCCAAGTTTTTCTAGCTTTTCTTTCGCCTCGGTTAAAGAGTCGCTAAACGATCGCATCCAACTATGATGCCCCAGTTCCGGTAAGGGCTGGTTTAAAATTTCCTCCATCATCAATTTATTGACTTGGGGAATAAAATAAATCTGTTCGTTAATTGACTCGAAGCCACGCGCAAAGGATTCAGGATCGCTGTATAGCTGTTCATTAGAAAAGTAATCTTCTTTAGCTTTGCGACAAGCAAGTTCACAACGAGCTTGGTGATGCGGATATTCCTGAAATACTTTTTCGAGTAATGCTTTTTGTTCGTGGTTGGCGAGAGTCCGGGCAAAAATAGCTTTGTCAATTAGAGATGCACCTAAAGTATTACTCCCGAAATCTATGGGTATCTCTTCTAAGCTCTTAACCAGAGTAAAATCTGTGGTTGAAGAACCAATATCGACAATTAGCACCGATGCAACAAGTTTGTCATACTCCAGCTTCCCGGCTTCCTTGGCTTGCATGAAAGCAGCCCGCGATTCGGGTACAACATTTAGTTGGGGAATGCCAGCTTCTTGAAGTAGCTTTTGGTATTCGGTGCGATCGCTAACTGACCATCCTGAAGGACAACCTATGTAAAAATAGCTACTTCCCTCACCTTCAAGTTGTTTGCTTTCTTTCAAAAGTCGGTAGTAGGTTGCTACAAAAGTACTAATTGTTTCCCGATATTTGGGATCGTTGTTGGGTTTTTGCTTGAATGAAATTGTCAGTTGGGTAACGCCAGCTTGAATTAATGCTTGTTCGCCGACAAGATAACCGAGTTTAGGATGCCAACCAAGGGCTGTAATTTGGTTCTTCTTGTTATTAATCTCCAGCATCTGGGGGGGGTCGATGCTTTCCACGATCGCTTTAGCTACAGCCGTTTCACCGTGCCCCAAATCAAAACCGATTGTTTCTAAAATTTCCATACCCTTATTGTCTATTATTCTCTAGCAGAGGAATATGCTGGCTCAATTACCCTACCGCGCCGAATCAAGCGATCGCCTTTCAACAGAGCCGGAGTTAGAGTTACGTGATCTTTGGTATCGGGGTCGATGCTTGGCTCAAAGTCAAAATATCCGCGATCGCTATGCGGGTCATTTGGTCGGTAAATTTGAGCGTTAATTCCCTGAGACATTAAAATCTGTGGCAGAAGTTTTGCAAGTTCATAAGCCATTTGGGGTTTATCAAGTTTTGATGCGCCCATTAGCCTTTGCAGAAAATTTAATAACTCTGGCAGTTCTTCTATTGCTAAGTCGCTTTCATGTTTATTCCATTCTTCTACTCTAGCTACTGCTAGGTCGATAGTGTTGAGAGCATCGCCAAGATGATCTAAAAATACTTTGCTATCAACCCGAAGCATAGGTTTAGGTAATTCCAATAGCTCTGAAGACATAGAATTTTGCTTGCTCTTTAACTCAAGTTGAAGCACAACTTCTACCCCTAGAAGTATAGAGGTTAGTAAGATAGCCATCCATGCACCTGGGGTAGTTTTAGTTAAAGAGAACAACGAACCTAAAATGCCTATATAAATTAGTCCTTTTAGCAGTTTTAGGATTAATCTGCTGGAAAAAAACTTTGTGCTTGGGTTAGTAAATTGCCTTTGTTCTGTTGGAGCAATTTGAGAATAGTTTGCCGCAGCGATAGCGGCGATGGACTGTCGCAGCGTATCTAGGAAAAATGAAGCCAGACGAACTTGAGCCAAATTAAGTTTTTCAATGTAAATTCTTTCGAGATTATCAAGTCGATTCTGAACCAACTTAACTATCTCCTCAATGTCGGTTGTGTTATCAATATCTGTCTGAAGTTGGTTGCGTTCTTCGCTAAAAAGTGAACTGATTGTTTTCATTGCGTTGACTAAGGCTTCAAAGTTACTAATAAGGTGAATTGAACAGTTGTTTGTTCATTTCACTCTGTAATCACATGATGACTGATGTAATTAACTAAGTTGCATGGTTCCAGCATCTTTTTACCGGAAAATTGCGCTCAATGTTATCTAGAAATCTTGCATATAGTTGAGATCACATTTAGACTGCTGATGAGGCAGGTTCACTGGAGCCTTTTAAGGCCACCTATTGTCTAACCATTGATTGCAAATTACACCCATTAAAAGGAGGAGCTGAATGTTTATCTGCGTCATTGCAGACTACGGTACAGGAGATCCGGCATTTACAGAAGTCACACAACGTCTGCTGATGGCTTCTCCCGATGCCCAAATTCATTTGCTTTCGGTTCCGGCATTCAGTACCTTGGCAACAGGATTTTGGATTGCCCAATTAGGACTCAACCCAGGAAATAGCGATCGCCTAATTTATCATAACTGTGCGCCTCGTCAGGATGATCCTGAAGCTCGTCGGGATAATGAAGGTGAAGGACTAACTTACGCTCTTTTATCCAATGGTGTAAAAGTAGTGGGTGTAAATGCAGGCTACACGCTCTCCTTTATCAAAGACTATACAAAGGAGTTGCGAGTGGTCAACGTTGCTCGTGGTGGTTCGCAGTTTCGCTCACGGGATGTCTTTCCTCCGGCTGCGGCTGCGATTATAAATGAAGATTTTAGCCTTCTAGGAGATATCCTTAAGAGTGAGCAAATCCCAGATGTTCCACCAGATCGAATTGCCTGGATTGATGGTTACGGCAACATTAAAACAACTATTGGGGCGCATACACTGAATTTAGAGCCTCAAAGCAAGATCGTGATCCGAATTGGAGATGTGGTGAGTGATGCAGTATATTCTGATGGCAGCTTCAAGGTGTCTGAAGGAACTTTAGCCTTTGCTCCTGGTAGTTCCGGTTGGTCAAGAGGCGATTCAGGAGAACCATTGCGCTTTTTAGAATTGTTTCTGCGAGGAGGGAGTGCTTGGGAACGCTTTGGTCGTCCCCGTGTGAATCAGCAAGTAACTCGAATTGCGTGAAATCGGGTATTTGGCTGAGGTTCGACACGGCGGTGACGTTTTCTGCAATCTTCTTATTCAGTTCTGCGAACAGGATTTCTAAAACTCGTTTCTAGCTAAAGGGGTCGAAGTCGCTAACAACGACATCGGAAAATGTCTGAATGACGGATTTTACAGATTATGGGATGTCACTGATTTTTTTGGATAATCTTGAAAGGTAAAAATCGGTGTAATCTTTAAATCTGTTTAATCCGTGTTCAAGATTATTTTAGCTATTTATATGGGTATGTTGTATGGAGGGTTTAAAATATGCTGATATTACTCAGAAAATTATCGGGGCTAGTTTTGAGGTACATAAGTTTTTGGGTAATGGGTTTCAAGAGGTGATTTATCAAAGGGCTTTGGCTTATGAGATGAGTCAAGTAGGGCTGGGGTTTGCGCGTGAAATTGAGCAACATATTTTTTATAAGGATTTGGAAAAACCCATTGGAACTCGTAGGGCTGATTTTGTGGTTGAGGGAAAGGTTCTGGTTGAGTTAAAGGCTGTTATTCAGCTTGAGGATGTGCATTTGGCTCAGGCTTTAAATTATCTGAAGGTTTATAAGTTGGAGGTTGGTTTGTTGATTAATTTTGGAAGTAAGAGTATGACGTTTAAGCGTTTAGTGAGGTGAACATTTGAACATGGATTTTATCGGAAAATGTCTGAATCACGGATTTTACGGATTATGGGATGTCACTGATTTTTTTGGATAATCTTGAAAGATAAAAATCGGTGTAATCTTTAAATCTGTTTAATCCGTGATTCAGACCTTTATTTTTACCGTAGCAACATTTGTAGAGACGTTGCATTGCAACGTCTCTAGCACCGGAAAATCTCACCAATAACCTTAACTAAACATTAAGGAATAAGAGTTTCAGAGAGTTCTTACCTAAGTCATCGCAAAGTTCAAGGGAATTTAGATAGTTAAGAGAATTTAGCGTGATTTTATTCAACAACTGTTACCGAAACCCCTTCATTTGCTGGAGGTACACCGGGTAATTCAAGACAGTATCCAGCACCATATACTGTCTTTATATAGCGGGGGTGGCGGGGATCTGGTTCTAGCTTGGTTCTCAAGTGGCGAATATGCACTCGAATCGTTTCTATGTCATCATCAGGATCGTAACCCCAAACTTCTCTGAGGATTTCGCTGGGAGAAACTGTTTGACCGTGGCGTTGCAATAAGCAGTGAAGTAACTCAAATTCCAAGTGAGTCAATTTCACCGTCTCATTGAACCATATTGCCTCAAATCTTTCGGGAACGAGGGTGAGTGAGCCATAGTTGAGAATTTCACTATGCTTTGCTGCTTGGGGAATCCGGTCGGTACGCCGCAAAAGTGCCCGCACTCGCGCTAGCAGTTCTTCAACTTCAAAAGGTTTGGTGAGGTAGTCATCTGCGCCAGCGTTGAAGCCTTCCACCTTGTTCTGAGTTTGGCTCATAGCCGTCAACATTAACACGGGAATCTCAGAGGTGCGATCGTCTCGGCGCAGGCGTTGGCAAACGGTAAACCCATCTACTCTGGGCAACATTAAATCGAGCATGATCAAGTCTGGTTGCAGCTGGAGAGCCAGCGCTTGACCTTTGATGCCGTCTTCAGCTTGACTAACATCGTAGCCAGCCATTTCCAAGTTGACGGCAACTAGTTCTGAAATCGCTGGGTCATCGTCTATGACAAGAATCCTCGGCATTCTTAAAAATTATTACTACTTATTAAGGATAATTAACAACCTTTGATAGATACAAAGATTTTTCAATCGATTCTAAAAAGCTTTAAATCTTACATAAATATTAAGATTAAATGACTGTGAAATCAAGACTCAATTACATGAAACCTTATAGTCTATGATGTGTTATACTCCGCCCTACAATCCGTCTTGGTTTTTACAAAACGGTCTAATGATGACTGTATACACCGCTTTGTGGGGAAAACGTCACTGGCAAAGTACTACTAAAGACCCAGAACCGTCTTATCACGAGAAAATCTTTGTTGGTGGCCAAGGTGTGCCAATTTTTGGCTTGGTTGCCATCCCGGAAAATGCTCATAGCACGATTATTGGTACTTATGGCATTACTGGAGAGTTAGAGACGGAATGGTATTTGAGGGTGCTAGCGCGTAAAGCTTACGCTCAAGGCTACGCTGTGGTGTTATTTGACTGGCGGGCCCACGGGAAAACAGCCGAATTGTCCCCGACTCTAACTTCTGATGGTTTGTATGAGGGGGAAGATTTTGTTCGCATCGCTGCTGCTGCTAAGGCAATGGGATGTCCTGGGAAATTTTGGTTTACAGGGTATTCTTTAGGAGGGCAATTGGCGTTATGGGCGGTGAAGGTTGCCGGTGAGGTCATTAGGGAGCATGAAGATTTAGGATTAGAAGATAGCGATATTGGCGGTGGTATGGTAATTTGTCCGAGTTTGGATTCGGAGCGATCGCTATCTTATCTAGTTACAAAGCCCTTCGGCAGATATTTGGAATCGGGAATTGCCCAGAATTTAAAAAAACTGGCATGGCGAATCCATGATGCCCATCCTGGAAGTATTGACCCAGAAGCAATTGAACGGGCGAACAGTATTTGGGGTTTTGATAATGAATTGGTAATTAACCGACTAGGTTTTTCTTCTGTAGAGGCATATTACCAAGCTAGTAGTGCTTTACAAATATTGCCGCAAATCTCGAAACCGACTTTGATTCTATATGCTGCTGATGACCCACTTTTTGACCCAAGTATCATACCGGAATTAGAAGAAGCGTGCGATCGCAATTCCGTAATAGATTTGTTTCTCACTCAGTACGGCGGCCATGTTGGCTACTTGAGTAGTAAAAAGTGCCAGCGCCAAATACAAGACCCTGACGCTTGGTGGGCATGGAATCGGGTTTTACAATGGTTAGAGGAAAAGCGAAGAGAGTAGTAGACGAGACAATATTTTAGCCGCTAGGTTACTCAACGGATGCAATCGTATTGTTTGGAAGCCTAAAAAAGTGAACAAACTAGCTTGTTTTCACTACTTATCCTAAATAAACTATTGCAATAGAGAGGATGGCATCGACTCAGAAGCTACCACAATATTATTGGTAAACCAGCGATAACAGAAGCAACACCTGTCCAAAGAGTAAACCGCTCAACATCTACTTCATCCAAAGCAACGCTCATTTCCTTAATTGCTAATAGCAGCGCTGCCAGTAGCAGTACAAAAAAGGCAAGGTACTCCAAATTAACAATCATTCATCCTCACGATATTTTGTAAAAAAATAGTTCTAATAGATTTTTAACAAGCTTTGGCAAGGCTTTTTTGTTGCAGATTTAACATTTCGCCAGAAAAATGATTTACAAGTGAAGAGATATCTACTTCAGATAGCCAAATCATGGTTTCATAACCAAACCGACCCATTTCTGGCTTTGGCCCCATAGGCATTTCCACCAAATATTCCCAGATACTTGACTCAAATCGGTAGTTCTTTATGACGCCTTCCCCACCCACAAAACTTACTATCTGACCTTTACAAAACTTAGGTACTGGTAAAACACTTGCAGACATTCCTCGTAATTCCTTGGAGTAACACTGTAATAGCTAATGTTTTAGCCAAAAGAAAATTTGTTATTCTCTGTCAAGGGTTTTAACGTATTCTCTTTCAGAGGATTTAACCTGGAGTTAAAGTTCGTACATCTAAAGTAAGAAAAACGGCACTTATATGTAGAGTAATAAATCAGCATATTAGTCAGGGAAAGCGCTCACAGCTACCTGTAGTTATGTTTACAGCGCGACTTAACGTTTAACAACTCCTCTGGCAGATTCATTTTAGGAAAAACAAGCGCAGTCACTTAAAAAGAAGAAAACCCAAATAAAATCTGAATTACGAATTACGAACTTGTACTGAACGTATCGCTAAAGCGAAAGCTCCGCTAACGCGTAGCGTCTCGTAGAGAAGTCGAAGTATTACGAATTACGAATTATTATGAATTTCTGGCTACCTGCACCGATAGATTTCACTTTGTTACCAGATGAGATTCATGTCTGGCGTATAGAACTTGACCAACCAGAACTACAGCTGCAAAATTTAGCAGCAACTCTTTCTAGTGACGAAACGGCTCGTGCTGAACGGTTCTATTTTCAGGAACATCGACAACGTTTCATTGCTGGTCGTGGTATCCTGCGAACAATATTAGGTCGCTATTTAGGTATTCAGCCGTCACAAGTGCAGTTTAATTATCAACAGCGTGGCAAACCAGTATTAGCAGATACATTTGCCGACAGTGGACTAGCGTTTAACTTGTCTCATTCCCAAGGGTTGGGTTTGTTTGCGGTGAATTGTACCCGCCCAATTGGTGTAGACCTAGAATATATTCGCCCGATGTCTGATTTAGAAGCTCTTGCCAAACGGTTCTTTTTACCGAGAGAATATGAGATGTTGCGATCGCTATCTGCAAACCAACAGCAAGAGGTATTTTTCCGTTACTGGACTTGTAAGGAAGCTTATTTAAAAGCAACTGGAGACGGACTAGCTCAGTTAGAGCAAATTGAAGTATCGCTGACTCCCACAGAACCAGCCAAGTTACAGAGAACTGAAGACTGGAGTCTTTTTGAATTAATACCTGCTAACAATTATGTTGCTGCTGTTGCAGTGGCGAATTTAGGCTGGGATTTGAAGTGTTGGCAGTACTAATCCTAGCCATTAGTCATTAATTAAGTTAATTATTCTTCCTCTGCTCCCCCTGCTTATTTATCTTCCTGCATATTCCTCACAATTTTTGTCACCAGGTTTCTGGGTACAAATCTGACGCTTTTTGCAAGTAGTTTATTCATAAACCCAGGAATCGCAATAGTTTTGCCCTTCATTAAGGCCCGAAAACCAATTTCGGCTACTGTTTGTGCATCCATCATCCTCTTACCCTTGAGCAACTTAGAGTCAGCCATTCCGGTTCTTTCATGAAAGGCAGATGCAGTTGAGCCTGGGCAAAGAACTGTCACAGTGACACCTGTACCTTCTAATTCATTAGCGATCGCTTCAGAAAAAGATAAGATATAAGCTTTGGTAGCAAAATAAACCGCCATCAAAGGGCCTGGTTGAAAAGCAGCAGCCGAGGAAACATTTAATATTTTTCCTTCACCTTGCTTTACCATGTGCTTTACAAATAGCTTGGTTAAATGGGTGAGGCACACCAAATTTACCTGTAACATTTCTAATTCAGCAGCTAGGTCTGTTTCGTGAAATAATCCATAGATACCAAATCCAGCATTATTGACTAGCACATCAACATTAATATCGGCGAGTTGCAACTCCGTGAAAATTTCTTCAGGAGCTGTTGATATAGATAAATCCTTAACAATAGTTTTGGCAAGATTTCCGAATTCTTCTTGAAATTTAGCTGCAATTTCTACAAGCTTTAACCCGTTTCTGTCTACTAAGACCAGATTGTAATCATGAGCAGCAAAAATACATGCTAATTCGTAGCCAATACCACCGGCTGCTCCAGTAATAAGAGCAGTTTTTTTGCTCTGAGTTTGATGTGTTGTGTTCATGTAAGAATATTGGTGAATTCAACTTGATGAAGCTGCGTTGCATTTACAGTAGTTTTCGTTCTACAATTAAGTACGCGTAATATCTCAACCGACAATAAATGTCTTGAGTTATTACCCTTTCAAATGCTTGTGTGATCGGTTCGATAAATGTAGCAGTCCAAACGTAAATTTAGGACTTATACATCGAATAAGTGGAGCATTAAAGAAGTTCGGTTATTTCAAACTACTAGCGCTGGCTTTTGATTAATCACAGCACCCAGCAGGTAAAATCAAACTTTTATGCCCAACACTAACCATTCTATCCTCAATTTCTTCTGTCAAGGGGTGAACCCTAAAAATTTACATGATTGAGCATAAAAAAACAGGGCAACTTTATTGCCGCTGTTAGTGTATGAGTTGTTGCTGGCATCTGAAATATTGGCTATTCAGTAGTACTGAGTTTTAAAAAATGGACTAAATCAAATTATTTTGTAAAGTGTGTTACGTCAGCCGTAACACACCGAATTATCTGGGATAGTGCGTTAGTTCCTAAGCTTAGAGATCCTCCTAAGTTCCCCTTAAAAAGGGGGACTTTGACTCAACTTCTCCTTTTTTAAGGGGGCATCTCTAAGTGCCTAAAATCACAGCCAAACATCCTACACAAGTTGTGAATTATTAAGCGATATTTAAGAAGCCGGTTTGAATCAAGTAGGCGGTGTAAGTCATAAACAATTGAGAGTCAATTGGAGGACAAATAATAGAACTGCCTGCTAGTGCATGGAGAGTATCTTGACAGCTAATGTTAGGTCTTCTAGCTTGCAAGTACAAATCAGGAATAGTCAGTTGTTCATCAGACCAGCGTTCTAGTAAAAATGGTCGCAGAGTGTATAAAGGATTATCAGCAGATGTCACATTATTGATTAACTCTGATTGCCATTTTTCGTAAGGAATCATTTCAACTGAATAACCAAATGAGCGTATCCACTCAACTAGCATTTTTAAAGCGGCGGGTTGGGGATGTTGTAAATTGAAAGCTTTACCTATGGATTCTTTTTGGCGTGATAGATAAACGATCGCTTTACTTACATAGTCAACAGGTGACATATCCAACATATAATCTACATCAGGGAAATATCCCATTTGTAGACAGCCCTTGGTCATCAAATTGATAAAGTCATGTGTGTTACAAATGCCTGTTTTGCTATCACCTGAAATCAGTGGTGGTCTGTGGATAGTTACAGGAAGCCCACGGTCACGAGCAATTTTAACTAACTTTTCAGCTACCCATTTAGTTTGTGAGTAACCAAGATAAATTCCTTCCCAATGATTGAATTCATCCTGTTCTTTAACAACCTTACCAGCATAAGCAGTGGATTCAAAAACAGCCACACTAGAAACGTAATGTACAGGCTTGACTTTAACTTGACAAGCCAATCTCAAAACCTCTTGCGTGCCTAAAACATTGGCTGCTTTTAGTGCTGAGTATGGGAAAACATAATTCAACAAAGCAGCACTATGATATATAGTGTCAATATTGGCAGCTAAAATTTGAAACTGTTCCGAACCAATACCTAACAAAGGCTGAGATAAATCACCGACAATCGGAATAATTCTGGAGCTAAATTCTTCTTGCCAAATTGCATACTGTTGTAGATTTTTTTGGAGTTTGCTTTTGCCTTCTTCGGCATTAGCAGCACGCACTAAACAATAGATATCCGCATTGGTTTCTTGTAGCAATTCTCGGATGATGAAAGCTCCTAAAAAGCCTGTTCCTCCAGTTAAAAAGATGTTCTTGGGTTCACCCATAAGCACATTAGATGCAGCACCAGGATTGATGGTAGGGTCAAGAACAGCCTCAGCACCTAAATCTAGAACAGTGGGTGCAGTGTTGGCATTAGAGGCTACTACCTTTGTATCTTGAACTGGCGAACCTTCTTGTACTTCTTCAGCTAAACGCTGTGAAAGAGCCTCAATATTTGGGTAATGCCACAGCAGCAATGGAGAAGGTTGAAATCCGAGCAACTTTTCTAAGTTACTTACTAAAATCATTGCTTGGGCTGAATCCAACCCATAGTTTTCTAAATGTTCTTTGACATCTATTTCATCAGTTGCTACGCCTAGCAATTTAGCTAAGTTAGATACCAAAAATATTTGAATATCGTCTGCTGTGAAAGACTGTTTTATAGTCATTTTTAAATCTCCAACAATGATGTAGAACGAACAGGGTGATATTGACTGTAATAATCGGAAGTTTGTAGCCCTTGAATTTTCAAATTTTGAACACGATACAAAAAGGCTGCACCAGTCATAATTTGATTAGCAACATCAACTACACCACGATTATTTGGTTCAGACAGGTAAGAACCACGTACCCAGTCATTGAAACCGCCCATTGCCGGGCCACACCAAATTTGATAATCGACTTCTCTACCTTTTTCACCAGAACTAGACCAGCGAGAAGATAATCCTAAATACCAACGGAAAATCAATGCCATTTTCAGTTTAGGATTATTAACTGCTTTCCCAAGTTTCTCAGGATTTTTTTGGGACAAATAAGCCGCAGTTCCTTCCCATACTTCGGCAATAGTTTTGCGAAAAACTTGTTTTTCTAATTTTTCTCTTTCTGCCAAAGGAATCTCTTCAATGGAATCATAAGCGCGATAGAGTTCAAATAGTTTCTGCGCTCGCATGGGGAACATTGTACCCCGTTTGAGAACTTGTAATTTGACTCCCATTTCAAACATATCTGCTGCTGGGGCCATAATCATATCAGCCATTTCAGCTTGGGCTAATAACTTTTTGGTATGTTCACAAGCCCCAGATTCAACACATGACTGATTAATGGAGCCAGTCATTATATAAGCAGCACCCATCATGAAAGCTGCTAATGCTGATTGTGGTGTACCAATTCCCCCTGCAACGCCGATTCTAATGGGTGTTTGGTAATGATATTGTGCTTGAATTTCATCCCGCAAGGCAATAATAGAAGGTAACACACAAACCAGGGGACGATTATCTGTATGTCCTCCAGAATCAGCCTCGACAGTAATATCATCAGCCATCGGAACTTTAGCTGCAAGAGTTGCTTGTAACTCAGTAATTAACCCTTGCTCAAGAAGTTCTTTGATTATTCTAGGCGGTGCTGGTTGCAGAAATTTAGTAGCAACTTCTCGGCGAGAAATTTTGGCAATGATTTTATTTTTGATTTCAATTTGATTGGTGCTATTCAACCCCAATCCAGCAACACGGTAATAAACAATGTTGGGTGTCAAGTCGAGAAATGCAGATGCTTCTACTGTTCTCACTTGATATTTGAGATATAAATCCACGGCCCGGCGTTCAATCGCAGGTTCGTTGGGGCTGTGAATTAAATTAAATGCGTAGGGGCCTTGAGGTAAAGCTTGTTGAATGCGATTTATGGCTGCTTCCAAACGTTCTGGAGTTAAACCACCTGCACCAAAGGAACTCAAAATTTGTTCTTTTCCTAGTGCAATAACCATTTCTTCAGAAGCAATTCCGCCAGCCATTGCGCCGGTAACGTAGGCATATTTTACTCTATGAGAGGAGAGAAAATTGGGATCTCCAAATTGTTGAATGCGGATTGGTGCTGCAAATGTTAGCAGTTCTACTTGTGCTGTTGTGCCATTATCACCAGGGGATAAATAACCCTCATTAGTGACACCGATTTTTCCGGCAACTTTCACGATGTAGCAGGGTTTATTTAAAACCATCAATTTATCTTTGATGGTTTGTTTATCGAAAGATACAGTTTCTAAAGAACCTTTCCAAACCTGGTTTTTGTTATAAGACCAGGAAGAGAAATTAAGGCCATTATCGTGTTTACTTAGTACCGTATCTACGGTTGTCACGGCAGTTATCCCTCGGATTACAATTATTAAATAAGGGGAGTGGGGAGTGGGGAATAGGGAATGGGGAAGAAATATTTTCCTTTTATCAGTTCACCTTTCCCCTTACCCAAGGTTATTGATGGTTGAAGTATGTAGACTTATGTCAAGATTCGTCGTTAAGCAAGTTTTGAGCGCAAGCTAGTTGCAATTGAATTATTTCGCTCATTTGTTGACTGTAATCTTGTCTAGCTTGTAAGAAGGCAGTGTGTGCTTTGGTTATCTTTGAATTATTAGCATTGAGCTTTTGATACTGAGTCTTATTTAAATCGAACATGCTGATGATGCTACTAATTTTTCGAGTTATGACAGGTGGCGAAGAAAGAGAAATTGCTTGTCTAATTGCGCTTGACTCAGAAGATTGTAATTGTTCTCTGGTTTCAAAAACGTTATCAATGATATTTTTCGGTTTTACTTCTTCTGGCTGAGGCAAGATGTTAGAGGAATGACTTTCTTGTTGGGTTATGTGGTTGGAAGTGTTAAGAGAATCTGTGATTTCAGATTGTTGGAGATTAGGTATAGTTGGATGCTGTATTTTAAAGCGATCGCTCCTAAGATGCCCAGCGAAATCTTCAACCAGTTTGAGATTTTCGTCGCTCAAAATTGTAGCTGCGATCGCTTTCCCACCCAAGGTAACTGTTCTCAATGTTGCTTTACTTGAATTAGCAGTTTCTTGAGCTTTGTTGTACAACGGTGATAAATCCACGTTCACCTGATGACTGAGTAGTTTTGCTAATGCTTTGACCATCGAAGCATGGTCATCCATCCCTCTACGATTTAGAGAGACTGTGATATGTTCTTTGTTGCCGAGGATTTTATCAATCCATCGTGAACAAACACTACCTGCACCTGCTTCTAGGAATATTTTCACACCATCATCGTAGACACGATTAACTAATTGCGGAAAATCAAGTTCTTGGCACAATCCTTTGGCGATATTGTGAGCGATCGCATCTCTTTCAAGTGCGACTGGTTGATAATCGGCGGCAGAATAAAACACAATCCCAGGAAGATTTTGTGATGGTAAGCTGTTTACCTTCTTGATTTCCTCGAACTGCGATCGCATCGCCTCACAATGTATCACATGGTCGAAGGGAGCGGGGAAAGAATTACAACCTAAAGTTTGAATCACTCTCTTACAGGCGGCATCATCACCAGCAATTAATACTTCTTCTGGTGTGTTGATTTGAGTTAAGTAGACGCGATTCTCTTGTTTCAGGCATTCTTTAACTTGAGATGGAGTAGCCATGAGAACATAAGTATTCCAAAAATTGTTGTTTGGTGAATCTGTTAATCCCCAATGTTCACGCACAGCATTTTTTGGCCCAGATAACTTATCGCCAAATAGAGGTGATGAGTTTAAGGTGTTACTTCCACCCTCAAAATCACTCCAAACTCCTTGGGCAACCATCATACTAGTTTCGCCCAAGCTATACCCAAATACAGATTGCGGCTTGACTTTAAAATCATCTCGGAAAATTGCTGTCATGTATCTAGCAAAGGCAATTTCACTTTCAAACATTGCCAGTGAATCATCTAACAATTGCTTTTCGAGAGTTTCTAGTTGCCTGGTTGTCAATTTAGGTAAGCTTCTGGGATAAACTAGCTTTTCAACATCAGCAGCCCGATTGTAGAGATTGTTACTTTTTAAATCCTCGAAGACTTTAGGAAATAAGCGGAAGACGGTACGACCAATCCCGATATAAGAATTGACTGCGGCGGGATAAACGTAAGCAACTGCTCCAGTTTTACCCAATGGTTTTGCTGTGAAATAACTACCTATTGGTGTTTGCCAATCTGTTCCTTTCTCAAAGGCATTATTTACACCTTTACGGGCAGATTCAATTTCTTTGAGTAGTTCTTTTGTGTTACGTCCTGTGATTGATAAGACGTATTTTGTATTAGATTGCTGTTGAAAAGTAGCGAATGTTTGGCTAGCGGTAGCTGATAAAGAAGAACTAGCTTCAATGGATTTTTGGAGATGGTTTAGGATATCGGGTATAGTGGAGCGATCGCTAACTGCGGTAGGAAACAGATGAAAAGGCATTTGTTGCAAATATCTGTTGTCGCGCTCCTCTTGGCTGGGTTCTTCCGATAAGATTAAATGGGCGTAACTGCCATCTATACCCATGCTATTAATTGCTGCTATTCTGCGTGTGCCGCCTTTATCGACAAACCAAGGTCTTGATTCCATCGCTACATAGAAGGGGCTACCTTCCCATACTTGCGGTGTTTTGACACCAGACCATTTGGGAGTGGCGGGAATATACCTGTAATAAAGACAGAGAGCGGTTTTGATTAAGCTAGCAATTCCCGATGCTGTATAGGTGTGGCCGATATTGGCTTTGACGCTGCCCAATGCACAATGCAAACCGTTGCCTAGTTTTGGATAAGCTTGTAGTAAACCTGTGATTTCGGCTTCATCCTCTTGGGGAACGCCACTACCGAAGACTTCCACATAGTTAACCTCTGTGGGTTGAATCTCCGCCATCTCGAAAGCTTGTTTGCAGACATTGCTGATAGCTGAAGCATCAGGTTTTACCAAAGCGTCACTCAAAGTAGAATTACCTTGTGCGAAACTCATAGCATCAATTACTGCATAGATGCGTTCATTGTATTCCTTAGCAGCTTCGTAGCGCTTGAGGACGACAGCACCTGCACCTTCGCCAACCGTCCAGCCATTAGCTTGTTGGTCATAACCCAACGTGTTGACACCCGTATTAATTGGGGCAAATTGGCTGCGGAATAAAACGTTTTCTACACCACCGGCTAAATCTACTGCACCCACAACCACCGCATCAACTTCGCCAGTAGCGAGTAGCATTTGGGCAATTTCCAACGCTTTGAGGGCAGAATTTTCGCCAGCGCTGACGGTGAATGCAGGGCCAGTGAAATTCCACAAAGCAGAAATCCGGCTTGCCATGATGTTGGCGATGTGACTCACATATTCGCCGATTTCTACTGGTTGGTGAATGCTATCTTTGACAATGGTTTCTAGTTGGGACAGTTGTTCAGGAGGTAGAGAAATTCCTTGGTTGAGTAAGCCATCCTTAACTTGCCAAGACAAATTCCATCTTTGCTGTAGCTGATGCACAGAGAATTCTGTCTCGGCAGCAACAATCACAGCTACGTTGCCACCTTCCTGTAGTTTCGCATCTTTCACGGCGCGATCGCTAACTTTCAGAAGCAACAATTGTTGTGGGTTTAACTTCTCTATCTCATTCGGTGGGATTTTACACGATAAAGTATCGATTTCAAAATCTTTGATATATGCCCCTACTGGTGCTTTCCCATCTGTTAAACCGTACTCTTTCAAAACATTTTCTTGATTTTCTATACCATGCCATCTTTGAGGCGGTAGGGAAGTAAAATGTTGTGTCCCATCATAAATGCTGCGTTCAAAAGCATCTAAACCATTGCAGTTACCAAAAAAGGCATCCATGCCAACGATGGCGACTTTGGTAGGTGGAACAGGTGGAGTTGATTCAACTGATTCTGTTGTATTTCCTTGTTCTAAAATCAGATGAGAATTAGTACCGCCGAAACCAAAAGCGCTAATAGCAGCCCGTTTAATTGGTGCGTTATTATTGGGCCATGCTGTAGCTGTTCTAACAATTTTATCGGCGGAAATTGTACCTTTTTCTGACGTTAAAGGGTCAGAAACATTCATGGTTGCTGGAATTACACCATGAGACATACTCAAAATCACTTTAGTCAAGCCAACCATACCAGCAGCAGTTAGCAAGTGACCAGTATTTGCCTTGGCAGAACCTACCATAGGCGCAGCTTGATTTTGACCAAAGAATGTTTCTATGGAGCTAAATTCGGTTGTATCTCCTAATAATGTGCCAGTGGCGTGACACTCTAGATAATCGATGCTTTTTGGACTAAAATTAGCCTCATTATAGGCTCGCTCAAAAGCTAAAACTTGCCCTTTAGGATTCGGACTCAGTAAATGTTTACCTTTGCCATCATTCGAGAGTCCATTACCGCAGATAGTGGCGAGAATATTATCGCCATCTCTAACGGCATCAGGATATCTTTTCAGCATCACCATCCCAACACCATCGGCGGGAATCAGCCCTCTAGAGGATTTATCTAAGGGGCGGCTGATGCCGTTTTCTGCATACCCTTGAACACCGGAAAATAACATCCGCACAAATAGGGAATCTGCACAACTAATGGCTCCAGCTAACATTACATCAGCTTTGTGTGACCATAAGTAATGAGATGCTAGTTTTATAGCATAAAATGATGACGAGCAAGCAGCATCCAGACATAAATTAATCTGGGATAGTGAGAAGGCTTGAGCAACTATCGATGCTGGTAAACCAGATATCATCGCATTGTATAAAGAAGCTTTAGTTGCACTTGGTACAGATAAATTAAAGTCTTCATCCTGCAAAAGTTCTCTGACGGCAGGAGTAATAGCTTGCTGGTAAATTGGAGAAAATAATTGATTAGATAATTTTGTCGGGAATGACAAATTACCTAAAATTACGCCACATTTTGCAAGGACATTTTGATTACCCCAATAACCACTTTGTTCGATTGCTTGTTTAGCGGCATACAATGACCATTTGAAGGTGTTATCTAAGCCAGCAACAAATTCTGATGGTAGATTGTATTCGGAAGGATTAAATTTGAAGTTGCGGATATATCCGCCTTTGAGGGAATAGGTTTTATCTGGTGTACCTTTAACTGGATTGTGAAATATTGTCGGATCTACTCCGATTTCTTCGACGGTTGCAGAGGATGTTGAATCTTTTTGATTAACAATGTTTTGCCAGTATTCTTCAGGATTCTTTGCATCGGGGAATAGGCATGATAATGCGATGATGGCTATTTTTTCCACGATTTATATGCTCCGAGTTTGGGTATTTAGCAAGAGATAATTAAAAGGCAGGATTTACGCTGTTCCCCAAACTTTGAACGAGACAAGTTATAGCAATCCTAAGATTAAGCTAGCTTTGATAGTTTGCAGTAAAGACTTTATTGCTTAGTACAAAAAATATAGCGGATTCTCTGCGCTCCTTTGCGTTTCCCTTTGCGAACCTTTGCGTTTAAATTTAAACCCTCAATTCGCTACGAACTTACACAAATCTGTACTTGTAAAATAACGATTAAAGCCCTTACTACGAACTTTCAACTTGACCGATTACTAGCTTCTAAGCATTTTCATTGACCAAATAATGGCATGAGCACCGAGCATTCGTGAATAGATTTTACCTTGGCGATCGTGTATGATAAAGTTTGCGATCGCACTACTTGGTGTCTTAGATAGTACTTCACACGAAACGTAAAAAGTTTCGTTATGTGGTATCATTGCAAACTGTTCAAACTTTTCTACTTTTCCAGGTAAACAACCTTCTTCATGGAAGTGTTGTGTCCAAACCCATAAGGCGTGCATACTCAAGTCTGTTGTATAAGGATTGACCCATTGCACGGGGAATTGTCCTTGTTGCTGTGCGCTGAGTTCTGGCCACAGACATTCTGTAGTGATTTTTTCAGGACTGATGTTTAAAACTCTTTTGATTTCTTGAAAACCGGGGCCGTGAAATAATGTCGCCCCACCATTTTGGTAAAAATCTTTTCCTGTAGCGGTGATGATATTATCTTCTTCGAGATTGAGAGATTCATAAGTAGGTACATCTGGGATTTCTCGCTGGAGATTTAGTTGAGCGCTAAAATGAAAATGGATTCTCCCTTCAGGATTTTTACTCGAGATTTTGGCTTTAAGTTCGATTTTTTCAAGATTAACTTTAGAAATTTCTTCTATTTCTAAAAGATGTTCTTTAGCTAGTGTTTCATTGAAAGTAATCCCCTTCAAAACTTTAAAATCTTGGTAATTGAACAATCTGTAACCTGGATATAATTGTTCACAAGCATTGATAATCCAGGTCATTGCACAAGTTGCTGGCAAAACTGGAGAACCAGCAATTGTATGATCGTGCAAAAATGGATTAGCCTCCAATGTCATTTGGCGACGAATACGATGGGTTCGTAGTTCTGAATCTAACTCCGCCGCCATTGGAACGAGTGGGCTACCAATAACAACTTGTGCAGTTGCATGGTTGGTATTATCCATTTCCTTAACGAGCATTTGTGCCCCGACTGCAATGGGAATTATATCAATTTTTCGCTCTTGAAAAATCTTCTTTAATTCTGCTGTCACCATTCCGCTATCCCAAGCGCCCCAGTTGATAGCGACTACATGACATGAAGGATAACTTTGCTTAAATATATGTGCTGATTTGTTCAGAATTTCATTTGCGATCGCATAGTCAGATTGTCCGGGATTTCCGTAAAAGCCTGTTACTGAAGAAAACAAAACTAAATGCTGAAGTTGGCTAGGATTAACGCAAGTTAGTAGGTTTTCTAAACCTTGAACTTTAGCGGTGTAAACTTTTTCAAAATCATCTTCTGTTTTCTTTTCAATTAACTTATCAGCTAAATTTCCAGCGCCGTGGATGATTCCGGTAATTGGGCCGAGATGTTGCACAGCAGTGGCAAGTTTTTCTTGTAAAGCTGGCGTATCTGTAACATCGACGCTGATATATTCTGCTTTAGCTCCGGTTTTTTCAATTGCTGCTAGAGTTTTTTTAATTTCGCGGCTAGAGGTAATTTTGTTATATATTTTTTGTACATTCATGGGTGTGGGCTTCTCTCCTTGAGAAAGAAGATTTTCCATGATGCATTTTTTCAATGCGGAGTCATCAGAATTTTGAGCATAATGTGGCTCGGTTTCTAATAGTTCGGAGCGACCGAGGAGGATGAATTTGCAGGGTTGCTGTTGGGCTAATCTGATAGTACACTCAGCCGTAATCCCTTTTGCACCGCCGCTCACAATAAAGACAGATGATGGACTAAGCTGGGCTATTTGTGTCATAAATCCTCTGGTATTAATTCGTAATTCGTAATTCGTAATTCGTAATTAAAAGATGCTCTAGAAAGCTGGTTACAGGTTGTTTCCTATCTCTTCCTCTGTGTCCTCTGCGCCTCTGCGGTTTTTTTTTAACGAACCACAGAGACGCGGAGAGCGCAGAGGGAAGAGATTAATCGGCGATAATGGTGACTCGTCCTTGTGAGCCGTAGCCAACTTCACTTATATAAAGATTGGGATCGTGAAGTTCGGCGATGATGTTTTGTACTGACTGTTTGGCATCAAGTCTGGGGCTTAGGTCGATCGCACGAGTAAACACCTTTGGCCATTCCCATCTCAGAGTTTTGCTTAATCCAAACAAACCAGCGCCGATCGCACCGAAGTTGACTTTGTACTCTAAACCGAAGGCTCCATCCAGGTGAGCAACTGTGCAGAAACAACTACGTCCATGCTTTGCGGCTTCGTTAAGGGATGGTTTGAGGTGTTTCGCCATCAAAAATACGTGCTTGACGATCGCCTTTTCTGATTCGTTATAAGAAATACTTCCGGTGTGATTTCCTACAAACATCGGATGTAAGTGGATAAAGGCCCCAATCGTTCCGCAGTGAGATGCGATCGCTTGCAATTGTTGTTGAAGATGTTCTTCACTCAAGTTTGCTAAAGTGACGCGGGTTACTCCTGTGGGTAAGGGCGCTTGTTGGGCGATAAGCGATTGGGGGAAGCTGATAACTACTACTTTCCAGCCTTTCTCGATTAGGGATTCAGTTAATTTATAGGTGGTGAGGGAACCATCATCGGTGATTAAACCGATGTGTCCCTCTGGTAACGTGAAATCCAAATAGTCTGGCTCTGGTAAGCTTCTGAGTTTGACCGGATGGCGCTGGATAGTATGCTCTAATTCCGGTGGCTGCTGTCGGACAAACTCAGGCTCAGACTTTTTTTTTTCACCTCCAGCTAACTGCTGTAGGTAATCGACTATTTGACCGATGGTGCGGAGTTCTCCGAGTTCTTCAATATTTGGCTTGGGTAAGTTGGGGTACATTTCTTGCATCGCCCCTAAGATTTCTACCCGTTTGATAGAGTCAATCCCTAAGTCGGCTTCCATGTCCATTTCCAGTTCCAGCATCTCGACTGGGTAGCCAGTTTTATCGCTGGTGATGGCTAACAGGGTTTCACCTAAGTTTGCAAATTCATCACTTTCACTTGTAGCGGGTTCTGGTTCTGGAGTGAATGCGACAACTACGCTTGGTTCAGGTGCAACGACTACCTCAACTACTGGTGCAGCCTCTACTGCAATCTCGGTTGCTTGTTGTACTTCATGAACTGCAATTTCTACAGTAATACTTTTGGAAGCATGGGATTGCAGATACTCTACAACTTGACCGATGGTGCGTTTTTCTGACAGTTCTTCTAAATTGGGCTTGGGTAGGTTGGGGTACATTTCTTGTAGCGCACCCAAGATTTCCACCCGTTTAATAGAGTCAATCCCTAAATCCGCCTCCATGTCCATGTCCATTTCCAGCATTTCGACTGGGTAGCCGGTTTTGTCGCTGGTGATGGCTAAGAGGTTTTTATCCAAGTCAACAATATCAATGGTTGCGCCAGATACAGGTGCAGCAGTTGTGGGTGCTGGTTCTGGGGTGAATGCAACAACTTCCTCAACTGGAGGTGAGCTAATTTTGACTACAACCTCGGCTTGGGGTTCTACTACTGGGACAGGTGGTGCGACTACAGGCTCTACTGTCTCGACAGTGGCGAAGTGCGGAGTGGGAAGTAGAGACGCGATCGCTCGCGTCGGGGATACAGGAGTTTCAACTACAGGCTCTACAGCAGCCGGGAGAGGTTCTTGAGTAACAGCTATAGGCAAAGGCTGGCTTTCTACTATCTTGGTTGGTGCATCAGTAACAGTTGTTTCTGTGGTAAACGGAGTGAAATTGCTGAGTTTCTCTGTTAGTTGAGTTACTCCCTCACCAGAGATGATTTGAGAATACTCTTGCTGTATGAGTTGGAAAAAGCTCTTAGTATATTCCAACTGCTCTTGGAGATATTGCTCATGGATGCGTAGAGTTTCACCTTGTTGGGAATGAAACTGCATCATGCTGCGCTCTAAGCTTTCCATGACAACTAGCTTCATTTTGGCAGTTTCGGCTGTTGATTTACTTTCGCTCAACAAAGAATTCTGCTGCTGCATCAGTTGGAAAAACGCTTTAGCGTATTCCATTTGATGGTTGAGATAAGTACCGTGAACTTGTAAATTCTCGGCTTGATTTTCCTGGAACTGTGTCAGGAGGTATTCTAAACTTGTTAAAAGTTGTTCGTAATTTGTCAGTTTTTCTGGTGTTGGTTGCATCTTAGATTCCTGGGCTGGTTGTGACAGGGTAACAGGATTCATCTGTTGCTCTGGCTGGGTGATGATACTAGCAGTCACACCGTTCATTACTGGGG
>NZ_DASQZC010000114.1:0-30291 GCF_035638895.1 Nostoc sp. | reverse complement strand
TCGAGATATTTCAACTCTATCTCACAGGCAACTGCGGCTAATTCCAACATCTCCAAATCGGCTTGCTTTATTGCCTTTTTGATTGGGTCTTGTTTTTTGGAGTGGCAAATTCAAAGTTCGTTTCCAACGGTAGTTTTTTTTGAGTAATTTTCGTAGTCGGTCACTATTCAAATCTACTAACCGTTCTTGTTTGAACAACTTGGCCAACTGCTGACTGTTATAAGTACGGATGTCATTCTCCAGACATCCCACTAAGTAGTCTAAATCCGCCGCTTTCCATTTCGGTTTTGCTCCTCGTCCTTTTTCCTCCCACAGTCCGGCCAATCCCCGTTCTTGCCATCGTCGCAAAGTCGCTCTGACTGTATGTTGATGGCACTCAAATATCTTGGCAATTACTGCTACTTTCCAGCCTTTGGCATTCAATCGCAACATTTGCCAACGAGCACGGGTTCGTTTAGGAACACATCCAGCATGACGCAGTTCATTTAACGTCAAGTCTTCTTCCGGGGTGAGAATGATACGTAGAGGTGCTGGCATCTCAAGGTGATTGAATAGCCTTTCTATTTTATATTTAATTACGACCATCTACTTAGATGCACTGAAATAATTGAGCTTATGGAAATAATATAGTGCGTTACACTGCGTTAACGCACCCTACAAATAAATCAATCCCTAAACTTCAACATTCAAAGTACACACCAAAAAAGCCCATTTATCTGCGGCTTCTTCAATAATTTTAGCCGTGGGTTTACCCGCACCATGTCCGGCTTTAGTCTCAATTCTAATTAGCGTTGGCGCATCGCCTGTGTGAGCCTCTTGCAAAGCTGCGGCAAATTTGAAACTATGAGCAGGGACAACGCGATCGTCATGATCGGCTGTGGTAATTAAGGTTGCTGGATAAGCTGTATCTGGTTTGATGTTGTGTAGTGGCGAATAAGCATACAGCGCTGGAAATTCTTCTGGATTATCTGCTGAACCATATTCGGAAGTCCAAGCCCAGCCGATGGTAAATTTGTGGAACCGCAACATATCCATCACGCCGACGGCGGGTATTGCTGCACCAAACAAATCGGGACGTTGCGTTATACAAGCACCCACTAATAAACCGCCGTTACTACCACCTGCGATCGCTAGCTTCTCAGTCTTGGTATACTTATTCGCAATCAACCACTCGGCTGCGCCAATAAAGTCATCAAAGACATTCTGCTTTTTATCCTTCATTCCTGCTTGATGCCATTCTTCGCCGTATTCTCCACCGCCGCGTATATTAGGCATAGCATAGACACCACCCATCTCCATCCACACCAAAAGACTCACAGAAAAACCAGGTGTCATTGAGGCATTAAAACCACCATAGGCATAGAGATAAGTCGGGTTATTTCCATCTAAGTTTATACTCTTTTTATGAGTGATAAACATTGGTACTCTAGTACCATCTTGGCTATGATAAAAGACTTGTTTCGTCTCATAATCATCAGGATTAAAATCTACCTGTGGCTGGCGGAAAATGGTACTTTTACCAGTTATCATATCGTAGCGATAGATAGTTCCTGGTATGGTGAAACTGGTGAAACTATAAAAAGTTTCGGTATCATGACGCTTCCCTCCAAAACCTCCGGCTGAACCGAGTCCAGGTAATTCTACCTCACGAATAAACTTACCTTTGAGGTCAAAAATTTTAATTTGGCTGTGAGCATCTTTGAGATAATCAGCAACAAATTGGTTATTGAGTATCCCGACACTTTCCAAAGTTTCTGCTGATTGGGGAATAATTTCTCGCCAATTTTCTGGTACAGGGTTTTTGGTGTCAATTGCAATAACTCTTCCTCGTGGTGCATTTAAATCTGTGCGGAAATAAAACACGCTATCATCATTATCGATAAAGCTGTAATCTGCCTCAAATTGGTTAATTAGTTCTACGACTTCAGCATTAGGGTTAGTCAAGTCTTTAAAGAAAACCAAGTTTTTGGAATCAGTACCTAGCCAAATTGAAATTATTAAATAGCGTCCATCTTCAGTAACACCGCCACTAAAACCCCATTCTTTTTGGTCAGGGCGATGGTAAATTAGTACATCTTCTGATTGGGGTTTACCTAGTTGATGATAGTAAAGCTTTTGATAATAGTTAACATCTTCTAATTGAGTTTTTTCATTTGGCTCATCGTAGCGACTGTAGAAGAAACCTTGATTATCATGTGTCCACGACGCACCAGAAAATTTAATCCACTTCAGATGGTCTTGCAGGTCTTCACCAGTTTTGACATTGCGTACTTTCCATTCTTGCCAATCAGAACCAGAGGCAGATAGACTGTATGCTAAAAGTTTACCATCCTCGCTAATAGACAATCCCGAAAGAGCAACAGTACCATCTTCTGAAAGTTTATTAGGGTCGAGTAAAACTTTGGGTTGGTCGTCGAGGGTTTTTAGAGTGTAGAAGACACTTTGGTTTTGCAATCCGTCATTTTTAAAATAAAAGTAGCGCTCACCTTCTTTAAAAGGGATACCATATTTTTCATAATCCCAAAGTTTAGTAAGGCGCTGTTTAATTTTCTCTCTGGTAGTAATTTCGCTCAAGTAGCCAAAAGTAACTTGATTTTGTGCCTCAATCCAAGCCCTTGTTTCTTCCGAGTCAGGATTTTCTAACCAACGGTAAGGATCTGCGACTAAAGTACTGTGGTAGTCATCGACTTGATTGCTTTTGTGGCTGGATGGGTAGGTGAGGGTTTTTTTAGAGGAGGGCATAATCTCAGGTCAAAAGTGCTTCTTTACATACTACAAAGATAGACCTAAGACGTAGAGCATGTACTGACCAAACCTGCGAGAAAATTCCAATTTAGGCTTTACGCATTGACAGATGCAATAAATATATTGAATTCGGGTGGTCATTTATTGAATTCGGGTGGTCGTTTATTGAATTCAGATGGTCGTTTATTGAATTCGGGTAGTCGTTTATTGAATTCGGGTAGTCGTTTATTGAATTCGGGTGGTCGTTTACAGCACTTCCGGCTATTATGCAATATAGTTTTCTCCTTGCCCGTCTCCTATCATCGCTTTCAGCTTTTAGGATGTACCTCATAGCTGCCGTAAGTGCTGTATTGAATTCGGGTGGTCATTTATTGAATTCGGGTGGTCATTTATTGAATTCGGGTAGTCGTTTATTGAATTCAAGCAGTGGTTAGGGTGGGGTAAAACCCAGATTCTTGAACAACTTCAGACTTGTATGTACACCGTAGCTTTTTAAGGGGGGACTAGAGTTTTTTGCCCCCAATTTATCGGGGGCTGGGGGATCTAAAACAACGGTAAATTCAGTGTTTGAGCTTAAGTTGACACCAATGAGCAATGCGCTTTACCCCTACGACGCGGGTCTACAGCAGCATTTAGTAGACTACTTGCCACCAACCGAAGGCTGGGCCAATAAAACGGATAGTTGCCCATGCTACAACCATAAGTCCAATACCTATCCAAGCACCACGACTTGTCCAACTGACAAATAATTCGGCTTGCTTTTTTGTGATGGGAAGCCAAGGCAAGATGCGAGTTTCTTTCTCTTGACCGTATGTTTCCCCTAGTGTGGTTTTACGACGCTTTGCTTCACCCATAATCAGCAACTCAAATTTTTACTTAGGTTCTATCTAAATTTATCTTGCCAGGAATCATAGCTACAGAGAGGCAATAAATTGCATCACCTGCATAAACTGATAATAGTGCTTGCTTTTAGACGATCGCGCTTTGGTTGACAAAATGTAAATTGGGCATTGGGCATTGATAACTGAACTTTAAGCAGAATTTTCTTCATCGGTATTAGAAAACAGACTGGGGTCGAGATAGTTAATGCGGGCCAGAGGACTTAAAGCTGCAAGAATTTGAGCGCCGTAGCTGCGATTAACTACACGACTATCAAGTAAAGCAACAATACCTTGACTTTCTCGGACTGGAGCGATCGCTCTTTGTAATTCACTCAAGGCAGCTGGCAACAAATATAAACGGAACCAATCTTGATGCGATCGCTTATAACGAGCTACCCTACCAGCTACTAGCGGATTTTCTAAAGATGGTAAAGGTAAAGTGGCAATAATTAACAGATGGGGTGCTGGCAAGACTCGCTGATGTTCTCGCCAAAATTCCCAACCGCTAATCAAAATACCATTTTCATCTAAACAAGTTTTTTCTACTTGCACCCGCGAACCAAATTCTGAAGCCAAAATTGTCGCAACTTGAGACTTGAGTGGTACATCCCCCACCAAGACAACCGTTAATCCTGGTGCTGTAGCACTTAGACAAACCAGTGTGCGGACTTTGTGAATAAATGCCGCTTGAAATTCTGGCGTGTTGGGTAGGGGCAACTTATAGGGTACATACAGTTGAATTGCTTCTGCTTGTCTCTCCGCAGAGAACTTCAGACAAGTTAAATCTTCCAAACCAAGGCGCTGTCGGAAAAGAGGAGCCTCAGTTTCCGGTTCGATAGCGCTGCCAATTAAAACTACTGGTTGTCGCTGCCAAATAGGTGAGAGTATTTCACCTAATTCCATTGGGGCGTAGTGTAAAGAAAATAAACCTTGTCGATGGGCAATAGTCGCCCAGAAGAGGGCAGGGGGAGCAGGGGAGGCAGGGGGGGAAAGATTTTCATCAAGGGTTTGAAATTGCTGCCAAAAATTTTTCCAATTATCTGGGAGGTTGGCTTGATCTAAAGCCAAATACAGACGACTTAGAATTTCTATTTCTGGCTGGGAAATTAGGTAGCACTGATATGGATTGACAGGATGCTGAAAAAGTTGGTGTGTAAGTTGTATCCTTGCTTCACGAATTACCTCAGCTTGATTGGGGCAAGCCAGCATGAGTTGCTCCCAATCATCGGGTTGAATATCTTGGGTAAGTTGATGACGCACCCAATCTTCTAGATCATCTACCCCATCAATAATTGTAGGGATGCCTTGGGGAAAGCGATCACCACCAGCAAATTGTCCTTTTAACCAAGCTTCTGGCGAGGTCAACAGTAGCCCTTGGAACTCAGCACTAGGCCAAGCATCACCTGTCCTAATCGCTTTGTTGGCTGGTAGCCACTGCTGTAGACGGGGAATTTCTACCCGCAGCAGAAGTTGCTGCACCGCTTCTTGAGCAACAATAATTACAGGGCCATGCCACATCAGGGCTGATGCTACGAAACTGGTGCGATATCGTCCTTGATAGCCACAAACCGCTCCTACTTGAATTAGGGCACTACGTCCCAGGCGCAAGGCGCGTGCTACCAACCGTGCCATCGTCAAATGATGGGGCCAGGAAGGGAACCCCGCCTGCGATCGCAAAAAGTTATGTAGTGAAAAATGAACTTCTGCTTCAATCACACGCTTTTAATTCCATACAAAGTGACTTTTACTTCCAATTGCCCCACTTCTATTATGTTGTCCTTTGTCCTTGACTAATGACCAATGACCAACGACTAATCACCCAATACCCTGAATTATGCCAACTTACACAGGAATTTCCAGCGAAGCCTTCAGGCATCCACTAGATCGCCAAGCCGAGCAAGCTTTACGAAATTTACCGGGATTTGATTTAATTGCTCGTAAATTTGTGGAATTTATCTACGAACGCCCTCAGTTAGTCTATCTAATGGGTAACACCATCCAAGTCGGGCCGCGTCAATATTCCACTATTTACCAGATGTTTCGGGAATGCGTCCGAGATTTGGACATTTACCCAGAACCGACACTGTTTGTCTCGCAAAACCCCCAAGCAAATAGCTATGCGCTGGGGCAAGAGAATCCTTACATAGTCATAAATACAGGGATACTAGACTTACTAGACGAAGCCGAGATTCGGGCGGTGCTAGCCCATGAGCTGGGGCATATTAAATGTGGTCATACTATTTTAATTCAAATGGCGATGTGGGCGATGAGTGCTGCTTCCGCCTTGGGAGAATTGACCTTCGGCATCGGTAATATTGTCACACAAGGTTTGATTTACGCCTTTTTTGAGTGGCGGCGTAAAGCTGAGTTATCGTCAGATCGCGCCGCACTACTAGTCATGGATGACTTGAATCCCGTAATGTCAACGATGATGAAACTCTCTGGTGGTAGTAACAAATATGCCAATGAATGTAGTTTACAAGAGTTTATCAAGCAGTCAGAAAATTATCAGGCACTGGATGAAGATGGACTAAATCAGTTGTATAAATTTTTGATTTACAATGGCGCTCAGGGTACGATGTTGACCCATCCTTTCCCAGTGGAACGCTTACATTACTTACGGGCGTGGGCAGTATCCGAAGAATACCAGCAAATTCGCCGAGGAAATTATCAGCGATCGCCTGCTTCCGGCTCAGTAAATGTTGCAGCAGAATCTTCCGCCAATGAAACAGAAACTTTACGCCGTCAAATTGAAGAATTACAACGGGAAATCGACAGAATGAAAAGGTCTGAGTAGTTTTGAGTGCTGAGTGAAGTTATATATAGTGCGTTAGATTTGCCTAATGCACTATTTATATCTCTTTTAGCACATACTTTGTCTGAGGGATTTCCACAAATTAAATTTAGAACTTACACATTGACAGATTATTGATATTATGCAATCAAGCCTAACTTCTGTGATAGGTGTTCTCAAATAAAATCACAAGGTACTTGCACGACTTACGCATTGACAGATTAACAGAAATGAGCAATCAAGTGATGATTTTGTAAAAACTTGAATTTGAGTTTGGATTTTAGCAAAAATAATTCAGTTAAGTTTGCCATTCTAGTTTTTTTGGATTCCCTTAAAGCGGATAATATTTTTTAGCTGAACTACCATCCTCTTGGGGGTGGATAAATTCAAGATTCAAAATTAAGGCTTGAAAATTGCTTAACTATATCTCAGCATTAAATTAGATGTAGGCATTTCTGAATATGGGAATTCACTTGACAAAACGGCTTTCTGTGTTGGCTGCTATTCTAGCTCTTGTCCTTTCCATGCCGAGAATTGCCTTAGCTGCACCCGTTCAATTCCATACTAGTTCTGGTGTCATTTCCGCCCAAACTACCAAAACTGCTAGCTACTCCACCTCGTCGGAGATTAATCTGACTCCCTTACAGCGCCAAGAACTCCAGGCTGTGCGTCAGCGAAAAAACAGGGAAATTGAGGCAGTCTTAAACACATCGCAACGTGCCCAACTTAATCACCATCTCCGGGCTGGTAATAATATCAATCAAGCCCTAGAAAAACTGCATTTGCAACCAGAACAGCAAGATTTTGTAAAGGCGATTGGGCAACTTACTAACTTGAAAATGAAAGCAATTTCATCTAGGCATTCGCTAACAGTAGATCATAAATAAAGGTTTGACTTGTACATTAGATTATTAAATCGTTGTCATAGAAAATATCAATCATATTTTCTATGAGAGTCTTTTGAATAAAATGCGATCAAGCGATTGATCGCACTTTTTTATAGGTATCTTACTCATTATTGCCTAATATGCTTATGTTATTGATCCTCCCTAACCCTCCTTAAAAAGGAGGGAATTAAAGCAAGCCGTCTAAAATTGCCGAACTTATGGAAACAGTTGACTAATCTGGACTTCAATTTCTGGGAATGCTATCAAGGATAACGTTGCATCCTCCTGCAAAATAAACTGTTGATTGTAGCCTTCCAAACCCGGTTCGCGGAAAACAAAAACCTGACGCTGATTCACATCCAAAATCCAGTAATCAGCAATTCCTGCATTAGCATATAAAGGTGCTTTCTGTTTGCGATCCGTGTCTAGCGTTGTATCTGCTACCTCAATGAGTAAAAAGATTTCATTGGGTGCAGGATGATGATCAATGTACTTTCGCGCATCAATGCGGACAACGGCAATATCTGGTTCAGGTTCCGAGTATTGGCTTAATTGAATCGGATCTTGCACCCGAACTAAAGCAACTTCTGCTAACGAACGCTTGAGATAATCAGACGCACACAGCGTTGTCGCTGCATGGGGGGGATTTTTGGCACTCATGGGGATAACTTGCCCATCAATCAGTTCTACCCGTTCATCGGCTGTGATAATACCCGTCTCAAGCATCCGGTGATATTCATCTACATTCCACAAGCGCACTCTAGTTTGTGTCATTGTATTTGGTTTGGCGATATTATCATCTGCAAAGTGCAAATATCTCTTACTCTCAACTTTTGCAGCATCTATAATTAATCTTGCCCTATTTAGTTCGTTACCATGTCGGAAGAAGATATCCGAGCCGCAAGGCTGGAGAAAGTAGAACAACTCAAGCAGTTAGGGAGTAATCCCTATGCCTATCGTTGGGAATCTACCCATCATGCAGCGCAGTTGCAAGAACAGTTTGCCGATTTAGCCAGTGGTGAAGAAGTTGATTTAGAAGTTGCGATCGCTGGACGCATTATGGCGCGTCGCGTTTTTGGTAAACTGGCTTTCTTCACTTTGCAAGATGAAACTGGCACAATTCAGCTTTATTTGGATAAAAATCGCATCCAAGAAAGCATGGCAGATATTGATGCTGATGCCTTTAATCACTTAAAACAACTCACAGATGCAGGCGACATCCTGGGAGTTAAAGGTACTATTAAACGGACTGAAAAGGGCGAGTTATCTGTCTACGTTAAACAATATACTATCCTGACTAAATCCCTGTTGCCGCTACCCGACAAGTGGCATGGATTAACAGATGTTGCCAAGCGCTACCGTCAGCGCTACGTTGACTTGATTGTTAACCCGGAAGTGCGGCAAACTTTCCGCCGTCGTGCCCAAATTACTGCTGGTATTCGTCGTTATTTAGAAGAACGGGATTTTCTGGAAATTGAAACGCCAGTTTTGCAAAGTGAGACTGGGGGTGCAGATGCGCGTCCATTTATCACTTACCACAACACTTTAGAAATGGAGTTGTATCTGCGAATTGCCACAGAACTTCATCTCAAGCGGTTGATTGTAGGTGGTTTTGAAAAGGTGTTTGAATTGGGGCGGGTTTTCCGTAATGAGGGAATTTCGACTCGGCATAATCCCGAATTTACGACGATCGAAATTTATCAAGCCTACGCCGATTACAACGATATGATGGCGCTGACAGAAGGGATTATTACCACTGTCGCTCAAGATGTACTCGGCACATTGCAAATTACCTACCAAGGGGAACCTATAGATTTAACACCACCTTGGCGGCGAGTGACAATGCACGATTTAGTTAAAGAATTTACAGGTTTGGATTTCAATTCTTTCCAAACATTGGAAGAAGCAAAAACAGCAAGTAAAAATGCTAGTATTCCTGGTGTAGATGAAGCCAAATCAATTGGTAAGTTACTGAATTTAGCTTTTGAAGAGAAAGTAGAAGCTAATTTAATTCAACCTACCTTTGTAATTGATTATCCTGTAGAAATTTCGCCTCTAGCAAAACCTCACCGTTCTCAACCTGGTTTGGTAGAAAGATTTGAGTTATTTATCGTAGGGCGAGAAACTGGGAACAGCTTCTCAGAACTTACCGATCCCATCGATCAAAGAGAACGCCTAGAAGCCCAAGCTGAAAGAAAAGCTGCTGGCGACTTAGAAGCTCAAGGTGTAGATGAAGACTTTTTGACAGCCCTTGAATACGGTATGCCACCTACGGGTGGTTTAGGGATTGGGATTGATCGGTTGGTAATGTTATTAACTGATTGTGCCAGTATTCGGGATGCGATCGCCTTTCCGCTACTCAAGCCTGAAGGCAGCGTTATTAAGCAATTTACCTACGAGCAAAAAACTCAGACACTGACTATTGAATTTGATAGTGGAAGTGTTTACGAGTATTTCAAAGTCCCTCCCAGTGTCAAGCAAGACTTAGACAATGCACCGTCTAAAGGTCAATACTTTAACAAGTTCATTAAAGGGAAATTTAAGTTTGAACAGTTGAGTTGACCTACTTAAGCATATAAACACTAAGGTGCGTTATGGCAAAGCCATAACGCACCATTTTATTGCCTATATAAAGTTATGTAATTTTTTGCATTATTTATAGCTAGCAAGTTGATAGCTGCTATAGTACCAGTCTGTGGCTGGCTACAACGTAGCCAGAAAAAATCAATTTATCACGACTGCTTAGTATAAAAATTGAACAATATAATGTTTCATAATTAATGCAAAAAAAACTCAAGCTATTTGTTATAAGCGGATTGGTAGGATTAATGTCTGGCACTTCGGTTTTGTATAAATCCTTTGCCAAAAATCAAGCTTTACAGGCGAGCGCTAATCAACCACAAACATCAGTAGCCCAAGCAAACAGTACCACACCACCACAGTCAGCAATGACAGGATGGTTAGGTTTTGCAACTACAGCAAACAAAAATGTGCCATTTTTGCCTTTACTGCCTGTGAATGCGGATGCCCAGGTTGCACTTTTCTCAGATGCATGGGATCAAGTCAAACCCGGTACATCTTTAATTGGTATCGCTGGAGGAATCAAACAACAGGTAAAATTTCGTCGTTCTCAAGAAGAACTTTTTGGTTGTGATAATAATAAAACAAAAATGGCAACGTTTACCGCAGCTAAACGTTTTGCAGAAGGGCCTGTTTGGCTTTTGCCCGTGAACCTAGCCAAAGAAGCAAAATCGTTGACTTTCCAAGCGTTGAATTTATCTGAAGTTCCTACGAGCGTATTACCTGTAAACAAACGCAAACCATCAGTTGCACGCGCTTGGAAGGCTGGGGGAGCAACTGTTGTGATGCAGAAACAAAGTAAAGACCAAGTGCGCTTAAGTATATTAATCAATTCTCGGATAGCTTACAATGCAGTGGAGAAAAAGTCATATATGCAAGGTGGCGACCCTGAGCCTGTTAAATTTCCTAAATTTGACGGTACACCAGGAATACCTTTTCCAATTGGCGCTTTTCAGGCTAACGCTAAATCAGCGCCCATGATTGTATTTTGGCAACCTAGTTATGAAGGTCAAGGTTACAGCGTCGTTGCATCTGTGAAGGGCAAAATGCAGAAAGTAGATGAGAACGCAATCTATTTCTGCGCTTTCTAGGAAAATATCCATAGATTACGCCATGTGCGACTTTCTCTCAAATCTTACGAACTCCATCCCCAGATTTCCGTTCATCAGCCCCCATCACCAGCAACCAACTATATTCTGTGGCCCACCAAGGAAGAAGCTCAAAATCACAGTTGCTGTATGTGATACGCTGGCTAATGTTGACTTCTACACTTTGTAATGCCAACTTCAAGATTATTCGTTTTTTGCGTAAAGTAGGCAACTTGAGGTGAATAGTATTATGTGACAGTATTTATTTACTATGGATAAACTGGGTACAACATTAATTTTCCCCTATATATTAGACCTATTGCATAATTATTTTGTGGTATGGTTAAGGCTTTAGAAAAAATCCATATCAAAATCTATACAGAAAATTTTTGTTACCTCATTAGGATGTTTGATAGAGATAGAAAGCAAATTTTTAAACCCCCCATCATAGCATAATTTATTTTTGCAAGAGGTCTATTTTACTTCTATTAAAAACTGCTCCAGCTTACATCTAGGGCAGTTTTATATTGCATGGTAGAAGCCAGATTTACAACTGCACCCAATGGTGAACCATATAACAGTATAGGGCTTACGCATTTAGCTTAGATATTGAAACTAAGCATGAGAAATAGCACAAGACCCCATGCTCAATTACAAAATTACCAAAAAATGGTTAATTTTGGTGACAGTGGCTAATCTAATGACTAATTCGCTACTTCAGCCACCTCAATCACGCGCCCTTCATAGTCCTTGACCAAAAAATTCAGGGGTTTTTGGTTGCGAATCTTAAATTTCAAACCGCGCACTTCGACTCGCATTAAAATCATTTCCAGGCAGTCATGATCAAAACAAACGTGGCGTTGCTGATTTTTGCTACCTAAACTCGCGCCAGTAATGACATGTAGCTGGGTGTTTTTCTTCAATTGATACCACAGCCCATCATTGGCATTATTCATCATTTTACTAGACAAGCTCGGCCCAGTAGACATATATAGTGGATCAATGCCAGTTGCGCCGATGGTTTGTTCGTAATTGTAGTAGTAGTGCAATGGCACCTCAGCTGCTGGCAAATCTAGCAGCCCTTCATACAACTGTCGGGCAATCTCCAAATCCGACACCATTACAGTGTGTACTTTTGGAGCACTGGTGAGAAACATCCACATTGCGCCAGCGTAAGCTGCTAGCAGCATCACCATAATGCCTTGAGTGGAGAACAGGCTATCTAAGGGCAGAGAAGGCAGAAAGGAGCCTAAGGTAAGGGGACTGAGCAGGAACGATATCACACTAACTGCTATAACCATGAACAAATAAGGATTCTATAAGGGAGCCGATTTTATGATTGTCGATTAAGACTAAAATTAAGTCTTTGTTTCTAGTTTATCAATACTCAAGTAGTCTGAGTTTGGGCTACAAACTGGGCAACACCAAGATATTATGCGATTAGCTACCGGAGTGCAATTCCCAAAACTATTTTAACAACTATCCATTGAAAGGCTATGCAAATTCCTCATTTCCCGGAAGCTAATCACCCCCTGGTAAAGTCGCTGTTCCATCACAGTGACCATGAACTACTGACTCTGTTTCAGCAAAATCCAGATACCGGAAAGTACTTCACGGTGATTTTTTGCCGCTATAGTCCCATAGTGTATACCTTAATTCGGCATTCGGCGCGATCGCCTGTGCAGGCAGATTATCTGTTTGCCCTCACCTGGCGACATATCTACTATGAACTCGGTGGACTAAATTTAAGCGACTCCGAATCAGGTAAGGAAGCCTTAACCATGCAAAATTGGTTAATCAATATGACAGCTTTTTGTATTAACGAGATTAAAGTACCACCCACAGAAGCAATTCATTATTCTCTGCAAGCGACTTCGCCGCCATTATGGTGCTATGTACAACAGGCATTAGAGCAACTACCACCTGTTTTGCGATTAATCGTCTTAATGGCTCAAACTTTCCACTGGAGCGAAACTAGAATCGCCGCCTATCTGCAAGCCGAAGGAGAAGCGATCGCTCCAAGCGAAGTAGCCAATTTTCTCCAGGAAGGCTATCGTATGCTAGAGGACAAATTACCCACAGATATCCGCGCTATCTACTTTGGAGAGGATTTAGTGCAATCATAACTTAAGTATAAATGCGTATATTATTTGTCTTCAATTAAAAAAAATTAAAACTTTTTCTTAGACCTTCTACTTAAACCCGCAATAGGGGTAATTTTTATGAAACAACGGCTTGTATTTCCCAGGCAAAAGGTAGGCTTAATTTGTGTAGGTGCGATTTCTCGTCCCCAAATACTTTTACAGAGCTTTTTACTATTTACTTTTTTGCTGAGTCCCATAGCTGCGAGTGCAGCTGATATTACGCAACAACTTCACCGTCCTTTAAATAGTTCAGTTGGGCAACAATCAAGAGATGAAGCAGATAGCTTGCTGAGTATCGGTGAAAAACAATACGCTTCAGGATATGCCGATAAAACAATTACGTCTTGCTTGCGGGCATTAGAACTATATCACGCAATTGGCGACCTGAAAGCACAAGGTCTAACTTACAATTTACTTGCTAAGGCTTATATCCAGCTTGGTAGTTTAAAAGAGGCGGAAGATGCTTTAAGAAGAGGGTTAGCGATCGCTCGTGATACTAAAGACTTCCAATCTCAGGTTTTTTTGCTAAATAATATCGGTACATTTTTCCTGCAACAAGGAGAATTTGCTGCTGCCAGCAATTCTGTTGAAGATGCACTCACAATTGCTCACGGTGTCAAAAACATTGAAGGAGAAGGACTATCTTTAAGTAATTTGGGTTTAGTAACTGCCAAGTTAGGAGATTATAACAAGGCAATTAAATTGTATGAAAATGCTTTAATCTTCCGCCGTCAAACTGGCGATGCCATCGGTGAAGCAAATACCTTGAATAATTTAGGAGATGCTTACCTAGCATCTGGAAATTATCAGGATACCATTGGCACTTACGGGGCAGCAATGCGGATGGCAAAAACTAACCGCGATCGCACTAATGAATTACGGGCAATTGACGGTTTAGTTACTGCTCACACTGCTGTCGGACGTTATGAACGGGCTTCTGATTTACTAGAGCAACGTTTAGCACTTGCTAAAGAATTGCGAAATTTGCGAGAAGAATTAAAATCTTTTGAGTCTTACGCTCAGTTATACAAGCAACAAGGTAATTACCTAACTGCCCGCAATTTTTACGAAAGGGCGATTATACTGGCGCGGACATTGGAAGACAGCAAGCAAGAAGTGCAATTGCTGGATCAGCTAACTAAAATGCTTCAGCGCAAGTAGGGGCAATTCATGTAGACGCAAAGCGGCTTCCCACAGGGTATTGCCCCTACTTTGGCACTATTTGATTAATTCAAGAACACTGAACCGTTTCGTTCGATTCTCATAGCACTTCTACCCTGTGCTGCATTCGTCGTTTCGTTAAATCTAACTTCCAAACTTCCTGATTCTGAAGAGGGTTGTGGAGTTACTGTCAACTGTCCGCCATCTTGTCGTTCAAATGTCACTGTTACTGGTGCTTGTAGACCTTGCAGTGTTACATAAGATTTACCTTGTAGCGATCGCGGTGCTGTATCGCCAATCACTTGATAGGTTACATTCGCCGCAGTATCATTTATTAACCTAACATTAACTGTACCATTTGCCAGTGCGATCGTAGCGCTGGGGGTTTGCCGTGGTTGTAGTAGTGGTTGATCAGTGGAAACCGCCCCTGTTGAAGGCTGTTGAGTTTGATCAGCAGAAACTGGGCTTTGTGAGCTAACACTTGGTACTGGAGCTTCACCACCTACACCTAATCTTGTTTCCTCTTGTGATGGGGTAGCAGGGACGGGAAGAAGCCCTTGAGCAGCTAGTCTTTGAGTTAGCGCATTGGGAGGACATCCCTGCGGTACTACAATGCGAGTGTTATGTGGTTCTTCATAAAAAATTCTAGGACAAGGGTTAACCTTGGGAGTAGATTGTTGTGTTACTGATTGTTGTGCTAATGCTTGAGGGATTGCTGGCAGAGTGATTAGTAATCCACCGCATATAGCACCAAATAACTCAGCAGACTTGCGAAAACTTTGAAACTTCATATTCATTCTTAACTCCTGATACAATTCAATTTGCCTTTTTTTAAAAGAAAAGTTTCTCAAACAGCAAATTTAATTAGCGGCTAATCTATGCCGAATATATCTAAAAGTTAACAACTCAGTTGATTTTTTATCTCTAACTAGAGGTTCAAAAATAAGAGACAATCAGGCATAATATCTCCTTCTGAAGTTTGACAAACTTAATCTATTAAATAACAAATTTTTTTGCAGAATTAAGACTCAAGAGTTATTGGTAAAGTGACAGTGAAGGTAGTGCCAATATTTTGAGTGCTTTCAACTTGAATATGACCCTGGTGATGTTCGACAATAGCTTGAGCGATCGCTAATCCCAATCCTGAACCAGTTGCACTGGCTGTAGCTGTATTCCCAGTTGTATGAGTCCGTGCCGGATCTACCCGATAAAACCGGTCAAACAAGCGTGGTAGTGCTTCTGCTGGAATTCCAACACCGGTATCACTCACTTTAACTTGCAACTGGGCGCTGGTATAACGTAGTCCAGAAACGCGATTTATTCCTTCTATTCGCGCTAATTCCACTTTCACCCGCCCACCTGCTGGAGTGTAATGCAAAGCGTTAGCAATCAAATTTGTGAACAGCCGCACCAGTTGATCCCAATTGCCCACAAGGGTAAACCAATTTTCTAGTAATTCCGGGCTAGTTTCGGAGACGGGAGGATCAACTAAGTCTAAAGAAAGAGCGATTTTTTTTTCAGGGACTAACAATTGTTGTTCTTCAACCACTTCCATCAGCAAGGCATCTAGCGGACAAGGTGAAAAAATATCTTTGCTAATACCACTATCCTGTCGTGCTAAGAACAGTAAGTCATTCACTAATTTACCCAAACGCTGCGTTAACCGTTCCACCACCTTTAATTGTTGCCGATACTGCAAAGAATTAGTCGTTTCTGCCTCTGCTAAATCCAAGTCAGCAAGGGCGACTTGCACATTTGTTTGAATCAAAGTAATGGGACTTCTAAGTTCATGAGAAGCATCAGCAGTAAATTGTTTGAGGCGTTGGTAAGACTCACCTACAGGTTCCATCGCTTTACCCGAAAGAAACCAACCACTTGCGCCCACAGAAAGCACCATTAACCCAATACCTAGCGCCAAATCAAAAATTAACTGGCGACTGGGTTTAGTGACTTCAAACCAGGGATGACTAACACGCAGATATCCTAATACTTGCCGCCCCACTTCCACCCGTTGGGTAACTTGTCGTAATAACAGTGGGGAGTTAGGAGTGAGGAGTTTATCATCTTTGCCTTTTTCTTCCTCGCCCTTAACTACGCGCACAGTTTCACCAGTGCGGTTGGCATGAATAGGAATATTTAGGGGTTCGGATAGCGTTGACCAAAGTAATTCACCAGTCGGACTAAACCATTCTAGGTCGATGTGGTCATCTTCTACGGTGTCGGTATTGTCACGAAAACTGGCTTCTAGATTATTAATGCGAAATTTATCTGCATCAGCATTAATTGGTTCAAATATGAGCTTAGATGCACAGGGGCTGGCTGTAAGACAACGCTCCACTATTTCCACTACATGATTAAGGGTATCGTCAATGCGCTCAATCAGTGTACTGCGGACGTATAAATAAACGCCACTGGCAAACAGTAGTAGTAATACAGCAGTTACAGTAGTATACCAAAGGGCGAGACGGCGACGAGTAGCTTGAAACATATTTTTCAATCGATTTTTTGACTGATATATACCTATTTTAAGTATTTATACTGATCAGATTACCGGGTGCGGCTGCATCAATAGCCTATAGTTACTCCGGTAGAACTTTAGGTTTCGGTAGTTCGCTACGCCTATTCACTGACAAATATGCCAACTTAAGCTTAAGTGCGTTAGACGATAGACCAAACTTAAACCTGTATTTCAGATGATTAAAAGCTGCTGTAAAACTTAGCTATTGCTAACTGTTGTCTCAGCGTTACGCTCAAGCACCATTTAACTTACTATGTTTAGTATCCCCCAGTTAAATGGGCTATATCTGCCTGCCTTTAAGTCATTATGGCAAAATCCAAAAAAAGCGCCAATCCCATCAATCTAAACGATCCACAATATTATCTTAACCGAGAGTTAAGCTGGCTAGAATTTAATGGCAGGGTATTACATGAAGCCTGTGACGATCGCACGCCCCTTCTAGAACGCCTAAAGTTTTTAGCAATTTTCAACTCTAATTTAGATGAATTTTTCATGGTACGCGTTGCTGGTTTAAAGCAACAAGTAGAGGCGAAAGTCAGCTTGTTAACTTCCGATGGGCGGACACCACAACAACAGTTAGACGATATTAGGTCTACCCTCACTCCCCAGGTAAAGAAAGAGCATCACCATTTTGAGCAAGTACTTCGTCCCCTATTAGCAAATCACGGTATCCATATTCTGGATTACATAGATTTGAATCAAAAACAACGGACTCATCTCAACAGTTATTTTGAAGAACAAGTCTTTCCAGTTCTGACTCCTCTAGCTGTTGATCCTAGTCATCCCTTTCCTTTTATTTCTAATCTCAGTCTGAATCTGGCTGTTGTGGTCAAAAACCCAGACACCGAAGAAGAATTCTTTGCCAGAGTTAAAGTCCCCAGTGTTCTCCCCCGATTTTTACCGATACCGCCGGAGTTGGGACAGAATAACGATAAACTTGCCCACTGGACTGGTGTACCTTTAGAACAAGCGATCGCTCATAACTTGGAATCTCTATTTCCAGGGATGAACATTCAAGAATATCATCCGTTCCGCATTACTCGTGATGCCGATTTGATCTTAGAAGAAGATGAAGCAGATGATTTGTTGTTTGCCATCGAACAGGAATTGCGAAAACGGCGCTTGGGTGGAAGTCCAGTCCGGTTAGAACTTCAATCCCAGACTCCTGAAATAGTGCGATCGCGATTATTGCATGATTTGGAATTAACAGAAAGCGATCTCTACGAAGTAGACGGTCTTTTGGGACTGCGGGATTTAATGTATTTTATGTCCTTGCCATTGCCGGAACTCAAAGATCCACCACGCCAATCTGTTGTACCATTACGTTTGCAAAGGTTGAGAGAACCGAGTTTAGACCCAGAGATTCTAGAGACAGACGAAGGAAAAGACTTTTTTGCTGTAATTCGGGAAAAGGATTTGCTTGTACACCATCCCTATCAATCCTTTTCGGCTACAGTAGTGCGCTTTATTACCCATGCTGCCTACGATCCGAATGTTTTAGCCATCAAAATGACCCTTTACCGGACTTCTGGCGACTCGCCCATCGTCAACGCCTTAATTGCCGCCGCCGAAAATGGTAAACAGATATCCGTACTGGTGGAATTAAAAGCACGATTTGATGAGGAGAATAATATTTACTGGGCAAAACGACTAGAAAGAGTCGGGGTTCATGTTGTCTATGGTTTAGTGGGACTGAAAACCCACAGTAAAACCGTCATGGTGGTACGGCGGGAAAAAGACCGGATACGCCGATATGTGCATATTGGCACTGGTAACTATAACCCCAAAACGGCACGACTATATACAGATTTGGGATTGTTCAGTTGCCGTGAAGAATTAGGTGCTGACATCACAGATTTATTTAATTTCTTGACAGGCTACTCCCTGCAAAAGTCTTATAGAGAGTTGCTGGTTGCGCCTGTGAATATGCGCGATCGCTTTTTGGCACTAATTCACCGCGAAATGGAAAATGTTCAAAATGGATTTTCTGGACGCATTGTTGCCAAAATGAATTCCCTAGTCGATCCGCAAATTATAGCCACTTTATATGAAGCTTCCCGCGCGGGGGTGCAAATAGACTTAATTATCAGGGGCGTTTGCTGTTTGCGTCCAGGACTCAAAGACATTAGTGAAAATATTCGCATAATCAGCATTGTGGGTCGCTTTTTAGAACACTCTCGGATTTATTATTTTCATAACAATACACAGGAGGAAATCTATATCGGCAGCGCCGACTGGATGCGCCGCAATTTAGATCGCCGAGTAGAAGTAATTACCCCAGTCAAAGACCCAGATATTGCTAAAGATTTGCAAGAAATTATGGGAATTATGCTCGCAGATAATCGTCAAGCTTGGGAATTACAAGCCGATGGTACTTACGTTCAACGGCGTCCTTATGATGATTCTCCAGAAGCTAATTCACAAAAAATTCTCATTAATATGGCATTACGCTCAACTGGTGTACCCTCAAACCTGATTGATTAAAAATAAGTTACTTCTACCTTGACAACTAGCTCAACTTAGTTTTTTTAGAAAACTTGATTTTTCTGAGAAGTTATCTAAGTTATTTGTCATGGTTTAACACAAGTTATTCAACCGTAGGATAGAGTCAGTACTGGCATTTGTTCTCATAAAGTAGAGAGGCTGTTCTGAAATAATTTCGTCTTTCCCCTTAATGTTAATGTTATCCTGTGAGCTTTCTACCTTGCGTGTTCTAGTAGTTGATGACCACGAACTGACTCGTTTAACCTTACAATTAGTTTTTTCTTGTCAGGAAAATATTGAAGTAGTAGGTTTAGCCACTAATGGTGAAGAAGCTATAGAAATGGTTAAACGTTGCCATCCTGATGTAATTGTTCTAGATTTACAGATGCCAGTCATGGATGGCTGGAGTGCGTCTAGTCACATTAAAGCTATATCTCCAAACACCCAGATCCTTGCTTACTCCTCAGTAGAAGACGTAAATTTTCAGGGGACAAAGGCAATGTCTAGCTTTGATAACGTTTGTAAGAAAGACGTACCTACAAGCGAACTTATTGCACTAGTTAGGCAGTTAGGTCAGCGTACAGGAGATGGTTCAGTTGCAGGATAAATTATATAGCTATATTGCTTCGCTAACTCACACTTAGTTGAATTCTGGGAATTTGAGGACATGATAATACTAAGAAGCGTCGGTATAACCTGAAGTTTACGGTTAAACCGACGCAATTTTTGATAATTTCTACTCTACCGGAATGGTGCGTCTAAATTCATCAATTAATTCATCCAGTTCTTCCAAAGCCTGATTTACGTCAACTCTCAAAGTTCCCAAATTTGGTTGCTCCAGTAGACCTAACAGGTACTCGCGTTTGCTTTGAACTACAGCAATTCGTTCTTTTATAGTCTGTATATCCATTATTTTTTTCCTATCTTTAACTACCTTTAAATTTAAAGTTAACTCAAAATCCAACATTCTGGGGCAATAATACGCCCTTACTAGTCTACTACACGAACTTTGTGCCTTGAAAATCCGTGTTCTTGCGTCTACGCAAATTCTTATGCAAACAAGGCAAAACCCCTTGACTTCTTACCGTGTCAGTCTTAACCTACGAATTTGGAGTTGGTTGAATATTACTGTCTAGGAAGGATGTTCTTCCCTAATTAGTTATTTATAGTCGATGATAATAAAACTGAGGTATTCAGAATTTATATTAATTTAAGCTCATGCTACGCAAAATCTCTTTGGGAACACTCGGTTTAACTATCGGCGGCATATTAACCATCATGGGTTTCGTCGCCTATGGTGTTAATAATGCCACATTAAATCTTGTCGGATTTTTTTACGGAATTCCTCTATTATTGGGAGGATTGGCGCTGAAAGCTAATGAACTCAAGCCTGTGCCCTTTACTCAAACTACGTCACCGTCAGCATTGATATTGCGGGAACAGCAAGCAACTGACACCCAAAATAAAATTCGCAAAGACATCACCCGATATTCTTACGGTCAAGATGCTCATCTAGATACAACACTTTCTTTTCTGGGTTTGAGTCCTTCAGACCAGGAACGACCAACAGTAACAGGCTTGCGAGAAACAGAAGTTAATGGCAGCTATGTCCTAGTTTTAGAATTTGATTCCCCACTAATACCAATTGATAGCTGGCAACAAAAGCAGGAAAAAATGACTAACTATTTTGGCCCTGGATTGGAGGTTCAAATAAGGCAGCCATCTGAAAACAAAATTGAGCTAGCACTGATCAATACTCAAAAACAGTCACTAGTCACTAGTCAATAGTCAAGAACAAAAATTCTCGTTACCCAAATTCGATTCTTTTATGTACCAATCCTGAATCAAACGCGCAACTCCCAAATTATCAGAGAAGTTAGGTGCCAATACGGTTCAATAAGCAGGGTGAGCAGGGCAGATAAGAGGGTATTTTTGAGTAATTCTTCTCTCATCCTGCTTCCAATACTGCCTAGGTTAAGCCTAAAAAATAACTCCAATGTAGGTTGGGTTGAGGAACAAAACCTAACATTCTCAGGACTTTGTTGAATAACACTTAAGTTCAACCCAACCTACAAATCTATTGTCAGTTATGCTACTTCTTAATCACTAACGAAAAAGTTACTTTTCTAAACGAACTGCATACCACTGCAAATATTGCCCAGGAGCAATATCTAATTCGCAGGTGGTGTCAAGTAAATATTGTGCTTGACCTTCCGCAGTATCAAATTTTTGTAAGTCAGGCGGCAAATCTTGAATTACAAGTTGTTGGAGAGTTGTTTTGAGCTTTTCTAATAACTCTGATTGTGTCATAAATTGTTCTGGTTGATTTATCTCTAGAACAACAAAGTGATCTTGCTGATACATTAATGAGTCTGGCATTTTGAATATTTAGTGAATGGGAATAGGTTTTGATTTTGGTGAAATATAAATGGCAATTTTATATGCTAATTCTGAATTAATTGTAAGATGAATCTATTGAATAAGTCTTAATTTAGCATATATAAATTTTATAGAGTATTATTTATTAATCTGGTATATTTATTTTAGAATAAATAACTATAAATTTTTATTTAGCTAAAAATATATCGAAATAAAATAATAATTTTTAATTATTTTAGTAACCCAATACTAATCTACAAAAAAGCTTGGTTTAAGGAAAATTTATATTCTATGTAATTATACTAGACATCTCTAGCGGTTGCCGAATAGACTAAATAAATTTGAGTCAGGCGATATTAATATTTAGTGTTAACTATCTTTTGAGCGCACTGTGATTTTTGCTTTGCGCTGTATCTTTAGGTTTCTAAACCAACTACACAATTAAATAAATAAGGTATGGATTTGCAATTTTTTTAAAAATCGCAATTTAACTTTAACAATGGGGAAATATAAAAGTAACATTTCCTCTCCTAACCATAGGCGAACAAAAAGGTAAGAATTGCCTTCGTGTTCTAATTATAGATTGTCTATGCAACTTAGTTATCTACCGCTTGCTTGGCTCAGTAACCTTGAGCAGTCTATTGTTGTCAAAAAACACTTGATTGCGAAACCAGACACACCCTTGCCGCAAATCGTGCCATTGATAAAAAGAGCGATCGCCCCCACACGATTGAGTTGCACAGCCTTTTTCACGATATTTCTGCAAGTGGAAGGCAACTCATGTCAGGCATAACTCCATTTTCTGTTTCTAAGCAACCACCACTGATTCTAGTAGCTGATGATGACAAGACCATCCGAGTATTGTTACGTAAAGCTATGGAACAAGAAGGTTATCGAGTGGTCGAGGCCAATGATGGTAAGCAATGTTTAGATGCTTACGAGATTATCAAACCGGATATAGTTTTGCTAGATGCTGTAATGCCTGTGATGGATGGTTTTACTTGCTGTAAGCACTTGCTCCAAATTGCCAGGAATAATTTAATCTCAGCCCTTGCAACTTTTGATACTGACTCTGTTCTTAATAATACGGTGATATCCAAGATATGGGAGCGCACTCCCATATTGATGATCACATGCTTGGATGATGAAGAATCCGTAGACCGTGCTTTTGAAGCAGGGGCGACTGATTATGTCACTAAGCCAATCCACTGGCCTGTATTGCGCCAGCGATTGCGTCGTCTTCTACAGCAAGCACAAGTCTACAAACAGTTAGAGGCAGCAAACGAAGCTTTGCACCACCTCGCCAATGTAGATGGCTTAACTGAGTTGGCAAATCGTCGCCGTTTTGACGATTATCTTAATACTCAGTGGATTAATCTGGCACAAGAAGAATCTCCCCTGTCAATGATTTTGTGTGATATCGACTATTTTAAATTTTATAACGATAAATATGGCCACCCGGCTGGAGATGTGTGTTTGCAAAAGGTGGGTGCTTTATTAAGCCTCAAGGCGCAAAAACATCAGGATTTAGTAGCGCGTTATGGTGGTGAAGAATTTGCTGTGATTATGCCATATACGCCTGCATCTGGCGCACTTCACGTTGCGGCAGCGATACAAGAGGGAATCAAAGATTTGCAAATTGTTCACGATGGGTCTGCGGTGAGTCAGCATGTCACGCTAAGTATGGGCGTGGCTACTGTTGTGCCCACTTGGGAATCCTCACCTTCAGATTTGATTGTGCAGGCAGATAAAGCACTTTACCAAGCAAAGGCTGGGGGGCGCGATCGCTTTGTCTCAAGTTTTTAATTGTCATTTGTCATTAGTCATTTGTAAATGACCAGAAATAAAAAGTACAGAGCAAGTAAATTTATGGGCTTGGTAAATTTTTGACTTTTGAATGCGTGATTTTTGACTTCCCTATTGCGTAGCGTCTGTCTGCGACACGCTGCACCCCTCCGGGGAAGCAAGCTACGCGTCAGCGTCCCGCAGGGAACGCAGAGAAGGGGCTGACCAATTTCTAAGAAGGATAAACTGGTAGTGTGAAGTGGAACCATGCTCCGTTATTGGGAGCAGAATCTACCCAAATTTGACCATAATGTGCCAGGATGATGCGTTGGCATAAACAAAGGCCAATCCCGTAACCTTCTGTACCTTCATCCCGTTGCAGGCGGAAGTGATTTTCAAAGATGCGATCGCGATTCTCTACAGGAATACCAGGCCCGCTATCGCCGATACTAAACTGAACTTTTTGGGTAGTGCGATGCAATCCGGCAATGCTAATCTTGCCACCTTCTGGGGTATATTTGATGGCATTATCTAACAGATTCACTAGCACTTGCCGGATGCGTTCTGGGTCAGCATATACATAAGGCAAGTCACTAGGAATATCTGTTTCTACCTCTTGGGATTTGGCGCTGTAGCGATCGCACAATTCTTCTAGTACATCTAAGCACACTTTACCCATCTGTACTTTTTGTGGTATAATTGGAAACTCTGTATCTTTGCCACGACCAACCTCTAAAAGGTCAGCAATCATCCGGTCAATAACCTTAGTTTGATTGCGGGCTTGTTTTAATAAATGCGCCGTCATTGATGGCTTGAGGCGTTGGAATTGCCCCGTCTCTAAATCGTAATTAGATTGGAGAGTTTCAATGGCGATCGCGGCAGCAGTTAGGGGATTGCGGAGATCGTGCGCTAGCATAGCAATCACCCGGTCTTTAAACTGTAGCTGGTCTTGGAGGTTATCTTTTTCCTGTTTCAAGCGAAAAATTTCGTCTGAGAGTCGAATTAGTTCCGCAGAAACAGCAACTGAACGGATAGTGGATTTGGGTAATGTCGCCCTAGCATTGTCGTCTATACGTTCTTGTAAGTCTTCCTGCACTTTTAAGTAGGCGTCTACAGGAGCTTGCCAGCGAGGCCACCAGTTTTTTAATTGCGCTATGATATTACTCCCAGCCAGAACCTGTCGTGGTTCGGGATGGATTTTAATTAAAGCTGGCGTTGCTATCAATTTAAAGTGTTCTGCTAAGTAAGGTTGTTGTCCAATATCAATAGTTTCAACTTCAAAACTATACTCAGCCTGCAATTCTTTTAAGTAAGCACGGATTCGCTGCACTTGTTGTCGGGACTTGGGTCGTCCATCGGCAAACAGTAGCAGCTGGAGTGGAGCCTCAGAATAAATAGGCTGATCCTGGGAAACTTGCATGTAATCGTGTTTCAGCACTGGTAACAACCCGGCGACGCTTTACAGAAAGTAAAATAGACTGACGGTTGTCGATGGTCGTTGTTTTTTCTTCAATTTAATATCTATTTTAGATTCTTAATACTCCTATCAGTTCTGCGTTTTTGACATCAGACATATCTTTTTCACCCTTTTGCCCGGTTTTGGTTAAATTTATCTCCAAGAAACACCCAAGTCCCTTGAATATAAGTCTTAATTTGCCCTAAAGCAAAAATTTTCGCCAGAGCTAGCAGGTGAAAAGTTTAACACTGTGTCAATTCGAGTACTTTTTTTGAACAAGTAATCACTTAAAAACGCAGACGCTAATTGTATCTAATCTATCAGGAAGTTGTTAACTGTTCAGACCAAGTTTGTAGAGGGCTTTCTCAACCGTCACTGCATCCGATGAAGTGTTTTTTTTGCCTCTACCCAATTTTAGTAATGATTGGGAAAACAGTCACAGCTAAGTATGTACTGTCTCTATAACTTGCGAAGCGCACCTTCTGTCCACCCTTCCTACAATAACCCCTACTTCATACCAGAAGAACAGGGGATGGATTGCCAAAGAGAAAACTTTGGATAACATAGAGGCGATGCCTACGGCGCTAAACTACGCACTTTTAGAGAAAGCACTCACTCCTTTCGAGGCTGCCAAGAAACTCTTGACTATAGCACAAGTAGCACTTTCCCCAGAAAATCAATCTAGAGATACTAAAGAAACTGCCACGACACTTGACTGCTTTGCCTATTATCACCCCGGTATCCAAGAACCACAGACTTACGCTAAGTTCCTGAAATTGCTTAATAGTGGCATTTTTCACCTATTGCCTTATTCACCTTACCATCGTCAGATGAAGAATTTCCAGAATCGATTGTCAGTCGAAGTTAGCGAACTTTATCCATTCCCCTCCTTGAGTGAGGCTAAAGGGGCCTTTAATCCTAGTTTATCACTTCAGTTGCTTGGCGTAGGCATCGCATTACAACTAGTGCATCTGGAAGAAGATTAGAGCTTTTGCTAGCTACACTGTGCTTTGGTGAGTTAACAATCAGTTATCGGCTATGTCAACTGAATATTTCCAGAACTCTTTAAATCGCAGAGAATTTAAAAGCTAAAGTTGGCTTGACACAGTACTAGTTTTCCTGAACCAGCAAAACTGATTTCACGGGACGCTTTATAGGATTTCCTTCCAAATCAACCTTCCCGTAAAAAGTTTTGCCATTGTAATAAAGCGAAGACGAACTCCCCCCATCAAGATTCATCGCTTGATCAGCACCAAGAGTTTTCATAAAATCAGCTAATGCTGGCAAAGATATCCCAGAATTAGCGGGAGCTGAGGGTTTTTGAGCCACCATCACTAAAACAACGCTGCCATCACGGGTAATACCCACAGCAGTTCTGGCGTTGGGTTGGTTGCTGCCAAGTGCATCTCGTTTATTGGTATTATCTACAAAGCCCTCTTGTACTAAAGTGACTTCTGGTAATAGTCTTGGGCCTGCGCCTATAGCATCGACTAACTGACAACCTGCTGGCGGTGACTGACTGTGTAGAGCAATGGAATAGCGGTTAGTTTGCCCACATAAGTAGCGGCGGAATTCTGCGCGATTAAATATTTTACCCAGGTAAGGTTTTAAGTTGGGATTGTTCACCAATCGCTCGTTTTCCTTAGGGTCAGCAACCAACTTCTTTTGTAGGATGACATAAGATGTAGATTTTTGGTTAGCTGGGTCAAAAAAGCCTGCGTTCAAAATAGCTACGGCTCGATGCTTTTGGGCAAATTCCTCTACAGTGGCTACCTTCTGTGATAATGCAGGAGTTACCAAAAATTTGCTATTAGCTGGAATCAACAGAACGTGAGCGATGCTTTGAGGTAAAGTGCGCTCGAAGTAGCGGATAGTTTTTGGTGGTGAAGATGCAAAAGTTGGTATTGACGGTGTTGAAAAACGCAAATTCAACCACAACACCATTGCCAAACTAATTAATATCAAAGCCAGTAGTTTGATTTTTCTCACATTTAAACTCACTTGCAGTTAGCTCAAACAGGACTTAGGCAATAATACTTCGCAAACTCTTATTCCTCCGTGTTCTCTGTGCCTCTGTGGTTCGATTTTCGTTAAAGCGATCGCTAATTTTTAACTGATAGTAAAAATGCTCTCAACAGCCCTACTCGATTAAAACTGTCGCACACCTTGCTGTATAAGCATTTTAAAGACTTTTCACTCTTATAAATATTTTATTTCTATTAACCAATTTCCAACATGAGCAGAAAGTTTTGGTTGATAGGATTTTTTTGTCTGTAATACTTTCACCAGCAAAATCAATTACCCATTTCCTGCAATTGATTCCAGTTCTGGAGAGAGCAAATGTGTGTCTCTGAATGTTGAGGCAGGCAAGTACACTGTAAATTGAGTACCTCTGCCTACCTGACTGTAAACATTGACAAAACCACCGTGATTTTTAATGATACCCAGAGTCGTGGAAAGTCCTAAACCTGTACCTTTGCCTACTTCTTTGGTAGTAAAAAATGGTTCAAAAATCCGTTGCTGGACTTCCGAGGACATCCCCATACCAGTATCCGTTACCACGATCGCAATATAAGAACCCACTTTAGCATCAATATTTATCTGGGCAGAATGTTCACCAATCACCAGATTTTCTGCCGCAATTCTCAATATACCGCCATTGGGCATAGCATCGCGGGCGTTGACTACTAAATTTATCAGCACCTGATGTAGTTGAGTTGCGTCTCCACGCACATACCACAGATTTTTAGGGATATCTGTTTGGCAGATAATAGATTTGGGGAATGTTTGAGTAATAATTTGCTCAATTTCTGCCATCAAAGGCTGAATTTGGACTATTGTGTGTTTGCCTTCGATGCCCCGTGCAAAAGATAATACTTGCTTGAGCAAATTAGCGCCGCGTTTAACATTATTTTCTAAAGTTTGCAGTATTTGCTGACTCTGGGAATCGGGCAATTTCTTCTGCAATAGTTGAACTGACATTAAAATTGGGGATAGTATATTGTTCAGGTCATGGACGATACCCCCAGCTAGAGTACCGATACTCTCCAAACGTTGCGATCGTACAAGTTGAGCTTCCAGTTGTTTCTGCTGCGTAATCTCGGTGTTCACACTCAAAATAGATTTGGGTTGTCCATTATCATCCCGAATCAGTATCCACCGACTTTCAACGATAATTACTTTACCTTCCCTTGTCAGTTGATGCAACTCACCCCGCCACTCACCCGTATTCATCACCCTCAAGTAAGCATCTTCTAACTGTGGTGAAATGTCTTTATACAAAAGTTGCAAAACATTATTACCCACAACTTCCGCAGTCTTCCAGCCGTATAGACGTTCAGCACCTTGATTCCAAAACAAGATTTGGTTGTGGATATTTCGCACCAGAATCGCATCACTTGATACATCCAGCAGCAACCCTTGTTCACGGATTTTCTGTTCTGCCTGTTTTTGCTGGGTTATATCTCGCATCAATGCCAAATGGATGAATGTGCCATCAGATTCGTTTCGCAATGGTACGGCATGAGTTTCCATGTAGCGATGAGTACCTTTAAATCCCACGATTTCAAACTCCAAAGTCCCCTTATTACCTTGGCAGACACTTTTATGCAAGTCGGCAAATGCTGCTCTATACTCTGGTACAATTACGGCATCAATAGGTTTACCAATTAAGACATCGGCACTTTCCACTTCCATCATTGCCAGTCCTTCTGCATTAATTTCTAAAAGGATGCCATCGCCGCCAATTAACTGGATGCATTCTGGTTCTGCATCTATCATGGCTCGTAAACGATTTTCGCTTTGGCGTAAAGCCAGTTCTGTCTGCTGAAGTTGCCTGATATAACGCCACAACAAGTCATAGAGCAGCATCACCAGCACTAAATCCACAACAGCAGCGATAAAAAATGTAACTATCGCCTTTTGGGAACTTGCTTGCGACTGCTGCATTCCCTGGTGTAATAAATTTTGTTCCACCTTTAAAGAGTCGTGAATAAGGTGTTGGATTTCTTTGCTGCTTTGCTTGTCTCTGTCAGATAAGATTTGCTGCCGAACTGCTTCAAATCCCTGGTTTTGTCTGAGAGAAATCTCTTGTTGTAGGATGTTGAGCCTGTTGCTAATTTTCGGCTCCAGCAAAGAAATCCACTGCCGCTTTTGATGGGTATCAGCAGTTAACTTGCTAATAATTTGAATATTGCTATTAGTTTTCTGATCAGCCGCAACATAGGTTTGTAAATCATCTGCATCTGCTGTAATTAAGTAATTACGTTGTGCAATTTCAGTATCTTTGAAGTTAGATTGAATACTTTCAAGTTCAGTAACCACTTTGTATGAGGATGTCACCGATTCTTGATTGGAAATCAGCTTAACAGTATTGCTATATGAGACTACAGCATTAGTAAATACAACTGCCAATGCTAGGATGAATATTGCTTTTAGCCTTTGGACTCGATACCATTTTTTGATCATGCGATCGCCCTTTCTGCCGCAGATGCCCTCCATCTGTTAAGATTAAAGACTAAAAACAAATACTGAGAATAATTTAATAATTGTGACAGCACGGGTAACAAAATGCAATCTCTTCAAGTTGTAAATATCTAAAATTTTTGGGATGATTATTTATACATAGTAGTTACAAATAAATCCGCTAATTTTTAATATAAATTCATGTTTAGCAGTAGTAGTATAGCCAATGCAGTTGGGATCAGATAAGTTGCCTATCCATAATGTTTGTAGAGACGTTGTAATGCAATGTCTCTATGTTTGGAATTTTAATTAACCTCACATTATCCCTAAATCCAAAACAAAACCAGGTAATATATCTTCTCCTGACAAGCTAGTAACACAAGGCAAAAGTCAAAAGTCACGGATTCAAAAGTCAAACGATATATTTTTCAATGAATATTTATGCTGCTAAAAATGTTTTGAATCAAGCGTTTCATCAAAGGACTTCTATCTCTGAAACAAAAGACTCAACATAACGCTCGGTTCCAAACCACCAGCCTGCACTTATGCGAGAGGGAATGGTCAAGCCTTCAAAGGTGCGTTCAGCTTGGAATATACCACCAAAGGAAATATAAGTCCAAGTTTTATCTTCTGTGCGTAAGCGTAGCCCGTCGTAGACATCGCCCCAACGTGGCAACCAAACCTGTAAAACCTTGCCGTTAGCATCAATTACTAAAGTCAGGATGACGGGTTCACCATCAATCTGAAAGCTGGCTTGAATAGTATTATTGTCGATAGCTTTATTGAAGAGGACAAGGTGATGGGGAGACAAGGAGACTTGGGGAATTGTCTCCCCATCCCCAAGTCGTGCGGCAACGCCCAAGGGTTTAAGACCCCCACCACTTTTTGGTGGACTTGAATCAGGTGGGGTCTGAATCCCCATCTG
>NZ_DASQZC010000113.1:0-23403 GCF_035638895.1 Nostoc sp. | reverse complement strand
TAAAATAACCCCAGCAAGAGAAGCTACGAAGAGTGCTAACCCGTCGTTAAAAACAAGAGATTATGACTGTTGCAACCCAATCCGCCAAAGAATTGTCCGTCGAAGAACTGGCTATTAACTCGATCCGCTTCTTGGCTATTGATGCCGTAGAAAAGGCAAAATCGGGACACCCAGGACTACCAATGGGCGCGGCTCCTATGGCTTTTGTCCTCTGGGATCGCTTTTTGAAGTTTAATCCCAAGAATCCCAAATGGTTTAACCGCGATCGCTTTGTCTTGTCTGCTGGTCATGGCTCGATGTTGCAGTACGCCCTACTGTACCTGGCAGGCTACGATAGCGTCACCATTGAAGATATCAAACAATTCCGTCAATGGGAATCCAAAACCCCTGGACACCCCGAAAACTTCATGACCCCAGGCGTGGAAGTCACAACTGGCCCGTTGGGTCAAGGAATTGCCAATGGAGTTGGTTTAGCGATCGCCGAAGCACACCTTGCCGCTAAATATAACAAACCCGATACCAAGATTGTTGACCATTACACCTACGTAATTTTAGGTGACGGTTGCAACATGGAAGGGATTTCCGGTGAAGCTTGTTCTTTTGCAGGACACTTGGGATTAGGTAAACTCATCGCTCTGTACGACGACAACCACATTTCCATCGACGGTTCCACAGATGTGGCATTCACCGAAGATGTTTCTAAGCGCTTTGAAGCTTACGGTTGGCACGTTCTCCACGTCGAAGATGGCAATACCGATTTAGAAGCGATCGCCAAAGCAATTGAAGAAGCTAAATCTGTCACCGATAAACCATCAATGATTAAGGTCACAACCATCATTGGTTACGGTTCACCCAATAAACAAAACACTGCTGGCGTTCACGGCGCTGCTTTGGGTGGAGACGAAATAGCATTGACTCGGAAAAATTTGGGTTGGGAATACGAGCCTTTTGATATTCCACAAGAAGCCCTCAACCACACACGCAAAGCAGTGGAACGCGGCGCAAGCTACGAAGCCGAATGGAACAAAACATTTGCCGACTACAAAGCTAAGTATGGCCAAGAAGCGGCTGAATTTGAACGTTACCTAAGCGGCAAGCTACCCGATGGTTGGGATAAGGTACTACCCACCTACACCCCCGAAGACAAAGGATTGCCCACCCGCAAACACTCAGAAAACTGCCTCAACAAACTAGCGGCGGTTTTACCTGAATTGATTGGTGGTTCGGCTGACTTAACCCACTCCAACCTGACCGAAATCAAGGGCAAGGGCGACTTCCAAAAAGGGAACTACGAAAACCCCAACATCCACTTTGGTGTGCGGGAACATGCTATGGGCGCAATCTGTAATGGTATAGCGCTGCACACTTCGGGATTAATTCCCTATGGTGCTACCTTCTTGATCTTCACAGACTATATGCGTGCTGCCATCCGCTTATCTGCCCTTTCTCAAGCTGGCTCGATTTGGGTGATGACTCACGATTCCATTGGACAAGGTGAAGATGGGCCCACACACCAACCCATTGAAACTCTAGCTTCCTTGCGAGCCATTCCTAATTTATTAGTGTTTCGTCCCGCAGACGGTAACGAAACCTCTGGCGCTTATAAAGTAGCGATCGAGAAAGCGAAGCAAAACGCTCCGTCTCTGTTGGCGTTCACCCGTCAAAACGTCCCCAACTTGGCAGGTACATCGATTGAGGGTGTAGCAAAGGGTGGATACACCGTTGTTGATAGCGAAGGTACACCTGATATCATCTTGATTGGTACTGGTTCAGAATTGAGCCTCGCCGTTGGCGCAGCCGAAAAACTTAAAGCCGAAGGTAAGAAAGTTCGTGTCGTCTCGCTACCTTCATGGGAACTGTTTGAAGCACAGGATGCGGCTTATAAAGAGTCCATTCTGCCAAAAGCTGTCACCAAGCGTTTATCTGTAGAAGCTGGCGCTAGTTTCGGTTGGCACAAATATGTGGGTACTGAAGGCGATTGCGTTAGTATTGATCGCTTTGGTGCTTCAGCTCCAGGCGGTGTTTGTTTAGAGAAGTTTGGTTTTAGCGTTGATAATGTGTTAGCTAAGGCTAAACAATTGTTGGGTTAATAGCAACAGAATATTCTCAAAATTTTGTGGGGTGGGCTGAAAGGCCCGCCTTTTTTATGTAAAAAAAGATTAGCTATAATTGGAGTAATAAGTTACTAATTGGGAGGAAGTTATGCAGGAAGTTTCTGAGGAAAGAGACGTACTTCTAGCCCGGATAACAAAAATTGTAGAACATTTAATGCAAAAGGATAGTAGCTATCAGTATTACCTAGATAAAAATAAAGCTATTCAAATGATATTTAAATACTATTCTGAGAAAGTTTCTATGGAGGAACTAAAAGCTATGTCTGATTTCAGATTAACAGGCTTTGTTGAGGGAGATATGATGACTTTGTTATTGATTGAAGGGGAAGATGATATAGACCTGAAAGCAACCCCTTATGGTTAGATATGTTAAATTCCTAAGCACAAGCATGATTTATCATTTACATAACTTAATATAATGATTATGGACAAGGTGATCGCGTTATAATTTTTAATGCACTACACAATATAGTACTATAGTACTATATCAATTATAAATTACTATTTATACTGAGAGGCAGTATGAAAGCAGAGCTTCTCAAGAGATTTTTTAGAGCGATCGCTAGTTCAGATCAAGAAGCGATTGATAAGCTGACATATTTAGTGATTGAGGAAGAACGCAGTAAGGGACATACTCTCTTAGCTGACCAGTTAGAGAATATCACTAAAAAAAGCCAGAAAGAGAAGCCTACTAACATTAGCAAACCTGCTTCTTCTCTTCTCTGCGAGACGCTACGCGAACGAGACGCTACGCGAACAAAACCAGAAAAATTACAGACATTAACTGAATTATCAACCAGTAAGCGATTTAATCTTCCCTTAGTAACTATGATACCAAGGGATCATTTGCGGCATCACATGGTGTTGCCAATAAATATTGAAAAACGTTTCTGTCGAATTGAACGCGAGTATGCGGCTAGAGATAGGCTTGCTCATCATGGATTGCGTTACAGACAAAAAATTCTTCTGTATGGGCCTCCTGGGTGTGGAAAGACGCTAGGAGCAGAACGTCTAGCTTGGAATACAGGTTTACCACTTTTGAAAGTTCGGTTTGATGCAATGGTGTCGTCTTTTTTAGGCGAAACTGCGAGCAATTTAAGGCTTGTATTTGAGGATGCCTCAAAAAGTCCATGTTTATTGTTTCTTGATGAATGTGACTCAATTGCTAAAACACGAGAAGACTCTCAAGAAGTAGGAGAAATTAAGCGAGTAGTCAATACATTTCTTCAAATTTTGGATGAGTATCAACCCTCTTCTGGGCTTTTAGTAGCAGCTACAAACCTAAATAAATCCCTAGATACTGCTCTTTGGAGAAGATTTGATGACTTAATCGCAGTACCCAAACCCGGAGAACAGGAGCTAGAATTTATACTAAAGGAAACACTATCTGCAATTGAAGTGGGATCTATCAACTGGCCAAGGATCATTGAGCAGATGAGAGATTTTTCTGCGGCTCAAGCTGTGAGGGTTGCACAAGATGCAGCAAAAAGAGCAATCCTTGAGCGAGAGGAGCTAGTGATTCAGGAACACTTAGAAGAAGCGATCGCAGAAATCAAAGTTTTTTAGTATTAATTTTTGGTGTCGGAGAAATAAATGGTTGATAGTTCTCAGGGTTTTCCGCATATAGATCTCAGATTGACAGACAAGGGTACAGCAAAATCTTTAGGTGGCGGTGGTAATAAAAAAGATACTCAGACACATATAAATTTGTCTAACCGCCAGGGACACGGAAGTAAAATCCAAGAATTAGTATCTTCTCTCATTGACGATTGGAAAATAACTCAACAGCAACAGGAAGAAGAGAAAAAACTCATACTTCCTGATTCTATGCCTTTAATACTACAAATTGACCCGGAAACTTTTGATTTAGATGATCTAAGAACTTCCGACATAGAAATAATATCTGAGTTAGAAAATGGATATATTATCGGTGCGTCTGCGGATACTAACCTTAGTAAACTTCAAGATAAAATAGAAAAATTTTTCAATGAGCAAAAAGGTGGTGGTGTCATTGCAAAAATATTGAATATTCTTGACAAAAATCAACGCCCAGAATTTATTTTGTCTTCAAAATTATTACAGGAATGGGATCAAATAAAAGATGAACAGGTTTATGTTGTTGAGGTAGGTATATCTTGTTTAGGAACTACAACAAAATTACGTGAGTATCCAGAACAAAAAAACTATAAAAAGCCTGAAAATTATGTAAAAGCAATCAATAACTGGATTGATAATCGTGATATTACATATGATGAATGGGATGACTTAGCATCAAAAAGACAACAAGATTTGATGAGTTTTATTAGCAATCCTAAGTATAAATATAATGGTAAACTTTTAAGTAGCTTTATTGAAGATAATCCTCCTCAATTTTCTGAAGCACCAGACAGTTTTTCATGTCTTATTCAAATATCTGGTCTATGTTTAAAAGATTTGGTATTTAATTTTTCTTATATTTTTGAAGTAACTGAAAAAGATAACATTGCTGAACCATTTTCTCCCAATGGTGAAATATCTAATATTAGTAATATATCTTTAGTTTTACAACCACCAGAAAAAAATGCACCTAATGTCTGTGTAATTGATAGTGGTATTCAAGAGCAGAATCCACTTTTAAAAAATGCCATTGATTCGGGAAACTCAAAATCTTGGATTCCTTTAGAATTAAACTTAACTGCTGATCTGGTGAGTAATGGTGGTCATGGAACCAGAGTTGCTGGAGCAGTGCTTTATCCAATAAGTGTGCCTCGGAGTGGAACCCATCAAGCAATTTGTTGGCTTCAAAATGCAAGAGTGCTGGATAGTAATTGTAGATTATCTGACAAATTATATCCGCCTATACTTCTAGAAAACATCGTAGACTTCTACTATAGTCAAACGGGAACAAGAATTTTTAACCACTCTATTAATGGAGATGTTCCTTGTAGAACTAGGTATATGAGTGCTTGGGCAGCAGCTATTGATAAATTAACATATGAAAAAGATATTCTTTTCATAGTATCTGCTGGAAATATCCCTATAGAAAGTCACCGAATTTCAACAAGACTATCTGTTAAATCTCATATTTTAGCAGGTAGACCTTACCCAGACTATCTTTCTGAAAACTCTTGTAGGATTGCTAATCCAGCACAAAGCCTTCAAGCATTAACTGTTGGCTCAATTACTCGAAATTCTTTCCGTGACTTATCTTGGTCTTCATTAGGAGAAAAAGACCAACCATCAGCATTTTCTTGTTCTGGGCTGGGTATATGGGACACGATTAAACCAGAAGTGGTTGAGTATGGTGGTGATCTTGTGAAAGATGAAGGTCAGCCACCAAACATTACTTGTATCGCAGGTACAGGCCCTGAGTTAGTAAGGTCAACTTTAGGTACTGGTTCTACTCCTATAGTTGCCTCTGACACTTTTGGAACTTCATTCGCAACACCAAAAGTAAGCCATATTGCGGCTTGTCTTGCTGCTGAGTTTACTGAGGAAAAATGCTTATTATATCGGGCATTAATTGTTCAATCAGCCCGATGGCCAGAATGGGCTATAGCAAAGAGTGATGAAGAAAAGAAGAATGTTATTCGTCAAATTGGATATGGTATTCCAAGCCTTGAGCGTGCCTTGAGTAATACTCCAAATCGTAGTACATTAATTACACGAGGAGAACAGCTAATAAAAGCTGGAGATGCTCATATTTATCAGGTCAAACTACCGAATAGTCTGAGATCGCCTGGAGAAGAGTTTGAGATTCTGATAGAAATTACTTTGTCATATAAAGCTGAACCGCGTCGAACTCGGCGCAATAGAAGAAAGTATCTTTCAACTTGGCTTGACTGGGAGTGTAGTAAACAAGGAGAAGATCCAAAGCATTTTCTTGGCAGGGTTTTAGCTAATTACAATGTACCAAAAGATGCTGAAAAGGGGGATGAACTCTTTACATGGACTCTTGGTAAAGAGAAGCATTATAAAACAATCAAGAGTGTATCAAGAAGTATAGGAACAATTCAGAAGGATTGGGCTTTAGTGAAATCTTATAACCTTAGAGAAGCATTCTGTATTGCAGTAGTAGGACACGAAGGTTGGAATAATGATCCATACGCTGAGGTTCCATACTCTTTAGTTGTGAGCTTTGAAGCTATACAAGCTGATATTTTAATTCATACGCCTTTTGTTGAAGCTCAAGTTGAAACAGAAATTCAACCACTGATAGAAATTCAATCTATTGTAGTTAGCTGAGGCGATCGCAGCCCCGCAACCAGCTATAAAAAATGCCGCTATCAAAATCCAGAATTACCCTGGCTGCGCTAGTGGAATAATCAAGGTGATTTGCTACAAACAGAAGCGCGATCGCAACGCTTGGCCGCTAAACTAAGGGAATTAAATATTAATCCTGCAAGTTATTTTAATTTTTTTGTCAACTATCTTTAGATATATAGCGTAAACAGTACGCGATTTATCATCACAAGCCGCTTGCTAGTACTCAAAAAATGAAACTTTCATACCTAAATATCTATAGTCCATCTTTAGTTCATTTTGTCAATGGGTAATCTCTAGTACCGCCTAATGAATCAGCAAGGCCTTCTGAAGACTTAATTTATATTCATGCTTTGAGTGGATGCAGTTACGACTTTATAAATGCGATTATATATATGTCCTCAAACAATAGATAGTTGCTGTTGTTCAATTGAAAAAATATGGTTTTCTCGGACTCCAGTAAGTTTAGATTTATCTAATTGTTTGATGTTTTGAGAAGGTAACACAATGAATAATATCCTAAAGCGCACACTTCTACCCAGCCTCATGGCTGCAAGTTTAGCTGGTGTCACATTAGTTCCCGCTAAACCAGCTGCTGCTGATGACCAAGTATTAAGAGATGCAGGTATTGGGGCTGTTACCAATGTAGTCACCGGAGCAGTTAGAGGAAAGCGTAATGTATTAAACAATGCTATAAGAGGTGGTGTCACTGGTGCAGCTGTTAATGGTGCAAATGGTCTGAGAAACAATCGCCGTAACCGGAGCGTTGTTCAAGATGTCGGAGTCGGTGCAGGCGCTAGCGCAGTAACTGGTGTAATTACTGGTAATAGGAAAGATACCCTTGGGAATGCTGTTGATGGTGCAGCTGTAGGTGCAGCAATCCATCTGCTAACCAAATAAATAATTCGTAAATTCATCACCTAAAATACTTCCCAATTGCTAACGGGTTGCTTTGTAAACACTGCGAACTTATCCCTCCCCCAATTCCTCTCCTTCTAGGATGAGCAAACATAACCCCCTTTCCCTAGTAGGGAAAGGGGGTTGCTGGGTTAGATTTATATTGGGATATATGCCACCATCAGGTTCAGATGACTTTAAACTTAATAGTAAACTCTAACCCTTCAACGCCTTTCTAAAGTTTCGACGATAGGATGGATTTGTAATAAATAAAGCTGGCCATAGCAAAGATAAACCAATGCGATTGGGCAAAGTTGGATTAAAATTAGTCCGTCCAAACCCATTCCAAAACTTCCAAACGCCGCCTCCGTAAACTACTATCAAGGCAAAAATAATAAAGTTACCCATTCCTATCAACTCCGTTAGTAACTGACAGAATTTAAGTTAAGTTTTACCACACGAGGTAAGCACTACATCAGCAATACCGAGAAGGTATGACTAAACTCCTTAGCGTGGAACATCTAAATTAGTTAAACACACATTCTCTTATTCCAGTGTAGATTAGCCTCACGCATCGCAGCTACTTATGACTGGTGGCCACCTAACTCAAAGGACGTAAAAGCGTTATTTCTAGGGTGTTTGGGCAATAGATGTTGCTTGTATAACAGTTAAGCCTTTAGTTTCTAAGACACAACAGCATTTTAAAACGCCTAAGAGATTAGGATTAGTTTCTTACTGTAGCTTTAATGAAATTTTTTTGCTATCGATTGCGACGGGATAAACCAAAGATTCATAGCAGTATGTTCCGGTGTCAATGCTGATCGCTTCAGTACAAAAAAGTCTATCCCATATTTCTGAATGAAATTTCGTACATTTTACCTCAAGAATTGACTCAAATCTGCCTAGCCAAATTCGGCGGATTATCCTTATGCCTCATCTACCCAATAAAGATAATATCGTTCAGTATCCACCCAGCCTCTCTGAAAATCTTTGATTAGAACAATTTTCAAATCATTGCCGTTGACATTCAGTTTACGATTTAAAATGAGCAAAATTTTCTTTTGCTCATCTTGATTTTTGAGTAGAGTATTAATTTGGCTTAATATCTCAGTTTGTTCGACATCTTTACGACCAGTTTTAAATAAGGTAAAGCTTCCCATTTTTTGAATCTCAGGATAGTAAAGCTTTCGATTGAGATAACCCGATAAAGGAGCCATATTTGCATCTCGACTGGCAACAATAAACTCATTAGCTAACCCAGCTTTTTGAATATATTGAACTGTTTCCCGACTGGCAGAAAATGGTACCATTAAATCTCTTGAAAAACTATAAATACCTCCCAAAAACTGGACATAAAGAATTAGCATTAAAGCGATATGATGCCATTTATAAATAGATATAATTGAATTTGGACGAACATGAAGTTTATTGAGTATAACTAGAGACTCTTGATAATAACTTCCCAGCCATAAAGCTGCTATCAAAACTAAATATAAATGTCCAAAATGCCGAGGCATACCTATAAATCTGAAGTATGTAAAGGCAAATATTACAGAACTACCTATAATGTAGAAAAACAATGCTACTGGCTTTTTAGATAATTTAATTAAGGTTAAAATTACAATTAATAGACCAATTGTCGCACAAATAATTAAATCCAGCCATTTTTTATGTTGAGGAATAATTAATAAATAAGCACCAAATATTCTACTTACGCTTCTCAATAAATGACGGATATCTAATTTTGTTAACCAACCATTATTTAAACCACCATGAAGATAACTATCTGTTGGAGGAGTAATAATATAAATGCATAAAACAAAAGAAACTATGATAATTATAATACTTAAAAATAAATCGTATTTTTGGCTTTGACTAAAATACTGCTGGCGATGTTCACTATCAAAACAAAGTTCAGCTAACAAAGTCAATAATAAAGATAATGATACCAATAAACCATAAGCACTACTATTTGCTAGTAAACCCAATAAAATTGCCAAATAAGTATAAGTTCTTTTTCTGGATGCAAAAACTGTACAGAATCCAAAAACAAATAACATACTAAAGGCATAGTTTCGAGAAATTAAAAGATACTCATAAAAAGGAAAAAAACCAAAGGAAAAAAGAAATTTTTGTTGATAGTTAAAAGGACTATATAGGCAAAAAAGAGTAACCGAAACAACAGTAATTGCCAAATGAAAAATTTGCATAATAATAGGATTATCAACTATTTTTCTCAGAACTCCCAGAGAAAAATACCATAGAAGAGGATGACCTTCATAACGAATATTTGCAATGAAATCTCCTAAAGATTCACTATCCCTGACAATGAGCCAGGGATTTAGTTCATCTCGCCACATGGAATGGTTGAGAATACCTATTAAACCAAGAACAGAAAAAATAATAATAATAAACCAAGGAGAATGAAAAGGTAATCTCGAAGTGTATGTGATGAGTTTCTTGTTTAGCATTGTTAGTTAAAAATCGTTCTAAAAATGCTATCACAATCTGAGAGACAACTTATTCATCAAAATATTATCTTGATTCTTTAGCTATTTAGACGAATAGATTGTTTTTGATTTCTACTTATAACTTTCTGGTATACCTACTGGTGATAAACCCGCGATCGCTCGTAAGTTTTGGCAACGAATTAACTCAGTAAAATTTAAACCAGAACGCCCTTCAATTTTGGCTACCGCTTCAATTGCAGATAACAGGTGCTGCGCTGCTTCAGTTTCTGAATAACCACGCCGTTGTGCTATGCGAATTGCTGCTGCATCAGCATTTAACTCTGACTCTTGAGACTTATTAGTGCGCCAGATCCGAAAAGCAGCGATCGCACTCAATCCCCCAGCTACGGCTACACCCACCACATCTGATTGTGCTGCTTCTAATAATCCCCCTAACAGTCCGGCCAGTACTACGCCTTGATAAATGTCGGGTTTAAACCACTTCACCCCCGTCAACCAGCTAAGCATCTGCAACAGCAGCAAGTCTCGTTGCGCCTTGGTCAGACGACGCCACAAATCGAAATTAATATATATCGGTCGCGCCTGATTCCAGGGTTGGGGAAAGGAGGCTTCAATGACTTTTGCCTGATCTGGCTTACTAACGATTTTTGTCGTCATCCGACCAGAGGCAGGCATCACATCTAACAAACGGCGAATTTCAACATTTGGCTCCATAAATTTAATTATTAGCCATAATGTGCATCGTAACTATTTTAGTTGGCATTCGTGTTAACCTTTGATTTGTGAGATGCGATCGCAGTCTTTCTAAATGGTTGTTCTATTAGTAAAAACCTCTGTAAATGGCGAGAAAGTGAATAGATTCAGATCAAGCCATAAAAATATTGATTCAGCAGTTTGATAGTGTGGCGGGATTTTATCGTATCCGTTTGCCGCTAAATTCAAAACCTCAAAGTTTTGGATAACCATTGCTACTACACTTGTAACAACATGGACGCTTTTGCTACCCTTCCGCCTGAATGGACAAATAAGGCAATACATGCAGACAATTTTTGCTGTCCTAATTGCCACTCAAGTAGCCGAGAAGCTGAAAAAGTTTGGCTAAATCGGCGATCGCCTGTATTTACAGAAGACCGTCGTCGCAAATGGCAAGAGTTTTATTACTGTCACTGTGGCTCTGTGTGGTGGGCTTGGAGTAGCGATCGCCCCCCAAAAGATATATCTAATCAGCCAGATTATAATCCTACATAGCTAATTTTCTTCCTAAACAAAACCCCACATTTACGTGGGGTTTTGTTTATCTAATTCTCACCTTTATCGAAACACGATTCAGGAATCAAATTTCATCACCAATTTTAGAAGGTGAAGGTAGTACGTAGAGTACCTACATAGATGGTATCGTTAGTGTCGTTATGCTCTGGATTGAAGATTACTAATACACCAGGAGTTACCTGAATATTATCGGAAAGCTTGAACTTGTAAAGACCCTCTAAGTGATAAGAGGTACTATCGTCTAAATTAACATTGGTGGCGGCATTTTTTATGCTGCCACCAGTAACTTTGGGTGGTTGACCAAAGATAAGGCCCAAGACGTTGCCTTCTCCACCAAAATCTTTCAAAGCAAGCGCTCCAGCCCAGTACCAAACATCTGCGTCTGCACCCGCATTAACGCCAGTCCTAGCATCGGCAGTTGTATAACCTCCCCAACCACTAATAGCCAACGTGGGGCTAAATTGGAAGGTAGCCTCTACACCGTAGTTATTAGATTCAGTGCGAGTACCAGTCCCAAAGGGATTATTGGCAAAGGCGCTACCTGTACCTTGAAAGAGGCTATTGGCAGCATTGCCAGCCAAGTAAGTACGGGCGTAAGTTAAACCAATATTGAAGGCTTTGCTCGGTTGAAAAGATAACTGACCAAAGATGGTGTTATCACCATTGAACAGCCCGTTATTAGTACCGGGATTATTAGCACCAAAGATACCACCAGTACCACTTGTAGGTGCTAAATAAGCACCAGTCAAACTGAGAGGGCCGCCAGGATTGAAAGTAACAGTCACACCAGCACCATTTTGACCTTGACGATAAATAGGGCTGAAACGTCCGTAGCGAGAGAGCGCACCTCTACCAGAGCTTGCAAAGTCAGGGTTGAAGGTGTTTACGTTTTCGTATAATTCACCACCACTAGCGTCAACCTTGACACGTAGCGCGTTAGCAAAGTTGAAAGCATAGTTGACTTTATCAATCACAACCGAGTTGCCGTTATCTCCATCAAAACCCAAACGGGTCATGTTAGTACCACTACCAGTAGCGGCTGTAGTAGCGGTTGCAGCAGTCCCAACATTAGAAACGATATTGCCAGCATTCAAACGGATTTGCAACTGGTCTTTACCAGTGAAACTGCTGTACAAGTTCAAACGCACCCGGTCAGAAAAAGTGGTGTTATAATTCAAATCTTGAGTTGAATCACCAGCAGCAACTGCTCTATTGTCACCAAAAACATCCGATACGGCGAAAATTCCTTCCCCAACCAACTTGGTAGTAGTGGAGAACTGATTAGCTTCCAACTCAGCAGTGCGGGCTTCTAGTCCATCCACGCGACCGCGCAGGGTTGCTAGTTCAGCAGAAAATTCTTCTTGTAAGCGCTGTAAAGTAGCCAGGTCTTGTTTAGTAACCAAATCAGCAGTAGCTGTAGCAATAAGTTCATTAACCCGGTCTAAACAGGAATTCAAACCTGCGGCAAATTCATAACGGGTCAAAGCACGGTTACCACGATAGGTACTGTTGGGATAACCTGCAATACAGCCGTAGCGCTCAACTAGAGATTGTAAAGCTTGGAATGCCCAATCTGTGGGCTGCACATCCGAAAATTGCGAAACTGATGTTACCTGACTCATGTTGTTATCTTGAGCTTCAGATAACTCGGCAACATTTGTTACCTGTTCGTTGACTTCAGCAGCTACAGCGCTATTGGCAGCAAAAAATGCAGCAGCTAAAACAACTGGACTAACCTTACAAAGATTCCAGAATCGTTTTGTCATGTTATTACTCTCACTCACACCTACATAATCCAGCTATGATAAAATGCTTAAAACACTTTACTTTCAGGAATTTCACACACAATCACAGTCATGATTATACCTTTATACTGTGAGAAATACAAGCCCTTTAATTTAGTGCTGAACTATAATTTTGAATTATTTTATGTGAGAACCTCAAAATAATGCGGCGTTTGTGACGTATAACTGTTCCTTCTTCCTCCAACTGTTGTAGGAGCCGAGTAACTGTTACTCGCGTGGTATTTAACACTTCAGCAATATCTTGATGAGTAACATTTAGATCAATTAGCTTACCCTTCTCTACATCACGTCCAAATTTTTCACTTAACCATACTAAAAACTGCCATAAGCGTAGCGAGATTGGTTTTCGATGCACAATGCTTAGTAGATTTTCTGACTGTTGAATATGAGACAACAAAGCATTAATATCTTGATGCCACAAATGAGGTGGCACAATGCTTATTTCCACGCCTGTGAGACATTGAATCTGGTAAGGCTTGACCCTAGACAAAGGATAGCCAATCAGATCCCCTAGTCCCCAATAACCGAGAGTGATGAATGTTCCATCTTCACTCCACGTTAAGGTACGAACTGCACCGTGCTCAATCCGCCAAAGTACATCATTTTGAAGTGGAATTACTTCCCTACGGGTAAATATCTGCTGGGGTAATTGTCCGCCCAAAGCAGAGCTATTTGATAAGACAGAAGAGTTTGAAGTAGGAGTTGTAGAATATATCATTAACCGTAACTACATAATTATCAGGGAATCTCGCTATTTACAATCATGAAGAAACTCTAATAATTTGTATCAAACTTTACCTGTATAATTGGCAGCGTATTCTTCTCAATTAGAGCTAGAGACTAACTCAACATTTTTTCTGGAAACAACTTATACATTGAGTTATTTATCAGTAAGATAGACCGGAATTTTTCAGTTGTTTATCTGTTACTTTAATTGTGCAAGTTTAAGAATAGGTAAGCTTTTAGTAAAATATTTAGTTATTTCTACCTGATGCGTAAGTCTTAATTTAATTCGATTATGCAAATTATACCAAGTTGTCTTTGATCGTATTATTTGCTCGGAAGTCAGTCCAAGAGCCACCTTAGTTACAAACAAGACTAACTTTGGCAACTTGGTATTAGATGTTTTTTAGCTTACTAAGTCGCTTGAGTCGTCAGCCTTTGTTTGTAGAGGTAGTGGCTAAAGCTTGTGGACTCATGAAGCGTCAATTAAGAGCGTTGACCGGTGACAATATATGATACCCTTTGACCGATATTAGTCGCATGATCTGCCATGCGTTCGAGACAACGAATTGCCAGTGCTAGCAGTACAATAGGCTCGACTACACCAGGCACATCGCGTTGTTGGGCTAAAGTCTGATAAACGCGATCGTAGGCATCATCTACAGTATCATCTAGGCGCTTTAAACGGCGTCCACCAGCTTCATCTAAATCTCCCAAAGCCTTTAAGCTAGTTGCTAGCATCGACTGCGCGTGAAGAGACATAGCTTCAATGTCGGGCATTGACGGATGAGGCGCGTAAGGAAAAATTTTAATCGCAATCTCAGCTAAATCCTCAGCATAATCGCCAATACGCTCTAAGTCGCGCACCAGCTGCATAAAGGCACTCAAGCAGCGCAAATCTTGAGCCGTAGGCGCTTGCAGCGTCATAATCGCCGTACAGTCTGATTCGATTTGACGATAAAAGCGATCGATCTTTTTATCTAATCGGGGAAGTTCCTCAGCTGCTGTCAAGTTACGAGCAAATAACGCTTGGTGGCTGAGGCGAAATGATTGTTCTACCAAAGCACCCATGCGTAAGACATCCCGTTCTAAGCGCCTAATGGCGCGTGCGAGTTCGGGTCTTTGAGGATTAGGACTGTAATGGGCAGCTTTCACACTTGTTATCTCAAAGGTGAAGATATTATTAACTATAGTCTTGGCTTAAAGAGTTTGCCACAACTTCACAAAACTGGAGTTGCATCCACGCACCACCAGTTTCTGGATGGTTCATAGCTTTGATTGAACCACCGTGGGCGTGAATAATCTGCTCAACGATCGCTAATCCCAATCCATTGCCAACGATCGCCGCTATAGAGTTACCATCTTGTGGGGAATGGGTTCGCGCTTTATCTCCTCGATAAAATCGCTCAAAAACATGGGGTAAATCTGCCTCAGAAAATCCGATTCCAGAATCAATAAGATTTATTTCGAGAATTAGGGAAGCAGCATTATTATCTTTTGTTGATAAGATTTTCGCCTCAATGTGAATACTTGTACTGGGAAGACTGTATTTAATACTATTGTCTAGCAAGTTGAGAAAAACCTGGTACATACGGGCTTGATCTGCCTTAATCCAAACATTTTCTGGGCCAGAATAAGAAAGAGACAAATGTTGGCGCACTGCTAAGGGTTCTAGTGTTTCCCAAACCGATGTAATTAGCGATCGCAATTCTACAGCTTTGGCTTGCAATTGCATGTTTGGGTTTGCTTCCATTTGGGTGAGGTCTAGCCAGCTTTGCACCAAGTTAATCAGTCGGTCAACTTCTTGCATTAGGCGGTTAACCCAGCGATTTAAAGGTGGTTCCAAGCGGGTTTGTAAAGTTTCCGCAACCAAGCGAATTGAGGTTAGTGGCGTTCTGAGTTCGTGTGCTAAATCAGAAAAATAGCGATCGCGTACTTGATTTATATCTAATAGGGGTTGACGATTTTCTAAAAAGACTCCCACTTGTCCATTGGGTAAAGGCAGGCTAGATGCCCGCAAAGCCAAAGATTTTATTGTTGCCATCTCTGCGGCATCATCACAAGATGGATGAAATATCCATTCTCCTGTCTGTGGTTTTTGCAAATCACGAGTTTGCTCAATTAAATGGTCAAGTTCATAAGACCTTACCAACTCCAGTAACAAGCGCACCTGTTCTGGTTGCCAGTGCAGATACAAAATTTCCTGCGCCTGTTGATTGCACCACAGCAGTTGATTTTCCTCATCCACCTGCAAATATCCCACTGGTGCAAAATCTAGCAGGTCTTGGTAAGTTTGCAATGACTGCTGCAAATCTTGCTGGTGCTGCTTCACCATCGCTATTTTCTGCTGCAACCCAGGAATTAACAGCAGTCCCATCTTGTAAGAATGCGAGGTTAACGGCCCGAGTAAGCGCCCCAGGTAACGGTTAAGTTGAACCTGTTGCCAAACCCAAAACCCAATGCCTACCGCTAAACCCAGAAAAAATCCCAATAAAAGCATTTGAGTTGTTAGTTTCTTCGTGACTACTAAAAACTAACAACTATCCCAACTAATTATCCAAACCTATAGCCAAAACCTCGTACAGTCACAATATATTCGGGATGACTGGGGTCTTGCTCTAATTTTTCGCGCAACCACCGAATGTGAACGTCTACAGTTTTACTATCGCCAACGAAATCTGGCCCCCAAACCTGATCTAGCAATTGTTCTCGTGACCATACCCTGCGGGCGTAACTCATAAACAGTTCCAGCAAGCGGAACTCTTTGGGGGAAAGATTCACCTCTAGACCACGAACCAGCACGCGGCATTCTTGGGGATTCAAGGTGATATCCTTGAATTTTAATACTGCTACTGGTGGTAAATTACTTAGGCGTTGGCGGCGGAGTAAAGCACGACAACGAGCCACTAACTCGCGCATACTAAAGGGTTTGGTCAGGTAGTCATCTGCTCCCACCTCTAACCCCAGCACTCGGTCAGTTTCACTACCCTTAGCACTCAGCATTAAAATTGGTACTGGATTTCCTTGATGACGCAACAAACGGCAAATATCTAGCCCATTGATTTGCGGCAGCATCAAATCAAGAATGAGCAAATCAAAGGGAAGTTCCCCCGAATTGGTTTCAAAACTTTTGAGATACTCGATAGCAGACCGCCCATCGGGTGCTGTTGTTACCCCATAACCTTCCTCTTCAAGGGCTACAGCTAGCATTTCCTGGATTAATTCTTCATCTTCTACTACTAGAATTCGGCTGGTTTGTCCAATGTCCGTTCTAGCAGAATATTTGGTCGATTCAGTGGTATACATTGATATGACAAAAGTCTAGGACTGTGCTTGTATCAATTAAGATGATTAAATTTATTATCTAGCCTTACTGCAACCACGCTTCTACTAAGGTTCATTCTTTTAGATTTTCTTTACAAAAAGTAACATAAGTCACAGCACCTCCTAAATCAAAAATCACTGTGGCTGGAAGGGCAAAAGCGTTTCTATGAACAAAGACTGCAATCTCTAGAACAAACTATCGCTAATCAAGAGATGCGGATTCAAAATCTTTCTAAACAACTCGAATCTGCCCTGAAACAAGTTCAGGATTTGGCAGTTAAAGCTATTGAAGGTACTTCAAATGTTAATTCATAGCAGGCTATTAAAGAAATAGCTTTAAAACAGGCAAAAACTCAAGCTAAAAATAAATAAGCTTATTTATTTTTGATGAAAATTGTAGAGACTTGATTTAATTTAAGTCTCTGCAAGGAAGTATAAAGCTTTTTATTCGGTTCTCTTTGGTTTGCTGATGTCTGACGGTGGCTGTGGTTTCTTCTTCTTTGTTCCGGTAGCTTTTGTTTGCTTAAATGCTTGATTGTAATTTGGTTCTTGACTAGACATAATACTAAATTTTAAAATCTATTACTATCTTATCTACATCACCAGTATTGTTGATTACAGAAATATATCATAAAAAATTTAAGTTTATTTAAAAAATCAAAGCGCTGTAATTTCAACGTCTCAATAACAGAGGAAACCTGCGCTCTTTAAAATCACAAATAACTACCCATGTTCCTTTGCTTGCGCGAGTAGGCGGTAATGGACAAGCCAGACTTACTATAAATCCTGGGAACGACTGTCTATAAAGTGACAAGGGTGATGATAAGCTTTATGGTGTCCACGGTGATTTTTCTAAGGTTATGGCATTATTGATGACCTTAGATTTCATAAGTTCCACTTAACTGTTTTTCCGAAGAGTCTGAAAACCTTGATTTTGTTATGAATATACGTCTCGTGTATCAAGCACTTTCGACTGCTGCACTGTTGTTATCAACATCAGGAGCTTTCTTTTGTCAAACTGTATTTGCTGCTGATTTTAAACCAACCCCTTTGATCGTTGATGATGATGGTAGTCAAGACGGGATGACAGCTTTAGCTTATATGTTAGCCAATCCCAAATTTGATATTCAAGCAATTACGATCGCCCAAGGTATTGCCCGTCCAGCAAGCTTTGTGAATAATCTGGAACGCATGTTAGGAAGACTAGAAGTATCTGGTATCCCTGTTGGTATTGGTAAAGCCGATCCTTTGGCTGGAAACAATGCTTTTCCAGAATTCATTCGTGATGGTGCAGAAACTTTTTGGTCTCCTTTTGTCCAACTACCAGACACAGCACCACCAGTTGAAAGGCGAAAGGCAGCAGAACTAATTGTGGAGAAAATTAAGCAGTCACCTGAACCTGTGGCAATCTTAGCAACCGGCACTTTAACTAATATTGCCGAAGCTTTGCGACTTGATCCCTCCATTATCAGTAACATTGCCGTCGTCCAAATTATGGGAGGCGCTGTCTTCGTACCAGGAAATCTTACCGTCCTTCCTGATCCTCCATTTTCAACCAACACTGTTGGCGAGTTTAACATCTGGGTCGATCCTTTAGCGGCTCAAGAAGTATTTGCCGCAGGATCACAAGGATTAAAAATTGAGTTGACTCCTCTAGATGCGACAAATGAAATTGGCTTTTCTCGTGTCGATCAACAAGCATGGCTAGCAACTGGAACACCTGAAAGTAAGCTAGCGGCTGAATTTTTGGATTTTGCTTTAACAGTTATTCAAAGTAACAATGACCCGAATCCAGCCTGGGATTTAGTTGCTGCTATTAACCTTAGTGAACCAAATTTCTCAAAGGAAACTCCTTTGTACCTGGAAGTCGATACACTCTCAGATCCAGGAACCACTCAAGGACAAACTTTTGCTGTTCCTAATTTACCTCCTAATGTTCTAGTTTCGTTAAACCCTAGTTTCAATAATTTGCCTTTCAGTGCTAGTGAAGTTTTCTCATATCTAGAAACTGAGTCTGTTCCTGAATCTAGCCCTATTTGGGGTATTTTGGTCTTGGGTGCAGCAGGAATTACTTTCCAAATTAAGCGGCAATTCAAGCACTAGTACTGCAAGGCGGAAGTCAAAATTTAAAATTTAAACAGGTGTACACCGTAAGGATTTTATTAATTTTGAATGGATGGTTTATTTCCGCCGTGCTGTACTAGTATCAAAAAAAGGTTGTAGGATGGGCAAATCATTTGTCCACCTTACAATCCTATGGTGTATACAGTAGCCCTACAGTTTTAACAAAGCCAGAAAAGATCAAGCAAAGGTAGAAAAATCTAGATTGGGGGGGATATCCTGAATTCTCCCTAGCCCGATCGCTCGTAATGCTTCTTTGAGTAAAATATCCCCAGTATACAAGGCACGTCCGACAATCACACCAGTCACGCCTTGAGGTTCTAACGCTAACAAACTCAACAAATCGGTGACAGAACTTACCCCGCCAGAAGCAATTATCGGGATGGAAATTACTGCTGCAAGTTCTCGCAAAGCTTCTAAATTGGGGCCGATAAGTGTCCCGTCACGGTGGATATCTGTGTAAATGATGGCGGCTGCACCCAATTCTTGCATTTGTACAGCCAGTTGAGTTGCTAAAACTTCTGAGGTTTCTAACCAACCGCGAGTTGCTACTCGGCCGTTACGGGCATCAATGCCAATAATAATCTGCCCAGGAAATTCTTCACACAGTTGTTGTACTAACTGGGGTTGTTCTACGGCGATAGTGCCGAGAATTGCCCACTGTATGCCTAGATTAAAGACTTGTTGCACGCTGGTGCGATCGCGCAATCCTCCACCAATTTCAATGGGCACTGACACTGCTTGTGCGATCGCTTCAATTGCCCCCAGGTTTACTACTTTACCTGCTTTGGCACCATCTAAATCAACTATATGTAATCTGGTAGCACCTTGATCTACCCATTGTTTGGCAACATCAGCAGGATTATCGCTAAAAACTTGCGAGCGATCGTAGTCTCCTTGATACAGTCGCACACAGCGACCTTCTAGTAAATCAATTGCTGGAATTACATCCATTTAACTCTTCCTCATAACTCAATGCAATCAAAACCCTAGCTATTGCTGGGCTTCCTATTTTTCATTTTCCATTTTTAATTGCTTTACAGCCTGTCCAAAACCCAGCACAAGCAAAATATTAGAAAGCGTCAAAAATACTTCTGCACCACCGTGCAACCAATCCACATCTGCCAAAGACTTGCCATAATGCAATACAGCATAAATCCCGGCTGGGATGGTGATGGCAACAAAGACGAGAGTGCCATAAAATCCATACAGCGCTAAACGCGGCATTTGCGGACTGCGGCTGAGAAACCACAAGAAACCCAAATAGGGAAACAGTGAAAGTGCAAACAGGGTTTCTTTAGAAATCATTGCTCTGATTTGATAGGTTTTGGTTCAACATTATTAACAGACTTGGTAGAACGCCAAATCAAATACGCTGCTGCCCAAAGTGTAAAATTACCAACTAAGGTCATGGTAGCTTGAAGCGTTACCAGCCATTCCAGAGATTCGGCGTTGTCGAAATAATGCCAGGTACAAGCACACATGGCGCTGACTAAAGCTGGTAACATGGCAAGGGATAATCCCCACCAATTGCGATTACCAGTGAGTTCGCCGTAAGTCCAGATTAACCAAATGGCGACAATCCACTCAATAACGCTAGAAACATGAATAATCCAGGTGGGAATCGATAGGGCGTGCATAAAGTGGGGAGTAGGGAGTAGGGAGTTAAGAGTTAAGAGTTAGGAGTTTTCACATCTTTATATATATATAGCTACGTTAAAAAAGTTGTTAATTTAAAATCCAAAATCTAAAATCTAAAATGGTCAAGATGCGGGCGTTATTGTCTGGATATTACGGTAAAGGTAATGGTGGTGACGAAGCTTTGTTGGCAACGCTTTTGCAAATGTTACCATCTCATGTAACCCCTGTGGTACTTTCGGGGAATCCAGAGGAAACGCGCGATCGCTACAATGTAGAAACTTGCGATCGCATGGCTCCTTTACCTGTACTGCAAGCTTTACGCTCAAGTGATGCCTTGATTTGGGGCGGTGGGAGTCTCATCCAAGATGTTACCAGTACTATCAGCCCATTTTATTATGGCGGACTGATGGCATTGGCGCAGAGAATGGGTTTGAAAACTATTGCTTGGGCACAGGGTATTGGCCCGTTAGTGCGTCCGCAAACTCGTTGGTTGGCACGGCAAACCTTTAGTAATTGTACCAAAATTAGTGTCCGCGATCGCGCCAGTGCGGCTTTATTATCTGATTGGCAAATTCCTTGTATTATAGCTCCTGACCCGGTTTGGGCCTTGGAATCTAAACCAGTACCGGGACTTTGGGATTTACCTGCGCCGAGAGTTGCGGTAACGTTGCGATCGCATCCTCAGCTTACAGAAACACGTTTAGCAAACTTAACTCGTGCTTTGGTTGACTTTCAAAAAGCTACGCAGGCTTTTATTTTACTACTGCCATTTCAAAAAAGTGAAGATTTAAGTATTGCCGAAGCCATCCAACCACATCTTAAAGATGTTAGCAAGATTTTATGTCTGGAAGATCCACAACTTTTGAAAGGTGTGTTTCGCGGCGTGGAAATGGCAATTGGGATGCGCTTACACAGCTTGATTATGGCAGCATCTGCTGGTTGTCGCTGCTTTGCTCTCAGTTATGATCCTAAAGTAAATCGTCTCATGGAAGACTTGCAAATGCCTGGATGGGATTTAGCTAGTTTACCAGATGACCCTAATTTGATTAGTCTGACTTGGATGGAACATTACGCTAATGGTGATCCGTTATCACCAGAGCAAATACAATCTTTAGTAGATAGAGCATTAATGCACCGCGAGTTGTTGAGCGATGCTTTATGTAATAAGTAAAATCAAATAATGTTGAGTCAAGAAAATGCAAAACTTATAGAAATTACAAGTTGTACAAAAGAATCATATTGTGTATCTACGTAAATACCTCTTTTCCGGCTTTTATTAATCATTCTTTCGGGAGGAGTGAGTAATTGTCAAAATTATATGAAGTAGTTATAAAAATAGCTTAGTATTTATTATCTAGTTTTACTTTAGCGATATTATTTACTAAATGCAAAAATAATTATAATGATAAGCTTTGGTTTTTGGAACTTAATTATAGTAATTTTAGTTGCTGTAGTTCTCAGAAATAATTGGCGATTAGATGAAGAAAAGGCAGCCTGGAAAAATTCTTTATTCTTAAAATCTTCAGTGATGCAACGGTTGATACAATTTTTTCGTCAACCAATTGTGAACTTCCTCGTCCAAGCAGGTGTTGTATTAGTCGTTACAAGATTCCTCTGTTATACAGGTTGGCTACTTTATTTCCTAAACCAGCCAAATCCACCTTTATGGGATTTTCAGTGGTATTATGTGGCGAGTAAATTGGCTCATCAGCATGTGAGTCCTTTTAATGTCGAGATTTTTAATCAGACTTTCTGTAGCATAACTACGGTGTGTGGCTCTCTTCCACCGTTTGTCTATCCACCTAATATTATTCCTCTCATCTGGTTTCTCGGTTATTTTTCGATGAATACTGCATATAAAATCTCGATTTTAATGCATATATTAGCAATTGGTTTAGCCTTGTGGGGAGCAAATATCTTACTAGAGTCTAAGTCACGAGCCTTCAGAACTATTTGCACAATTTCGGTTGCCTTGATTTATGGCGTAATTCGCGATCTTCAAGTTGGTAATGTTGCAATTTTTATTGCAGTTCTTATCTTATGGATGTTTATATTCGCTAGAAAAAATAAGGGTATTCCAGCAGGAATGTGCTTAGGAATTGCCCTTTTTAAACCAACATTAGCTGCACTATTCGTTCTGTATTTTCTACTTAAAAGACGGTTTTCTCTAGTTTTTGTATCTATTATCACAGTAACTTGTTTAGCATTTTTAGGTCTAGCCTTGACAGGTAATTCTTTAACACAATTCGTGTCGGATGCACTTCGTGGATTTTCCCTCTGGCAAACCGATCCCGCAGTTAGCCCTTATCTATCGATTAGTCGTCTCGATTTGATGGTTGTGGGCCCGAGATTACTTCCTAATAACCCATTCTTTGCCAAACTTTTGTCAAACTTAATTGTTTTGATACTTCTTGGTTTTGCGGGTTGGTATTGCTATCTACAGCAATCTCTCACTGATTGGTCAAAAAAAATATATTTGGCAGAAATGGCAATAGTTTCTTGCTTGAGTATTGGCATCACCTATTCGCAGGAAACTAGTTCTGTGATGTTAATACCTGCTGTTGTTTTTTTGCTAAATGATTTGCTGTATCAGATCAGGCATTGTAAATTTTCTAGGAGAAGAATGTTTGTTTGGTTAGCAGGGGTTTGCTGTCTTGCAGTACAAACAGCAGTTATTCATGGCTGGCTCATCCACTCTCTAGCAAAGCGATGGAACGTGAAAGCAGGAGAATTGCCATACATTATGAAAATAACTATCTTCGCTCTACCGAGTTATGCAGTTTTAGGAATCACTCT
>NZ_DASQZC010000112.1:0-3624 GCF_035638895.1 Nostoc sp. | reverse complement strand
ATCGCCTTTTAATCTAGCTCTTAAAGCAGGTAAAGCATCAACGCGATATAAATTACTAAAACCTGGGGGTAATTCGGCTCGAAAGCTTTCTGCAACAAATAGCAAACGATTTTGAACCTGTTTTTGCTCTTCGGGTTCGAGTAAGTTAAGAAAATTAGCGACAAAAACAACAGTTTTAATACCGCGATCTAATAGCCAATCTCGTAAGTTTTCCCGCTCACCTAAAGTCATTAACTTACGTGCATCTAATAATTGTATAACTAAATCTGCACTTAAAAGTTGTTCTCTAACCAAATTATCTTGTTCATCTCTATCATTAGTTCCTGGTAAATCGAGAAATTCTACACCTGTTTCTAAGAAGGGATGCGGACAAAAAATTTCCACAGATGCTACATCTTTTCGCATCTGTCTATTGCCATCAAGAATTGCAAATTGTTGTAAAATTTCTGTGCCACTACGATAGACTTCTGTACCGTCTACCAACATGATGCGAGTTCGCACATCAGAACCATACTTAACAGTAATCGCTGCGCCTGTAGTGGGAATTAAATCAATTGGTAAGGTGCGATTCCCTAACATGGCATTCAGCAAGGTAGATTTACCATGATTAAAAGGGCCAAATACCGCAATCCGAAAGCTAGGATTAACGAGATGATTGCAAATGGTAATTATATCTTGATGCAGTTGCGATTTGCGTTCTAAATTCAGTAATGCAGATGCAGATTTAAGAGAATCTGCTAAATCCTTATAACCTTCATACTGTTGTTGCATAGTTCCTCGTTCCCAGTCTCCGTCTGGTAATGCAATTACCTTACATTCTTATAGTTATGGGAGGCGGAGCCTCCCAATAGGTATTCCCAGCTTCTAGCTGGGAACGAGAGTAATGAGATTTATCAACTATAATAAGCTAATAAATTGCTATACGCCGCCTCGATTTTTTGCAACTGAGCTATTACATCTTCCTGTAAGTTTTTTAAACGGTTGAACTCATTCTCACGGTTTATTTCGCGGGTTTGTTTCTGCTTGACTAGATTATCTAATTCAGATTTGCGAGAGAGAATATCATCATTAATCCGCTTACCCACTTCTCTTTCGTAAGAATCAAAACACTCTTTTACAGCATTGTATACAACCTGAGATTGCTCATGTGCGACTTGGGGTAGATGTTTAACTAACTCTTTTTTGGCCGTTTTAACTAACTCTTTACGCGCTTGTTCTGCTTGCAAAAATCCTACTCCTAAACCTAGTAGTGCAAACCCGATGGGGCCAAGAAAAATACCTGTCACTGCTGTAATTATCCCGCCAACGCCAATTACAGTAAAGTAGTTTAACAAGATATTTTTCCAATCAAATCCAGCCCCTGCTAGTGCGAAACCAGCAAGATTTCCCTTAGACAGTGATAACAATCCCATTGCCCATTTTGCCCAGCCGGGAGAGTTATCTTCTTCAGTTGTAGTAGTAGGATTTACTTTGACGTTTTGTCCGGTGAGTTTTTCTGTGATTTGATCTGTAACTTGACTGTAAGACGCGCCATATTGTGCAGCACTGCGAGAAAGTTCTTTAAAAGCTGCATTGATATCTTTTTCAGCAGTTAATGTCCAAGCAGCAGATTTGTCAGTGATATATTGCTCAAAGGCTTTTTGCAGTGCGGTATTAAATGCTTCTCGTTTACCACTACTGAGAAAATCAAACAAATTTAATTCTGGCTGATAGCGCAAGAAATCAGTTTCAAAAGTATCACCCAAATTTAAAACGTAGCCGCGAAAAGATTCGGAAATCGTTCTTGCTTGAGTGTCTCTGGTATTGATAATTTCTTTTTGAAATTCATCTCGAATACCTGTGAGTTTGTTAAACTCTGGTTCTACTGAATCAATGCGTTTTTTTAATTCATTTACATCTTGATCTAGTAATGGTATGCGCCTTGCAACTGCTTCGCGGGTATGATTGCAGGCAAGTCTTGCCAAGGTTCTCACTTGACGGAGTTCTGCGATCGCACGTTCTCTGGTAAGAAAAGTATTAAGGGCTTCCATAAACTTTGGAAAGCCAGTCCCGTCTAAATCAGCCTGGGGATTTTTCAACCGTCGTCTGAGTGCTTGAATTGACGAAAGCTCAAACACTCGTTCGTCATAAATATTCTGACCTTCTACAGTACAATATTCTGCTAAGTTCGCGTTAAATACTTGGCGCAATCTATTCTCAGATGCTTGTAATTCTTCAACATCATCAGGATCAATGAGTGATTCTCGTACCTGATCCCAAGCATTAACTAAGAAGAAAACTGTCAACCCTCGACCTTTGATATAATTTTCTAGGTAGCGACGCTCACCCAAAGTACAAGGTTGAGAAGCTCTCATGACAAACAAAATTGCATGGCAGTTATTTACATAACCCAAAGATAATTCGTTTCGCGCTTCTGTATCATTCAATCCCGGACTATCGACAATTTCAATTCCCTTTTCTAGTAGCGTTAGGGGATACTCAACTACTGCATAATCAACATCTGGAAAGGCTTGTTTTTTCTCCTGCTCTAGTTTTTTAGCTTCAGCCGGATCAATAGTATATTTATATTTAAAGTTCTGAAAGTCTAACTGTTGTGGGCTTTTCCCATTATTAAAATGAATGGTAACTTTCTTTTCTGGGCCATAACGTAAAACTGTTAATACTGCGGTACAAGGGTTAACATCGCTCGGTAATAGATTTTCCCCAATTAAGGCATTGAGAAACGTACTTTTCCCGCGTTTCATATCGCCTAATACCAAAAGGCGAAATACACCTTGGCGGAGGTTTTTACTAGCTATTGTAATATCTTCAATATCTCGCTCTAAACTGAGTTTTCCTGATGAAGAGTCTCCAGTCAACTCAGCTTGATTAATTGTTTCAGCTAGTTTACTCAGACATACAGAAATCTCCGATCGCACTTGAGCAACCCGCTCTAAATCTTGGATAAATCTGTCAGTTGCTACTTGCTCAGTCATAAAAATATACCTTAATTAAAGATTGGTTTTTTTAGATTCCAAAAATAATTTGTAAGACATCCACCCCAGCGCACCAACAATAATAAATCCAGCTAACACTGAGGCTATTCTCACTGCAACTAGTGCTACCACACCAAGAGCAAAAAGCTTTCCACCCAGAATTACTTTATTCATCCAAGGTTTCTGAGAATTTTCTGGTTGATGCTTCACAGTTTGATGAAAAGCCGCATCGTTAGGATGGAGATTAGTTTCCATTTCCCGGAGTCGCAATTCAACTTCTCGTTCTCGTAATATACGTTCTCGGTGTTCAAGTTCTTTTTCGCGATTGCTTTCAGATGTCATCGGTATCCGCTCCGTCTAAAACAAAGAAAAGATGTCAGCATTTATATCATGTCCGCTTGATTGCTTATTAAACTCGAAGAACCCCACCCCGCCAAAGCTATGCTTTGTCTCCCCTCCCCGCTTGCGGGGAGGGGATTAAGGGGAGCCAGGTCTTCTCCCAAAGGGAGAGGCTAGCGCCAAGGGGTCTCCCCAAGTGGAGCATCTGGCGTGTGGGGTGTAATGACTGTGGTTAGCATAACTATATTATGCGGACATGATATTACTCGTTAATTATGCTGTATCGTAACTCACTTAAATATTTAAAAAC
>NZ_DASQZC010000111.1:0-2210 GCF_035638895.1 Nostoc sp. | reverse complement strand
CCTGCGATCGTCCGGGAAATCTTCTCTATTATTGAGAATCTCCGGGCTACAGGCGTGACTATTTTGTTAGTTGAACAAAACGCTAGTTTGGCACTACAAATTGCCGATCGCGGTTATGTTTTAGAAGCTGGTTCTATTACCTTAACGGGTGCAGCATCAGAATTAATTAGTGATGAGCGAGTTAAAAAAGCTTATTTAGGATAATTCATTAAATCAAAACTTGTGAGGTACAAGCAGATGGTAAAATCAGCAATTAAACCCCTAACCTTAGAAGAATTTTTGAAACTACCAGAAACAAAGCCTAGCTCAGAATACATAAACGGTAAAATTATTCAAAAACCAATGCCTCAAGGAAAACATAGTAAATTACAAGGGAAGTTAGTCACAGGTATAAATGAAGTTGTCGAAAGTCAAAAAATTGCCCTTGCTTTCCCAGAATTGCGGTGTACTTTTGGCGGACGTTCAATTGTCCCTGATATAGCTGTGTTTGCTTGGGAACGGATTCCCTTAGATGAACGTGGAGATGTAGCTAATGTCTTCAAGACCTATCCAGACTGGACGATTGAGATTCTTTCACCAGATCAAAGCCAGACCAAAGTAACCGGAAATATTCTACATTGTTTAAAACATGGTAGCCGTTTAGGTTGGTTAATTGATCCAGGCGATCGTTCTGTCTTAGTCTATCCACCCAAGCAGCAACCAGAACTTTTACAAGAAGAACAAGAAATATTACCAGTTCCCGATTTAGTTAGTAGTCTTCAATTAACTGTAGGACAATTATTTGGATGGTTAAAGTTATAGCTTTTCCTAACATCATAGCCCCCTCCTCGCTTGCGGGGAGGGGGTTCTTGTACCTACTAAACTCAGAACCGCTATATAAGCAATTGTATAAATTCCTGTCTAGCTTTGGGAATACTAAAGGTAGTAATTTACTCAAGTTAGAGCCAGATAATGGATTTCGTGAATTTAATAAAAACGGGTAATAGTTGGAAATTTGCGACTGAAGCTGATTTAGAAGATTTTGTCTGGGCGAATTTAAAGGAACTTTTCGGATTAATTCCGCTAAAACGACAATATTATGTTAGTGGTCAAATTTGTGATATTTTAGCGTTGGGTGAGAAGAAACAGTTAGTAGTACTGGAATTGAAAAATGGTGAAGACAGATATATTGTTCAGCAACTAACTAGGTATTATGAAGCATTACTTGAGAATAAACCCTTTCAGGAAGAGGTAGACTATGGACAACCTATTAGCTTAATAGCAATTAAGCCTAATTTTCATAGAGATAATTTTACAGATAGAAAGTACAGCCATCTGTCTATTCAATTTCTCTATTTTCAAATATTGGTAGCAAGTCAAAACTTCTATTTAGAACTAAAAGACTTAGATAATGACAAATTGTCAAAAGTAGAAATTCCTTATCAAGAAAGAGATGTTAATGAAAATATACCTGCTCCTCCTAGAGCAATTATTAACCGACTAGCTAAATGTGACAATTCTAGTGAAAATGAGCGAGAGGCTGTACTCAGAATTCGTAAAAAAATTCTTGGGTTTGACAAACGCATCCAAGAAATTGTTAAACCTAATTCTATTGAATATGGTAAAGGAAAAAGTAAGCTCTGTGCTGAATTTTATTTTGGTAGCACTATTTATGGTTTTCAAGGTAGACCTAACCTATTTCTAAGATTACCTGAACCACAACCATATTTGAAACAAAATACTCTGAGAATGCATATTTTTCCTGATAAAGATTGGACTAGTTTTTATAGAATAATTCACTACCCTAGAGCTTTTATAAGTAATAAAGTTAGATCCTGTAGCATGTATGAATATCCAGCATTTATAGAAACAATAAAAAGATGTGCAGTGGGTGAATTACGAGATGAGCGCTCACGCATCTGTTATGAAAAATACGAAAAACTTATTCTGAGTGAAACTAACTCTCTAGAGATTTTAGTTGATATTGCTTTAGAGAGTTGGCTAAAAAGGCTTTAAGAAAAGCTACATTGACAACACTTATAACTTTTCCTAATAATTAGTATTATTAAATATTATTACGATTTTTGTCCTATATTAATATTTGCAGCCCTCCTTGCAGATATCTATATATTTGTTTAGCGGCGAATTCTATTCACCGGAATCATTAAACCCATGAGTCAAATAGTCTGGATAGCAAGACACGCTAACCGCCTCGACTTCGTAAACCCCGA
>NZ_DASQZC010000110.1:0-17145 GCF_035638895.1 Nostoc sp. | reverse complement strand
AACTTACCACGACCAAAGTCAACCACTAACCGAGTGATATTGGGCATATAAAAGCCTAGAGTCACCTTCACATTGGCTTTCAATGGGCGAAACACAAAGGCGAAAAGGTCTTTTGCTTTGGTGTAATCTCTAACATTAACTTTGGCGTGACCCTCCCAGTCCCCTACATTCAGCTCGTAATCTTCCATTTTTTGCTCTAATGCAAACCCATTGCCGAAGGACTTGGAATGAATAATAGATACGTGAGACATATCCATATCATTCTCTAGCGTGCGGGTGTAGTGAGCGTTCAGTTCGTATTCAAAGAAAATTTTCTGTAGGCTTGGGTCTTCAAATTCTGGCAAGGGTGGGATTGGCGGACGCTCTTCTTCTGGTAAATCTCCATAAAATAGCCAGATAAAACCGTATTTTTCCTGTATTGGATAGCTATCTACACGAGCATTCTTGGGAATAGGAATTCCGGGTTGATTAGCAGGAATATTAATACATTTCCCATCTGCTTGAAACTTCCAGGCATGATAGGGGCAATGGATACAATCATCTTTTACCCAACCGAGAGATAAGGCAGCACCACGATGGGGACACCGATCTTGGAGAGCTATCAGTTGTCCTTTAGCGTTACGGTAAAAGACTAATTTCTGATTTAATATCCGAACTTGCTTGGGCTTTGTAGTAACGGCGGCGCTAAACTCACAAGCGTACCAGAAGTTTTTTAACATACTTCCTTCCTGTTATTGCTATTAAGAATCATGGATTTTCTTAAGTTACGCTTTAAGCAATAACTTCTTCGACTTTTGCATGGACTTCAATACTTTCAAGTCTCATTTGAGCAACTTTGAAATGTTCCCGATTCACTTGAGCAACATTGATGTTTTTTGCTGCTATCTCTACAGTGCTGATTGATAGGGAGGATGTTTCGGCAACAAAATTAGATGATATTTCGGTAACAAAACTGGATTGCACCTCTCCTGTCTCTAGATTAAACAACTCTTGCAGAACTTGGAGGACAAGGCGTTGAGCTTCTACATCTCGCTGCGTTCGTAGTTGCACCATCGGTTCGTGGAGAATTTTGTTGATAATCCTTTGAGTTAAGGCTTCGACGGCTTCTTGATGTTTTTTAGCAAAATCAGACCCCATACGGGACAAAGCTTTTTCTAACTCTTGTTCACGAATTTTTTCGAGTTTGTCCCGTAAACAGCTAATAATGGAAACGGTTTCTCGCGATCGCAACCAAGTTTGAAATGCCTCCAAATCCTCTTGGATTAATGCTTGCGCTTCTATTGCCATTTGCCGACGACTTTCTTGATTCTGGGCAACGACGGTTTTTAAATCATCAACATTAAACACCCGCACATTAGGTAACTCATTAACGTCCGCATCAACGTTACGAGGCACTGAAATATCGACCAGCATCAAAGGCTGTTCGGGTTGCAATGCAGCTTTGAGTTTGGCTTTATCGAGTAAGGGTTCAACTGAAGCAGTGCTGGTAAAGACCAAATCTGAAGCTGCCACTAATGACATCAATTCAGCAAGGGGATAATATTGCACTCCAGCATCACTAAATCGATTCGCCAATTCCTCAGCTCGTTCGATGGAACGATTTACAATTGAAATTTGAGTTGCGCCTTTAGAAATTAGATGTTGCACCAGTCGCCGAGCCATGTTACCAGCGCCGACAACTGTGACTCGGCAAGCCGATAACTTCTCTACTTTGATTTGGGCTAATTCTACTGCCGCAGAGCTAACCGAAACCGCACCCGTACCGATTGAGGTTTGGGTTCTAACCCGCTTTGCAGTGGTAACGGCTTGCTTAAACAACTGATTGAGAATGCGTTCGCCCTGATTGTATTGCTGAACCAGTTGGAAGGTGTGTTTGACTTGAGCCAGAATTTGTCCTTCTCCCAACACCAAGCTATCCAAACCGGAAGCAACTTGCATCAAATGCTTAACAGCATCTTGCTGTAGCAGAGTAAACAAGTATTGATGCAAGTTAGAAAAAGGCAGTTTACTGTACTCGCAAAGAAACTCTGTCACCTCTTGAGCTGCCCGATCTATCTTGTTTACAACTACGTAAATTTCTAAACGATTACAAGTGCTAAGAATGGCAGCTTCTTCAATGTGAGAGTATTTACACAGCTGGGCGATCGCGTTTTCAATTCGCTCTTCTGGAATACTCAGTTTTTCTCGAATTTCAACCGGAGCTGTTTTGTGACTAAGACCTACAAGTGCGATATTCATGTTTCCTCCTCTGAAGTTTGTCCTCTTCTAGAGCCTCGGTCAAGTAATATGGATTGACATTTTTCTTTTCCCAGAGTGACAGAAGCTGTTCATAAGCGATCGCCCACTATGGATGAAAGAAAACAGAATGGTTTCTTAAAAGAGGGATAGTTGGTTTAAACAAGATGATTGAGAAGTGACTTATACTGCGATCGCAGATTTCGTAGCAACTTCCTTAACAAGTTGGTTTTCCTGTGGTGCGATCGCCGGATGGGCAATCTGTTCGTATTCAAAAAAGCCAGAGTTAAATATTCCTTTGGGATCATACTTCCTTTTCATTTCATTAACTTTTGGCCAGTAATCGCCAAATTGCCTTTGCCACTGTTGAATAGTAAAATCTATCCAGCAAGTTAGATATCTTTTTCCGCCCATCTCTAAACTCAGGTTACTGAGCTTTTTCAATTCAGCTAAGATGGGTTGAACTTGCGATTTCGGAATACTGGGATAAATTCCAAACCCAATAATCAGTTCTTCCTCTTCCGGTAAACGAAACATGGGCATGGTGTTATTGCGGTTTACCAAGCAAAAGCAGCCCATTTGCGCTTTACTAATATCGAGAAAAGAAGGCAACTGTTTGAGAGCCGTTTCAATGTAATCTTTAGCCGATGAGGCTGGAAGAAAAACATCCATCCAAGGGTGAGCAATATCCTTGCTATCTACTTGAATCATCGGTTCGATAAATTGTGCAAATCCCAAGTCTTCAGTATGGATATGACGGTAAAAATTTAAGCCAGCAAGGATTTCTTTGTCATCAATAGCGTCAAGAGAATTTGCTTCAACAGTAATCCGCAACGTGTAAAACCATTGAATCAAAGGTTGCATTATCCCTGTTGCTCTGGATACTCCTTGCAAACAAGGAACTGGGAAAGATACGAGATGATCCACCCTTTGTTGGGTTACTAAAACCCGTTTGTCATGCAAAAGAGCATCTAGGTTGTCATAAAACAGCAAATAGGTGCGGGTTTGGGAAGGGTAAACTTTGAGTTTGTGCTGGACTTGGGTAATAATTCCAAACTGACCGTAACCACAAAGTACGTGATTAAAAAGTTCGCTGTTTTCTTCAGGCGTACACCAGAGAATCTCACCTTCTGCTGTTACGACTTCTACACCAAGACAATTATCAGCTTGATTTCCGTAACGAAAAGAGGCTGCACCTATACCACCCGCAGAATGAGTTCCTCCTAAAGAAACACCAAAATAATTGGTTAATACGGGAGGAACTAAACCATCAGGAATACAAGTATCGATTACTTGATTCCAAGAAGTCCCCGCATCAGCTTTAAACCAGAGTTGGTCTTTTTGGATATCTCGAATTTTATCGAGATTCCTCATATTTAAAACGATTCCATCTTGGTTTAAAGATTGACCACCTAACGAATGTCCCGCAGCGCGTGAAGAAACTACTAATCCTTTTTGAGTGGCATATTTGACAGTTTGGGCAATATCGTTAGCGTTTTGAGGAGTGACAACAACTTGGGGAGACTTTTGCAATATACCACCAAAATCTTCGGAAACTTCTGTCAAAATTTCTGACGCGTTGCTGACTTCACCTGCAATCAAATGCTTGAGGTCTTGAACAATGCCATTCATAAAAGTTATGATCCTTTAGAAAGAGACGTTTTTAAAAGGTTCATCCCAATCTGCAAGATTTTAGGAGTCAAGCGAATCAAATCGAGAATATGAGAGAACAAGCTCGGTGTTTTTTGTGGCTTTACTTCTAACCCTTTGGCAGGTCTTTCATACTTGAACATACAAACGCAGTCACCATCAGCCTGCTTACTAATAATTGCGGCTTTCATCCCAGGAAATGCTCTCCTGGTTGCTTCTTGTTCCATCTCGCAAATAACTCGGCAAGGGCTTTCAAGTCCATATTCTTTGGCAATTGAAAGAACCGGGCAAACTCGTTGAATTTCTAGTGCAGCATCTTTTCCTTCTTGGGAAATATCTATGACTTGCATTTTGAAGCCCATGATCCGAAAGATCGGAATTGCATCGGTAAAGCCTTTGGCTATGGTGGTATTGTCAATGAAAGCACCCATGAACGCCTTTTGATGAGCAGGGTAGGCTAACATCATTTGTTCAAAAGCTGCATGTTCTCCAATTTCATCTGCCAGTTTCTTGTAGGCTGCAAATCGATTCCTAAACATACTCACTGCTTTGGAGGAATCCATTTGCATCACATCGTTCATGGTAATGTCGCCAATACCTGTAACGTTATCCATTGCCAGTTCTCCGTGTTTTTTACTCATTTAAATGACCTAGAAAAACGATCTAATCAATGGCTGATTATTGCTAAATTTCAGATAGCGATCGCCAAAAACTTTTTTGCTCCTAGAATCCTACGATTGACAACATCAACAGCAATTTGTCAATCAAATCTTTGGTATCCTGCTCAATCACTTTCTTTGTTCAGTTTTGAACAAACTGTCTGCTACAGACTTTTTGCTTGAAGCTCTACCAATCACCACAGATTTTGCTTCACCATTCTTAAAAGTACGTGAATTAGTACCGTGAGCGAGTGAATTACGCATCTATCCTGATCAAAGATAGAGTTTTTTATCCTGACTAATTCAGAGCTAGCATGTCCTTGGTGATTCAGGACTACTATGAATTGAACTCCATAAATATAGTAAAATGATCATCAACGTTAAGTATCTGCTAACAAACATACACAGGAATACAATGTCAACTTCCCGCAGTGGCTCAATAGAGACATAACTTAACCATTGAACTTGCAAAAACTTGCTAATTTCAGTTTTTAAATTGGCGAATTCAGTTAACTTAGACCAGCGAAATGATTTGTTAATTTTTAGCAAAAGACTTGTCGGAAATTTTTCCATAAACACCTTGTTACTTCTTGTTTAGAGGCTGTCTCTAAAGAAATGTAAAGAGTAAAAATTAGGCGCTTCTTATACCATTTCACTGAATTCTTGATACAAATTACTTTTCTTACTTCTCCTGGCTCAATAGTCTCCCCTGCTCAATAACAGGCTGCCATCTGTATCAATCTTAAAGTGAAACGGTATTAGGATTTTGGTAGCCAACATTTTTATCGGCTGCTGTTTTAAAATCTGCTCTTGACCGTCTTTACACCCATTCCTGGGGATTTCTCAGTACCTCTAGAAGCTTTGCTTCTTGGCTATCAGCCGTGGGTTGGTCATTATAGTTCCAAAAAGCTTCTCCAGGCATACAATTAAGAACACTTTGTGTACTCACGATGCCGCTTTCCAATCCGAATCGAACACCTCTGTCATGCAGTAGAATAAATTCGGCATAACGTCCGCGTCTGATGCGCTGCCAATATTTCTCCTGTTCCGTAAACTCCATATCCTTACGTTGTTTGACAATCGGAAAATAAGCAGGAATGAAAGCTTCAGAACAAGTTTTTACGAAGGAAAGTAAAGTTTCGACATCGGAATGTTGTAAATTGTCAAAGAAAATTCCACCTACACCTCTACACTCACTGCGATGAGGAAGATAAAAGTATTCATCACACCACTTTTTCAAGCGTGGATAGAGTTCTGGGTCGTGTTGGTCGCAAGCTGCTTTATGTATTTGATGAAAATGAACTGCATCTTCTTCAAATAAGTAAATTGGTGTTAAATCACCTCCACCGCCAAACCACCAAGAACCAGGTTCAGTGCCATCACCCAATTGAAAGTAGCGATAGTTAACGTGTGCTGTCGGTATCATTGGATTAGATCCATTAATGACAACACTGGTACTCGTAGCGAAAAAAGAAGTACCTTTTTGATCTGGCGTTATAGTTGTTGGGTCAGCCATCACAACATCCGAACCTCGGAAGGTGACACCAGGAGGTAACTCACCCTGCATCGATACGTAGTTAATACCTACTTTTTCAAATACATTCCCGTTCCGCAGCGACTTGTCGATATATATAGCACCATTACTGTTTTCACCTTGTACCCATTGGCCTCTTTCATCTCTTGTCCAGCGTTGTTCGTGAAGTTTACTTCCATCTATTTCCTCAATAGCTTGGCAAACATTATCGAACATATCTAGCAATAAACTTTCAACTCTATTACTAATTGGTGGTTGCTTGACTGCTGGGTTTTCAAGAATTTGAACCATGACAACTGACCTCGTAGTGACTAAATAATTATTTGCAAAAAAGGAATTTTGGAATCTAGAAAAATTGGAAGTTGCTTCTCAACCTTTCATCTTGAGGTTTCATTGATTAAGTATGTTTGCTTTGTAGCAAAAGTCTGGGAAGGAAAGAGCTAGCATTTCGCGTTAATTACTTTTGGTTTTCGCGTTACCTAAGTCCTTTCGCTATCTATCTTTTTACTTTAGTCAGGTTTTTACTAGTGAAGATATAGAATTTTAGGAAAATTATAAAAAAATGTTAAAAACGTAACTGCCTAGTTTAGAGAAGAAAAATAGGATAACTTCAATAACTATAACCAGTCACAGTTCAAATCAGTGTTTGATATTATTTTGACTTAACTAAAAAATAAGTTATTCTTATCTAAAATTTAACCTAAACATAATCAATATTTCAGTCTTTAGATAGAAGACAGACTATTTTTGTAAATTATTGGTGTTTGTACTATTTTTTTAGCTTTTTCAATATTCGAGACTTCCAGAAAATAAAATATACAATCAATTGAAATGATAATCATTTTAATAAGCGAAAAAGATGCAAGATAAATATCTGCACTCAAGAGCAACTTAGGAGCAGCCGCACAGGCGACACACTACCTATTACGAATGAAATAAAAACTTTCTTTCCCTACTCACCATATTTATTAAAAGTGCAGTAGGACATAGCTTTTTTAGTTAAATGTATCCATAAAGTAAGTTCGACTGACTAAGTTAACAACGGGATGCTTACAATTCCTAGTCATAGTTTTAGCAAAATATAATGCTGTTTAAACCCCATCAAAAATACTTCTATTCCAATGATTATCTAAAATTCACTCTTGGGTGTTTTTTTGAGGTTGAATTTTGGCAAGGCGCTTGAGGCAATACCCTAAATCATTTAACTTGACACGAATTGTTTCCGAAGTTGGTAATTCTTCATCATTATAACCAAACTTATCAATTAATTGATGTCTTACGTCAGCAGCAGAAAGACGTGTATACAGTCTTTGGCTTTTACAACTTGGGTCTATTTGGCTTTGTGAATCGACAATTTTTTTGATATCTTCTAAAAGATTTGGCAGTTTTGCTTCTGCTTTATAACGCCCTCTACTTCGATAATTATCCACGCAAGTGATATTAGTAGTTAGTTCTTTAATTCCTTTACTAATAGTTACACGATTCCATCCTAACTCTCGCTCTGCTAGAGACTGTCCCCCGTGTCCTAATGCCACAACTGTTTGTGCTATAAATTTCCGCTTTTTGGCACCTTTTAATTGCTGTGCGGTTTCCTTCAACAACTTTTTCAGTGAATCCGTTAATTGTATTGACACCTCTATTTACCCAAAAATCCAATCATCATTAAATTTACTACAAAAAGGGAAGGGAGAGGCTATCAACGGCAATCTCTCATACCCTATCATAATGATTATCATTATGATAATTGTATATTTTATTTTCTGGAATTTTCTTAAAATGCGTGCAGTGTTGTCACTACTAAATAACTTTTTTCTTAACTTCACTAGTCTTTACTGGTGAAATTTTTCAGAAAACTTACCCTAGATCACAAAGGACTTTTGAACTTTCGTGTTTGTAACCTGGATGTATAAGGAGGAGCAAGAAGCATATACGGTGATTAAAGGTAGTATGCCGAAAGCGCTTAAGTTTCGGTTTAAAGCGCTCTGTGCACAATATGGATTAAAGATGAGTGAAGTCTTGGAAGTACTAATTAGCGAATGGATAAAGGCTGATGGCCCAACTTCTTCTTTCATGACTAACACCTTAGATGAAGACCGAGACAATATCACGCATATCAAGGCATACATTCCCTCCTCCCTGAAGATACAATTTAAAGTTCTTTGTGCTCAAAGAGAGGTTATGCAACGCTTTATCCTCCACAACCTTATTCGTGAATGGGTAGAAACAACCCATGAAAGAAACTTGCCATGAATCTATTATTCCGTTCAACTAACATCGACAAACCTAACAAAAGTAACCAATTAAGTCTCAAGAGTAGTAATCCCTTTATCCAACTGATATTTAACAGGGACACTATATCTGAGACTCGCAAGCTTCTAGATAGAGCTATAGTATCTGCTGCCAAAGATACATTACCAAACTGCAAGCCACCTGCCTTAACTCCCTCCCATTGGGTCTGGCAACTTGCTGCTTCTTACCATTTAACTCACTTTACTGCGCTATTAATGGAAGAAGCAGCTGGGCGCTTTGCTGGATTAGGACGCTGGAGTTTAGCACAGTGGGCAGCACAGAAAGCTCGTGAAGAACAAGGTCACGATCGCCTCGCCTTGCTTGATATTGAGTCGATGGGATATGATGCGGAAGCTGTAGTCAAAGCACTCGTCCCTCCGAGTGCTATGGCTTTGCTGAGTTTCTTCACTCAGAGCGTACAAGCAGCAGATCCAATTAGTTGCGTTGGGTATTGCTATACGATGGAACGTCTAGCAATGAATATCAAAGCAGAGCATATCCAATTGGTAGAAGCGATACTACCACCTAATACCTATGCTACTCGCTGCCTGCGAATGCACAGTTGTTTAGGTAGTGACGTAAAGCATGTGGAGGAGACAGTTCAAATAGTGGCAGCACTAACTTCAGAGGAGCGCACTAACATAACTGTCGCCTGCTATGAAACTGCACTGTTGTACTTCAACTCGCTTAAGGAAAAGTATATATCAGAAGTGGAATTACAGCAGGTATTGAATCAGTTGAGGTTAGATCCTTGTAGTCAGAATAATTCTATTCCTCAATACATTTGCTAGTGCAGAGAGCGCTGAACAATGATTAATTTGTTGGCGTTGCAGAGAAAGCGGGATGATTTAACAAATTATAAAATCTCTCCGTCTGCTTCCCCTGTACAAGAACTGCCTAAGAACAGCTTGCTACAATTCATCCACTTGTTGTGGAACGCCAATTTGTTTAACCAATTCTTAATCACATACTTGAAACAACCTGAGGAAAATACAATGAACGTCGCAATCACAAGCATTGGGCAGCAACTTTCCATCTGGAAATCTTTCGGATACTTCTTGAAGCACAACTTCAAGACTTGGTTTCAAGTTCCGAATGACGACGAAATTGAACTGGAAGACTTTTTGAAAAATCAATTCGACCAAGGACTATTTTTTAATATTCCTTCCTCTTTCTAAGCTCTCGTCAGAGGTTAAGATAAAGCGTATTTTGTCAATCAGTCAAAATACTCTCTAGCCCTCAGTAGAGCGAAAATAGCGATCGCTTGGGCGCGGGCACTCCGCGCCATCACTCAATTATTAAAGTAAATAATATATCATCGTCTTTGACGTTGCCGTTCGCGCAGTGTCTCCGACAGGAGAAGGCATGGCCTGGCTCATCCCATTACTGCGCTTTCTGACATTAAAGGCTGTAATCTTTATCCCACCTAGTTTACAGCTTTTCTTAGTGCCATTCGGTATATGGTGGAATTGCATATATGCGTTTTTCTGTCCCTGCACCAAATAATTGTAATGCCGGACTCATCTGCATTTTAGAATTATCAAAGCGTGGTGTCGTCTGCTCCATTGCTGTCACAGGTAAGTTTTAGTAAATAAGTTTTATTCCTATAAAAAATTAACAATATGTTATTAGCTGGATCTTAACGATTGGTTACTGATTCAATTAAAAATATAGATAATCTTTAAGATATTAATATTTATTTAGTTAAGAATAGGTAAACAAAAGACAATTGTTTTTTTCCAAATAATCTCTAGATTATGGTACATAGTTGTGCTTTGATATTGTTACAGATGATTTGGAGAATTTTTCTTCTAAAAGATTATTTTTCCTTCTGTAACATTATTTTTTGAATTGAAGGTTAAAATCACTACTTAATCAAATCAATCTTGCTAATATTTGTGATTTTCCAATTAGCAGAGAATTTAATGTTAGTAAATTTTTATTTTTCACTAATTTCTACCAAGTGTGAGGGTATATTCGTGCAAAATTTTTGGTTGAATTCTTTGTTATGTAGTCCAGCGATTTTAGGCTTATTTATAGTTGTAGTACCAGCAATAGGTTCTGAAGTACCTTTAAATCAAGCACCTGCAAGAAATCAACCATCCAGTTTTAGCAATGCTGAGAATCTCGGACAAGTAACTTCAGTTTCACAGCTTTCTGATGTCAAACCTACAGACTGGGCTTTCCAGGCTTTGCAATCCCTGGTTGAGCGATACGGCTGCATTGCAGGTTATCCTAACCAAACTTATCGGGGTAATCGTGCCTTGACTCGCTATGAATTTGCTGCTGGTTTAAATGCTTGTTTAGATCAAATAAATCAACTTATAGCTACTAGTACAGCTGATCTGGTAAAAAAAGAAGACTTAGTAACGCTGCAAAAACTGCAAGAAGAGTATACTGCTGAGTTGCAAACTGTGCGAGGTCAAGTAGATGCTCTAGAAGCTCGTAGCGCCACTTTAGAGTCGCAACAATTCTCTACAACTACTCAACTCCGGGGAGAAGCAATTTTTGCACTAGCTGGTGCATTTGGCTCCGATAGAGCAATCAACACCGATGCTCAAAATCGTGGTGATACCAGACCAGAACTCGATGAAAATGTAATTTTTGCCGATCGCGTCCGGTTAAACTTTGATAGTAGCTTCACTGGTAAAGACCGCCTCAGAGTTAGGTTACAAGCGAGAAATATTACTTCATTCAATACAGCCGTAACTGGTACTAACCAAACTCGTTTAGGGTTTGATGGCAATGAATCCAACAATGTCAGCGTATCAGCTCTGTTTTACCGTTTTCCTTTAAGCGACTCCACAACCTTCAACATCGCAACCGAAGGGTTGGAATACATTGATGAAGTACCTGCTCTCAGTCGCAACTTTGATTCTAGTGGTTCCGGTGCGCTATCCCGTTTTGGGCGTTATAACCCAATTTATCGAGCAGCAGAAGGGCCAGGTATTATCATTAATCAAAAATTAAATGATGCTTTCACCTTAACTGCTGGTTACGTTGTGCCATCGGGTGTTGGTAATGACCCCGCTAACGGTAGAGGCATTTTTAATGGTAGTTACTCTGCATTAGGTCAACTGACTTTCCAACCAACCTCAGAATTAAGTTTGGCTTTTACTTATGTCAACGCCTATTACACTGAAGGTAGCGGAATCACTGGTAGCACTGGTACTGGTTTTGCCAACAACCCATTCAACGGGGCGCGAACTTCTGTAAATAACTATAGTGTGACTGGGAATTACAAACTTAGTCCTAAGTTTACTATCACTGCTTGGGGCAGCTACGCCAATGCCCAAGCTGAGAATACAGCCGTTGCTAGGAGTAATGCAGAGATTTGGAACTGGGCCGTTCAGTTAGGTTTTCCTGATTTGGGTAGAGAAGGAAATTTTGGCGGTATTGTGTTTGGGGTGCCGCCTTACGTTGCTGAGAATCAATTCGTCACTGGTAATAATCGCCGCCAAGACGATGATATCTCCTATCATTTAGAGGCTTTCTATAGATATAAGCTGAATGACAATATTGCTATTACCCCAGGATTAATCACCATTTTGAATCCTGAAGGTAATAGCAACAACTCTAATATCTATGTGGGAGTAGTACGTACTACTTTTACTTTTTAACCCAAAGTCTTTGCTTAAGCTCAATCAAAAAGACCTCTCCCTGATTTTACTACGCAAAATCTTCCCTCTCCGAGCCGGAGAGGGACAGCTTGAACTAAAGTTCAAGGCAGGGAGAGGTTTATCGAACTCACCTTAAATATTTTCAAAGACTTCGTTTCTTGCCCATCAACGGGCAAAAACCTTAAACTGTGTAGGTTGGGGAGCCACTGTGTTGGGCGGGTTTCCCAACTTGTTCGCCTTTGGCGTTCCCGCAGGGTAGCAAGTGGCGTTTGAGGAACGGAACCCAACATTTCCGGGGCTTTGTTGGGTTGCGCTTTGCTTAACCCAACCTACAATTTTTCTTAACTGAACTGTATTGGGATACAAGCAAGTTTTCTTAACCTTTTAATGTCCTAAATTTAACTTGCACAGTGCTTCAACGTAACCTATCCTTACCAAAATCAATGGTTAATCCTTTATAGGTGATTAATATTGACAAAATTTGGTCAGATGAATTGACCTGTAATTCTGAATCTGGAATCCGAGGCTAATTAATGATTTCACATCAAATGCGGCAAATCTCTGGTGCAATTACTGCTGTGTTTTTGGGTTGGGGAGTTGGAATTGCGGTAGCAGATACCCCAAAAACACTAACAATTTATTCAGGGCGAGATGAAGAAATCATGCGTCCCTTGATTGAGAAAGCAAAGAAAGATTTGGGGCTAAATATTGAAGTCCGCTATGGTGATTCTACAGAATTAGCGATCGCTCTCATTGAAGAAGGCAAAAATAGCCGTGCTGATATATTTTATGCTCAGGATGCGGGTTCATTAGGAGCTATAACCAGAGAGGCACGGACTTTACCTCTCCCTAACCAATTACTCGACAAAGTTGATCCGCAATTTCGTTCTTCTTCAGGGCAATGGGTTGGCATTTCGGGAAGAGCGCGGGTGATTGATTATAATACTAAGCTTGTCAAAACCAGTGAACTTCCCAAAAGTGTACTGCAACTGAGCGATCGCAAATGGCGCGGTAAAGTTGGCTGGGCCCCTACAAACGGCTCTTTTCTCTCCTTTGTCACTGCAATGCGACTGATGCAAGGCGATCAAAAAACCCTAGAGTGGTTGAAAGCCATGAAAGCTAATGGTGTTAAAGCCTACCCTAAAAATAGTGCGATCGTGGAAGCTTTAGGAAAGGGAGAAATCGCTCTGGGATTAGTCAATAACTATTACCTGTATCGGTTTACTAAAACCAATCCCAAATTTCCAGTGGCTATCCATCATACAAAAGGTGATGCAGGAGCTTTGATTAACGTCGCAGGTTTAGCAATCCTGAAAAGCACTGATCAAAAGAGTGATGCAGAAAAGTTTGTGGCTTATATGCTCAAACCAGAAACCCAACGATTCATCACCGAAAGTTTTTACGAATATCCATTAGTCACAGGTATTGCGGTAGGGCAAAAGCAATTACCCCTCAAGCAATTGCAACCACCCAATATTGATTTAAGTAAATTGTCGGATCTCAAGGGAACAATTTCATTGATTCAACAAGCTGATTTGTTGTAAATAGGCGGGAGGCAAGGGAACAAGGGGACTAATGGCTAAAGGCAGAAAAACTCATCCACCTTTATTTTTGGTAGTTACAGCTGGATTAATCGCTGTGGCTATCACTCTGCCTTTGACTTATTTAGTCATGCGGATGGCTGGTGTTGGTGGAGAGGAATTATTGGCTTTGGTGTTACGTCCTCGCACACTGATAGTTTTGTTTAATAGCGTTGGTTTGGCTGTAGCTACCAGTATATTGACAACAGCGATCGCACTACCATTAGCATTTCTCACCCTGCGGACAGATTTACCTTGGCGGCGATTTTGGCTACTTATAACGACACTACCTTTAGCCATACCTGACTATGTGGGTAGTTTTGCTTTGATTGCTGCTTTTGGCCCGAAAGGTAGCTGGTTGCAACTCTGGCTAGAACCTTTGGGAGTGGAAGCTTTACCTGAAATATATGGCTGGACTGGCGCAATTTTGGGGCTGACATTATTTTCCTATCCCTACTTACTGCTGAGTATCCAGGCTGGCTTGCAAGGCATCGATCCCAAAATGGAAGAAGCTGCTAGAAGTTTAGGTTGTAACCAAAGAGAAACTTTCTGGCGCATCACCTTACCTGCGTTACGCCCAGCGATCGTAGCGGGAGGATTGCTAGTAGCCCTCAATGCCTTGCAGGATTTTGGCACAACTTCCGTCATGCGGTTTGAGACATTTACGCAGGCAATTTTTTTGCAATACCGATATACATTTGATCGCCATCAGGCGGCGGCGCTGGCTTTGATGCTGGTGAGTTTAGTATTGCTGTTGTTGTGGCTGGAATACAAAATGCGATCGCGGGCTGTTTACTATACCCGTGGTAATAAGTCCCACTATGCACCGATATTAATTCATCTGGGAGTTTGGAAAATACCTGCCATCTTGTTTTGCTTCACCGTCACTAGCTTGGCTTTATTCTTGCCTGTAGCTGTAACCGTGTTCTGGCTGGTACAAGGTTTAGCCAGTTCAGAAGCAGAGCAAATTTTTTCTTGGTTCCAACTAACACAACTCGCCTGGAACTCAGCGTTAGCTTCGGGATTGGCCGCCCTAGTTGCTACCTGTTGCGCTCTGCCAATAGCAATCTTGGCTGTGCGCTTTCCTAGTCGGATTACAACAGCCATCGAACGCTGTAGTTACATTGGCTTTGGTTTACCTGGCATTGTAGTTGCCTTTTCGCTAGTGTTTTGGGGAGCAAATTACTTGTCTTGGTTGTATCAAACATTGCCTATGCTGATTTTTGCTTATTTAGTGTTGTTCCTTTCCCAGTCGGTAGGAACAGTACGAAGTTCCCTACTTCAGGTTAATCCTCAATTAGAAGAATCTGCCCAGAGTTTAAGTAGAAACCCTTGGCAAACCTTCAAAGAAATTACTCTACCACTAGTAACTCCAGGGGTTTTAGCAGGAGCTGCATTAGTGTTTTTGAGGGCAATTAAAGAGTTACCTGTCGCTTTGCTGTTAGCGCCCATTGGCTTTAATACCCTAGCTACCCAAATCTGGAAAGCAACGGAAAATGTCTCTTACAGTCAGGCGGCGGCGGCGGCATTAATCATGCTGGTAATTTCCATTAGTTCCACATTCTTGGTTTTGTCTCAAAATCGCTATCAAGAACTCGTTCCAGAAGTACGCCGCAGTTTGCAAAGGGAGGTGGATTGAGGGGAGAGAGTTAAACCAATTCGCAATTCGCAATTCGCAATTACTTAGTAAAAAGGCTCAACTGTCGAGTTCAGAGGTGGTAATAAGGGACTTCCAAATAAAAAAACATCCAATTTTTCTTGTAGGGTGGGCGTCTCGCCCGCCCATAACCAAGGGCGGACAAGATGTCCACCCCACAAGATTGCATAATTTATTTCTTGGTAATCCCTAAAAACAAAACTCACCTTGATAGCGCTATCCCTATCTCCCTCATTTCCGATGCCTTCCCTGCTCCCCCCACTCCTTATTTTTAAAACGGAAGGATGACTCAATGGCTGCATCAGCAATTTTACGGTTAGAGAATGTAACCCTCAAATTTGCTCAAATGAATGCTCCGGCGGTGGCTGGGGTGAGTTTAGCGTTAGCACCAGGGGATGTTCTAGGGTTATTGGGGCCTTCAGGATGCGGGAAAACTACGCTCCTTAGAATTATTGCTGGGTTTGAGTCGCCACAGACGGGAACTGTAGAAATTGCTGGACAATTAGTAGCGGGTGATAGTCAGTGGATGCCGCCAGAGAAACGCAATTTTGGGATGCTATTTCAAGATTATGCTTTGTTTCCACATTTAACTGTGGCTGAGAATGTTGCTTTTGGCTTGCAGTCGGTGAAAAAAAGCGAACGCCGCCAAGAAGTTGCAGAGTTATTAACGCTAGTCAGACTCCCAGGAATAGAAAACCGCTACCCTCATGAATTATCTGGTGGCCAACAACAACGGGTAGCCCTTGCCCGTGCTTTAGCTCCCCAACCGAAACTTCTATTATTAGATGAACCACTGAGTAATCTAGACTTACAAGTGCGCCTCCAATTGCGCGAGGAAGTGTTAGCAATTCTCAAAAATAAAGGTATATCGGGCATCTTTGTCACCCACGATCAACAAGAAGCCCTAGCGATCGCTGATCAATTAGCGGTGATGCGACAAGGCAAATTCGAGCAAGTAGGCACACCAGAAGCGGTTTATACTCAGCCAGCATCTCGCTTTGTAGCCGAATTTGTCACCCAAGCCAACTTTCTGCCAGCGCAGTTGCAAGGAAATTGCTGGGCAACCGAAATTGGATGTTTTGCCGTGGAAAGTCAGATTTCTCAAGACAAAGGAGATTTAATGATCCGCGAAGAGGACATTATTTTGCACCCAGCTAATGATGGGGCAATGAAGATTGAGACACGTTTCTTTTTAGGACATGAATATCGATATAGCTTGTATACTCCCTCTGGAAAGAAGCTGTATGCACGAACACCAGCCAGCATAGCTTTACCCATTGGTACACAAGTAAATCTGTCAATAGCAAAAACAGCCAACTTAAAGTTGTTCAACAGTCATCAGTCATCAGTCAACAGTCAACAATCAACAATCAACAGAAAATATTATGAATTGGGAAATCGTTCTCGCTAGTTTTGCTAGCTCTTTAATTGAATTAGTCGAAATTCTCGGTATAGTCATCGTTGTCGGCAGGTTGGCAGGTTGGCGTAATGCCCTGGTTGGTTCAGGCGGTGGCATTGTCTTGACGTTACTGCTATCTCTGGTCTTAGGAAAAAGTTTGACGCTGATCCCTGTAGATATTCTCAGGATTGTGGCGGGAGTTTTACTACTACTTTTTGGGCAAAAGTGGACGCGCTCTATAGTTAGGTATTATGCCGGTCTTCCCAAAAAGCGTAAAGGTGGCGGGGAAGATAGCTTGGAGGAGCAACTAGCAAAAGATGAGAATCAATCTGGCTGGAATTGGTTTGCTGTTGTCACCACCTTTAAGGCTGCGTTGTTAGATAGCGTAGAAGTAGCGATCGCTGTTGTAACTTTGGGTGCTGCCGAAGGTGAATGGCTAGAAGCGATTAGTGGTGCTGGTTTTGCAACATTCGGTTTAGTGGTATTTGCCTTATTATTCAGAGCGCCACTCCAGCAAGTACC
>NZ_DASQZC010000109.1:0-4846 GCF_035638895.1 Nostoc sp. | reverse complement strand
CTGGAAATAGAGATTACGCCGGAAATTACCAAGCAAACTTACGAACAGGTCATTAAGAACTTAGCGAGTACTGCCAATATTCCTGGGTTTCGTAAAGGCAAGGTGCCTCGGCCGATATTGCTACAACGGCTGGGTACAACTCGAATTAAGGCAGCAGCGCTGGAAGAACTAATTCAAGACGGTATTGAGCAAGCGGTTAAACAAGAAGCTATCCCGGCAATAGGCCAGCCACAATTGCGCTCCTCCTTTGAGGATTTAATTAAGAATTATGAACCTGGAAAACCTCTGACAATTTCGGCTGCTGTCGATGTAGAACCAGAAGTAAATTTAGTTCAGTACACTGACTTGCAAGCTAAGGCTGAAGAAGTCAAGTTTGATCCAGAACGAGTGGACGCAAACCTTGATAAGGAACGTCAAGAATTGGCGACATTGATTCCTGTGGAAGGACGTGCAGCCCAAATTGGTGATATTGCCGTAGTCGATTTTAAAGGTTCATTCGCCATTGAGGGTGAAGACGAAACAGCCGAACTAGAACCGATTCCCGGAGCCGAAGCAACTGATTTTCAAGTTGAGTTGCAGGAAGATAAGTTTATTCCAGGCTTTATTTCGGGAATAGTGGGGATGAATCCTGAAGAAACCAGACAAATTGCGGCACAGTTTCCAGATCCTTATGCTAACGAAGATTTAGCTGGAAAAGCGGCAACTTTCACAGTGACGCTCAAAGAACTCAAAGAAAAGGAACTACCAGAAGTAAATGACGATTTCGCCCAAGAAATCAGCGATTTTGAAACCTTAGAGGAGTTACGCGCTTCTTTGGTAGAGCAATATCAAAAAGAGGCGGACGACAAAACAAAAACAAATAAGCAGGAAGCGTTGTTAACGGAACTGCTTAATCACGTAGAAGTTGACTTACCAGCAACCTTGATTGAGCAAGAAGTAGATGCAATGCTAACGCAAACAGCAATGCGCCTGTCTCAGCAGGGATTGGATGTGAGGAAGTTGTTTACTCAAGATATTATTCCTCAATTGCGGGAGCGATCGCGCACTGAGGCAATTGAACGCATCAAACGCTCTCTGTCCTTGCGTGAAGTCGGTAAACGCGAATCTATCCAGGTAACACCAGAAGAAATTGCAACCAGAGTCACAGAACTTTTAGAACAGTACCCGGAGGAACAAGACGTTGATGAAGATAAACTGCGCTCAATCGTGGAAAACGAACTATTAACCGAAAAAACCATCGACTGGCTCTTAGAACACTCCTCAGTTGAACTTGTACCCGAAGGTTCTTTGAGTCCTACAGAGGAAACAGAAGCCGCAGAATCAGATGCTGATGCACCTCAGATAGAGGAAGAAACCATCGACATCGAAGCTTCGACAGAAGTTACTGAAGGATAATTAAAAAACACACAACTATCAGTTCACCAGTTCTGAGTTAAAGTACTGGTGAAATGGGTAAGGTAAAGGAGATGAGGGAGCAGGCGAAGCAGGGGAAGCAGGGCGAGAAATAACCAATGCCCAATACCCAATGCTCCATCACTCTTGACTCCTAAAAACTCAGGGATGAAGACAGAATAATTAAAGAATTAATGAATTTTCAGCAAATTGTGACACATGTTATGGACTGAGCTTGATACTGTGTTACACGAGAGGAAATTATATGAGGCATAATGGTTAACACGTACCTATAAAAATCCCATTCATCGAAAAGGCAGCATCTGCTGCTGAAACATTTGTCCTAAATTATCGTCAAAGAAAGCTTGTATGCTTGTATCGCAGTCGGGAAATAACCCCATCAGCAACCAAAGTCGAATCAACATTAACTCCCAGTTGAGCAGCCCTAGCAACATCGTGCCGATGGTGGTGGAACAGTCTGGCATGGGAGAAAGGGCTTTCGACATCTACTCCCGCCTGCTGCGAGAGCGGATTATCTTTTTGGGAACGCCAATAGACGATACCGTAGCCAACTCAATTGTGGCTCAGTTGTTATTCCTAGACGCCGAAGACTCAGAAAAAGACATCCAACTGTATGTTAATTCTCCCGGTGGCTCAGTCTACGCAGGCATGGCAATCTATGATACAATACAACAAATTCGCCCTGATGTAGTTACCATCTGTTTTGGATTAGCCGCGAGCATGGGGGCATTTTTGTTAACAGCAGGGGCTGCCGGTAAGCGAATGTCTCTGCCCGACTCCCGGATTATGATTCACCAACCACTTGGTGGCGCTCAAGGTCAAGCCATTGACATTGAAATTCAAGCCAGAGAAATTCTTTACATTAAGGCTAAGTTGAATGAGTTAATGGCTCATCATACTGGTCAACCCATAGAAAGAATTGAAGCAGATACTGAGCGCGACTTTTTTATGTCGGCAGAAGAGGCGAAGAACTACGGTTTGATTGATCAGGTCATTTCCAGGCAAAATCTTCCCACAGCAGGCGAAAACGTCACCATTCTGAAATAAGAGGCTGGTATGTCTAAGTACGACTCCCATTTGAAATGTTCATTTTGCGGCAAGTCTCAAGAGCAGGTGCGTAAATTAATCGCGGGGCCGGGAGTCTACATCTGCGATGAATGCGTTGACTTGTGTAATGAAATACTAGACGAGGAGTTACTCGATACTAATGCTGCGGCAGCACAACCGGCACCAAGAGCAGAACCACCTCAAAAACGGCGTACCCAATCTTCTAGTATTTCGTTTAATCAAATACCCAAGCCAAGAGAGATTAAAAACTATCTAGACGAACACGTTATTGGTCAAGAGGAAGCCAAGAAAGTGCTGTCGGTAGCCGTTTACAATCACTACAAGCGGTTGGCGGTAATTCAGTCTAAAGCCAGTGGCAAAGGTGGGGCAGATGATGCTGTAGAACTGCAAAAATCCAACATTTTGTTAATTGGCCCGACTGGTTGCGGCAAAACTCTTTTAGCGCAAACCCTAGCGAAAATCCTGGATGTACCCTTTGCCGTCGCTGATGCTACGACGCTGACAGAAGCGGGGTATGTGGGAGAAGATGTGGAAAATATCTTGCTGCGACTGTTGCAAGTGGCAGATTTAGATATAGAGGAAGCGCAACGAGGAATTATCTACATTGATGAAATTGACAAAATTGCTCGAAAGAGTGAAAACCCGTCAATTACCCGCGATGTTTCTGGTGAAGGCGTGCAGCAAGCCTTGCTAAAAATGTTAGAGGGAACGATCGCCAATGTACCACCCCAAGGAGGGCGTAAGCACCCCTATCAAGACTGCATCCAGATTGATACAAGTAATATTTTGTTCGTCTGTGGTGGTGCTTTCGTAGGCTTAGAAAAGGTTGTGGATCAGAGAGTTGGCAAAAAAGCAATAGGCTTTGTGCAACCTGGAGAAGGGCAATCGAAAGAAAAACGGGCAGCAGATACTCTCCGTCATCTAGCACCAGATGACTTAGTAAAATTTGGCATGATTCCCGAATTTATTGGGCGCGTGCCAATGGTAGCAGTAGTAGATCCGCTAGATGAAGAAGCGTTGATGGCGATTCTCACGCAGCCACGCAGCGCCTTAGTGAAGCAGTACCAAAAACTGCTGAAGATGGATAATGTCCAGTTAGATTTTAAACCAGATGCTTTACGAGCGATCGCTCAAGAAGCCTATCGGCGTAAAACGGGTGCTAGAGCATTACGTGGTATTGTCGAAGAACTAATGCTGGATGTTATGTACGAGTTACCATCTCGTAAAGATGTAACACGCTGTACAGTAACACGGGAGATGGTTGAGAAGCGATCAACTGCCGAACTGATAATACATCCATCTTCACTACCGAAGCCAGAATCAGCCTAATAGTCATTAGTCATTGGTCATTAGTCATTAGGTAAAAACTAAGGAATAATAACACCAAGGACTAATGACAAGTGACAAAGCGCAAAGTCTGAGCGGAGGTTTCCTCCGATAAGAACTTTGTAAGAGAGGACAAATGACTGATGCCTTATATTAATGTTCGTGGCGTTGAGCATTACTACGAATGGGTGAAAAAATCATCTGGTTCTTTGGTAAAACCAGTAATGGTTTTTATGCACGGTTGGGCTGGTTCGGCTAGGTATTGGCAAAATACCGCCAATGCTTTATCAGAGCAATTTGATTGTTTACTCTACGATATGCGGGGATTTGGCCGTTCTGGTGGGAAGCCAACCATAGCCGAAGCAAATGAAGCTGTTGCCGAATCTGAGTCCCCCCAGGAAGAATCACAGGCAATCAGAGAGTTAACTTATGAGTTAGAAGAATACGCTGATGATTTGGCAGCTTTGTTAGAGGGGTTGCATCTTGAGCGTGTTTATATCAATGCTCACTCGATGGGCGCGTCTGTTGCTACTTTATTTTTTAACCGCTACCCCCAACGAGTGGAACGAGGAATTTTAACCTGTAGCGGCGTTTTTGAGTACGACGAAAAATCCTTTAGTGCCTTTCATAAATTTGGTGGCTATGTAGTAAAATTCCGTCCCAAGTGGTTAAGCAAAATTCCATTTGTTGACCGGATGTTTATGGCGAGATTTCTGCATAGTTCCATTCCACATTCTGAGCGGCAAGCTTTTTTGGAAGATTTTCTCGAAGCAGATTACGATGCGGCTTTAGGAACAATTTTTACTTCAGTCAGTAAGGCTCAATCTGAAGTAATGCCGCAAGAGTTTGCCAAGCTGACAGTGCCGACTCTACTCGTGGCGGGGGAGTATGACAAGATTATTCCAGCCGAGATGGGGCGTCAAGCAGCCGCACTGAGTGACAAAGTGGAATTTGTGATGATTCGTAACACAGCGCATTTCCCGATGTTGGAAGATGCGCCAACTTATTTGCAACGGGTACAAGAGTTTTTGCAAATTAA
>NZ_DASQZC010000108.1:0-1965 GCF_035638895.1 Nostoc sp. | reverse complement strand
TGTCCCAGAACATAAAGTTATAAGTAATCTCGCCCAGTACGGCAATACGTCCGCTGCTTCCATTCCCTTAGCTTTAGATGAAGCAGTGCGACAAGGTAAAATTAAACCCAATGACATCGTTGCTGCATCCGGCTTTGGTGCAGGACTTACCTGGGGTGCGGCAATTTTCCAATGGGGAAGATAATATATTTTCCTACCCTGCGGAAAGCCGCTGGCGCGTCTATGTCATTAGTCCTTTGTCCTTTGTTATTCACTAATGACCAATGACAAATGACAAATGACCAATAACCAATGACCACTGACTAATGACTAATGACTAAAACTGCATGGGTGTTTCCCGGACAAGGTTCTCAAGCATTGGGAATGGGAATAGATTTATTAGATATACCTTCCGCTAAAGACAAATTTGCTCAAGCCGAGGAAATTTTGGGCTGGTCTGTAACCGAAATCTGTCAAAACGAAGAAGCAAAGTTATCACAGACGCTTTATACTCAGCCAAGTCTTTATGTGATAGAAAGCATTCTTGCCGATCTTCTTCGGGAACGAGGACACAAGCCAGATTTAGTTGCTGGTCACAGTTTGGGAGAATATACTGCCCTTTATATAGCGGGTGTCTTTGAGTGGTCGGTTGGTTTATATCTAGTAAAGCGCCGTGCAGAACTCATGGATAATGCCGTCGGTGGCATGATGGCGGCTTTGATGAACTTTGATTGCGAACAGTTAGAAAAAGTTATTGCTCAAACGCCTGATGTGGTGATAGCAAATGATAATAGTTCGGCTCAGGTGGTAATTTCAGGCACGACTGAGGCTGTACAAGCGGTAATGACTCAAGTTAAAGCAAAGCGTGCTATTCCCCTAAAAGTTTCTGGAGCATTTCATTCACATTTAATAGCACCAGCAGCTGCGGAATTTCAAGACATTCTAGAATCTGTGGAATTTCAGCCAGCTACTGTGCCAGTGTTGTCTAATGTAGAACCAATTGCGTCTATTGATGCTGAGATTTTAAAGCAACGCCTGAATAAACAAATGACTGGTTCTGTAAGATGGCGAGAAATTTCTCTGCAATTACCAGCTAATGGTATCCAGCGAGTAGTGGAAATTGGCCCTGGTAAAGTGCTAACTGGTTTAATTAAACGTAGTAGCCCTGACTTAATATTAAAAAATATCCAGAGTGCTGCTGATTTGCCTGATTAATTCTTTATCGTAGGCACAAAGCAGTGAAGCGGCGCGGTCTTCTCCCAAAGGGAGAAGATGCCGCGCATAGCGCAGCGTAAAGCCTTGGGGTAGAGAACACCGACAGAAGAAAGAAATACTTAACTCAACTGTATTGAGGTATATAGCAATCCGATAGCGAAGCGGTAGCGAGTCAGACGCTCCTGCGTCGCTAACGCTGCGCTATCGAGCGTCTTTGATTTCTGAATCACTCGTAGAGGTAAGGGACTGGGGATTGGGGACTGGGGGCTAAGAAGAAGGAATAAAGGTGTACTGAGTTTTGTTAAAAAATCAAGTATGAGTCCTATAGGACTAATAATTGATTTCTGAAAAAGCTCGGTACAGATCGAAAAGCCTAATTCCTTATTCCCTATTCCCTACTCCCCACTCCCCGCCCACATAGATAATTTCAAAAATCAAATACGATTCCTATATATACTACATGGGTAGCTGGATCACAAACTCAGTACCTTCGCCTGGTCTAGAATCTACCTCGATCGCTCCTCCATGTTTTTCTGCAACAATTTGACGAGCGATCGCTAACCCCAATCCCGTCCCTTTTCCCACAATTTTTGTAGTAAATAAGTGGTCGAAAATCTTTTGTTTCACTGGTTCATTCATCCCATTACCATTATCAGCAATAGCAATTTTGACGCATCCATTTACCCAGGAGGTTTTAATTTTAATTTGGTTGCGATTTTCCTTAATTTCCTGAAAAGTTCGCCCAGTATTTGATTCTTCTAAAGCATCAAT
>NZ_DASQZC010000107.1:0-1988 GCF_035638895.1 Nostoc sp. | reverse complement strand
GGCAGCTGCCTACACCTGGGCATTAGGGGAAGGAGCCTGCGTTTACTTTGGTGATTTAATGGGAGGTAAGAAACCCGATCCCCAGAAAATTCAATTGGTGATGCAAGAAGCGTTTCAGGCGGCACAAGAACGGTTTAAGGGAATTAAACGGTAAGAAAATGTCAGATGTTGGGTTGGCTGCTTCAACTCAACTTACAGCGATAAGCGAGCGTACTGAGTTTAATCTAAGCTACAGTCTTGTTTGTAGGATACTTACAAAAATGATTTTTCAAAATATTTAGTAAACATGTACTATATATTTACACGCTCCAATTATAATAGTATGTGTGAGTTACTCTTGAAACTTGTTAAAGTCGGAAGTCTGTTTTAATTTGCGGGTCTGAGTATGATCGATTGTCTCAATGCAGCTCGCTATTTTATCGCGAGAGCTTATGAGGACAGTATAGAAGCAGAAATGACCAATATGAAGGTTCAAAAGCTTCTGTATTACTCACAAAGCTTACATTTAGCCCTGTACGATGAGCCATTGTTTGAAGAAGAAATCCAAGCATGGCGATATGGCCCTGTATGTCCTCCGGCTTACAGGTTTTATAGTGAATTTGAAGCTAAACAATTACCTATCCCTACTCAAGAGTTCTTGTTACAGATTCCTAATGAGAAGAAACAACTTCTAGAAGAAATTTGGGAATATTTCGGTAGCTATCATGCCTATCTACTTAGTGATATGACCCATTTTGAGTTTCCTTGGAAGAAAGCTCGCAAAGGGCTGCCACCTGAAGCTAAATCAACTGAGCCGATTCTTCTTGAGGATTTGAAAGCGTTAGGCTATCAGAAGTTAGACCTGATAGAGCGTGACAATCCTGTGTATAAACATGTAATGTCCGAAACTTTGCAGGATGCTTTCACTTCGGAATCATCAACTCGTATTCGCAAAGGGGAAGTGCGTGACTGGCTCAACTCCCTTCTCGATTGAAGAATGCGAGAATTTCATACGTTCTTTCAAAAAACTTGCAAAAGCTCACAGAGCAGATTTTGTTGCACTTGTGGCAGAAGTCTTGGAAGATTTGATTGAAGACCAGTATCCTATCAATTCTCGTAACGAACCCTTACCTGCAAAAATTAAATTACCTCAAGGATGGTCATTCCACAAGCTCGAGTTAAAGGTTTCCAAAGGAGCTTCTGGACAAATCAGATTAATGTATTTAGTTAATACAATTGACTGCGTAATTAAACTTGTATGGATTTATAGTCACGAGCAGTTTGCAAAACGTCCTGCCGACACAGATATAAAAAGCGTTATCAAGGACATCTTAGACTCTTAGCCCCTGTTGGATGTCCTTGTACTTTCACTTGTGCTTCAAATGTAATTGCATTAGGCTGACAAAATCTAATTGGCCCTCTATCCTACACTTTCTCCTTTGCTGCTGGCACAATGCCAAACTTATTTAAACCTGTATCGATTTCTTTCAGCAGTTTAAAATCCTCCTCTGGCAAAGCATAGCTACTACTGCTGAACAAACCCGCGCTAACAGCAGGCTGCTTTTCTAAAAAAGAGAAAGCTTGGCGAAACTGATGCGGCTCGGCTTTAATCGGTGAATCAAAGTGACAGGGAATAATCCACTCGAAGTCCCAACTTGCAACTTTATCAGCCCAGTCGATGGTTTCTTTTGGTGCGCGGTTGAGAATCAGTGTCTGTAAAATTGGGGCGACAAACAAACGCCCATCACCTCGCAGAGCATCAAACGATCGCTGCCAATCTGGATGCCATTTAAAAGGATACAATCCAAAATAAGCTTTCTTTGAGCGTTCTGTTGCTTTCAAGGCATCTTGCAACACCTGACTCCATTGGCGGATATTTAGTGCGTTTGGTTGAAAGTACAAAGCAAACAACGAGATGCGCCCCCATCCCTTACGGCGATTTGCCTGAATGTCTGCAACAATATCAGTAGCATCATCCTTGGCATGGAATAGTAAGGGATATGGATCTA
>NZ_DASQZC010000106.1:0-10376 GCF_035638895.1 Nostoc sp. | reverse complement strand
ATTTTTAACAACAATTAGTTTATCTCTGTTCCAATACAAGAATGTTCTCAACCTGTAGCGGCTGATTTGAAAACAAAAAATTCATTAAATTAAATGACTGACAATTATGAGCATTATCGTCTTCGGTAGCATAAATATAGACTTGGTAGCAACAGCACCCCGTTTGCCAGTCGCCGGAGAAACCTTGCTAGGAGAAGACTTTTTTAAAGTTTCGGGAGGCAAAGGAGCCAATCAAGCGGTAGCATTAGCAAAATTGGGAATTCCTACCCAAATGGTGGGGCGTGTAGGTGCAGACGATTTTGGTGTGGAACTTATTAACAATTTACAAGCATCTGGTGTGCAGATTGGCAATATTTTGGTGGATAAGACTGTTAGTTCTGGAGTCGCCATCATCGCCGTAAATCATGCTGGTGAAAATCAAATTATTGTAATTCCTGGTGCAAATGGGTGTATCAATCAAGAAGATGTAGAACGATTGTCCGATCTATTACCAGAAGCGACAGCACTGCTTTTACAATTAGAAATTCCGCTTGCTGCGGTGGTTGCAGCAGCTAAAGCAGCAAGAAAAACGAAAATAACGGTAATTCTCGACCCTGCACCCGCACAATCTGATTTGCCAGATGAACTTTACCCATTAGTGGACATTATTACACCGAATGAAGTTGAAGCCTCGCAGTTAGTGGGTTTTGCTGTAGATGGAGAAGAACTTGCAGCCAAAGCAGCTGGGGTTTTATTACAACGGGGTGTGAAATGTGCGATCGTTAAACTGGGTGCTAAGGGTGTTTTTTGTGCCACTGCTGAGGAAAAGTTTTTTGTACCCGCTTTTCCAGTTCATGCAGTTGACACAGTAGCTGCTGGCGATGCTTTTAACGGCGGTTTGACGGCGGCGCTTTTTGAAGGACTTTCTTTACATCAAGCAGTTGTTTGGGGTGCAGCAGCCGGTGCTTTGGCGACGACAAAACCAGGCGCACAAACTTCGTTACCGGATAGGTTTACCTTTGATGCGTTTCTTAAAGAAAGGTAAAAAGCCCTCATCTTACCTTGAGGGCTTGGCATTTTGGAAGCATCCACTTTTGGCATATTGACTTTTTTAGACCAACCATATATTGGGGTTTTTGGCATCAACCAATTATGTTTCTTCCAAAAGTGGATGCTCCCAGCATTTTTTTGCTATGGGAGTCCGATTTGATTTTTGAAATCCATGTAGGGTGTGTTAGCCCAGAAAGTATGATACCGTTTTAAGCTTTTGGTGCGTTACGCTCCATTAACACGCCCTACAAGAATACTTAAATTTTTTCAAAACAATTTACGATTTCATAAATATCGGCTCAATCCCTTCTAGCTACGAGCAAGGGTAATCTGGGCAGCGTCAAAGTCTTGTAGCCGAGTCATGTTTCCACTATTCTTATCTATGCTATATACAGCATTAGGTGTCTCATACCTCTGCGCTCCAAATGCTAGGAGTTGACCTGTTGCAGAGCAAACCAAGCTTTGCAAGCCATTATTCCATGCCGTACCATTAAGTTTCAATTGTCCCAGTCTGATCGGTGTTTTTTGATTTGAGTCTAGTTGCACTAAAGTTGTATCACCATTTAATCCAACTAAAGAGGTATAGAGTTTTCCATCTGGGCACTGTGCTAGATTGCTGGCTCGCTCATCGGTTGGGAATTTAACCTTACTAATAGTACTGATCTCTCCTGTTTGAAGGTCAATATCTACCAATGTGATCGGCGGTGTACCATTCTTCTTATTTACTAAACCGATGAGTCGCCCATCATTAGTGCCTAGCAAGCTCCCAAGCTGTTGATTCTGTTTAAGTCCTGAGATTATCAAAGTTTTTACAGGTGTACTCAAAAATGTAATGCGAGTAGGTGTCGCCTGTTTTTTACCTGTGGTAACAGGAGTAGCGGCTACAACAAGTGTGCCATCGCTTAAAGAAGTAAAGCCACTCAATGTCTCATTAGTCTCTACTAAAGGTCTAACCTGATTGGGAGCTTGATTGAGAACTACGCCATTCGTTAAAGAACCGAGGTTACTCAATATATCATCGACCTTTCCTAAAGCTGTACCGAGCTGGGCAATTGTGCCATCGCTTAAAACAGCGAAGCTACTCAATGCCTCATTAGACTGTACTAAAGCTGTACCGCTCTCGGCAAGTATTTGAGTAACTACTGGACTTAGAAGCTGAACCTTTCCTGTATTTAAAGATTGCAAAATAAAGGAGTCCAAAACAAGTCCTAGCCCTACAGGCTTAATATTTGTAGGTACAACGTTTGCGGTAATGCTATTTGATTCAGTGGTATCTACCTCTGGACTAACAGTTTGGTCTGTGCTGATGATAGAGCCAGAACCTATCCCTACAATTTTGAAACTTGGTGTTTGCGCTAAAGTTTTGTTGCTTAAATAACTAAGCCCAGATACTATAGTTCCACCAAGTGCCAACTGACCAAACTGCCGACGTGATAGCTTGAAGCTCATATTTCCACTCCTAGAATTAATGACTTTTATTAAGTAGCAATGTCTTGAACGTAAACGGGTAAAGTTATGATATTCGCGTCCAGGTTGCTACTGAGGGTGTTCCATTGTTGTCACTAATAAAAAGCATGTACCAGCCTGGTACTGCTATGTTTCGATTGGTTGCTAGCGTGACATTGAGAGAAGTAGAGTTCCTAGAATTAATCCGCACATCCACTAACCTTTGTTCTGTATCGTAGGAATGAGTGGTTGCCATTGGTTTAATCAGACTAACCCATTTAATATTCCCAGCCTGGGGTGTCTGAATTGTAAATTGCTGTCCGTAGGTCAATACGTCAGGAGCGCTCCGAATAATTGGGCGCGATCGCGACATATATGCAGGACTGTAGATTTCTAATCGCAGTTCATCAATCCTCCGCTTAGGATTACCCCCAGCTGCGATTACCCTACCATCTGGTAGGAGCAAGGCCACTGAGTGATATAGGCGAGGGACATTTTGTTTAGCTACTACTGTCCAGGTATTTGTAGCTGGATTGTAGATTTCTGCTGGCAGCATTGATTGTGTTGCGTCCTCATTAATTTTGCTACCATTACAAACAAACACTGTGCGATCGGGCAACAAAACTGCGCTGTGATGCATCCGAGCATAGTTTAGAGGCTTTGCTGCTACATAAGTTGGGTTAGTAGCTTTTAAATCTACAATATTTACCCTATTTGTTGCCTTACCAGCACTACCCCCACCGATAATCATCACTTTTTGGTCTTGTGCAGGTGGTAAAAGCACACTCGCAGCTTGATTTCCAAAAGCTGAGTCTTGCAGCCCTGGCACCACTTTTTCTGTAATGGATTCTGTAAATGTCCCTGGCAGGGTTAGTATAGTTGGCGCTACTCCATTGTTGCCGCTCATCTGGGCACCTGAATAAAAAAGCTTTCCACTATCGAGTAGAAACAGATGTGCGTATTCCGGATAGGGACGAGTTATTGGAAAAGCATTCCAACCATTTGGGAAGAAATATGAATAAATTTCTGGTTGTCTGTTGAGCTTGCCATCTTTGTCCGGACCAGATATTGCAAAGACCCGACCGCTACCTAGTGTTAACAAAGTAGGATACCAGCGACCATTATTCATTGGTAGTATTTTGAACCATTTCTCGCCAATAGGATCAAATATCAGAGCAGCGGGTAAACCATAAAATGGGTCATAGCGCAAAGTTCCACCCGCAACCAATAACCCACCATCAGGACGGAAAGAGTGACCGGCGCAAAAAAGATCAATAGGCTGATTATTACTATCTAATGGAGCCTTTTGACGGGTAAAGGTTCCTTTGTCCACATCCCAAACCACACTGTCATAGGGAGTGTTTAATCGGCTGGGATCATTACCTGAACCGCAGAAAAAGAATACTTTACCAGTACGAAGTAAAGCGGCATGTATAGGCAGGATTGGAGCACTATACGGCAATACTTGCCATTTGTCTGTGGTAGTAGCCTGAGCGATGAAAGTCCCTAAATCCGTTTCTTCTAGAAGGTTAGGGTTGTTATAAGATTGAGTCACTTTATTTACAATTTTTCCTACGTAGGTTTGATGTTTTTGTTCTTTGTTTCAGTAGCTTATTACTAAAATTATATCTATACTTTGTAAGCTTCTCTAATGTTAAGATGTGATGTTTTTTATAACAAGATTAGATAAATACCATTTTTTTATTAGTAATTACGCTGTTATTTTTACCTGTTCTCAAGTATCTAATTAAGCCTTGCACTGTGTTTTTTCGGAAAGGATGAATCACGCTTTGAAATTTGATGTGGATACCTTTCAGGGCTTGGCATTGAGCATTACTGGCTAAAAAATTGTGTTTTTGATCTTTGATTTGTAACTAGTTTTGCCCGCTCAGGTGTTGCACATTTAATTTGCACAACTAAGACGCGCAGAATGCCTACCCCACAGGAGATTGGTTTATTGGAGGATGCAAATTTAAATGTTTTTAAGTTATTTTTTATTAAAAGAAAAATAATTAGCTAAAATTTAAATTACAAGTATAATACAATACTTAATACATAGTTAATAGAATTAAAAGGATGACAATCGATCGCACCCCATAGCGATACCTTTGGTGGGCTTTGCCTACGCAAATTTGAGACAATTAGCTGAGAAATTTTAGCCATGAGCATGATACAAAGTACAGCCAAAGCGTAGTAAAGTAAAGTGGTAAAGCTCAGAGTGGGTTGTAAAAATCGAAACCTACTTAGTAGAAACAGTGGTAACGTCAATCGCTCTCAAAAAAAGATTGTCGCCATGAGCAACTCAACTCCAATGAATGACGATAAAAATCTTTCCAAGAAAAAGGGCAGGACACTACCTCCCAAGCTGATCATCTGGCTGGGAAAGTTTGTCTGGACGACTATGTGGCGGATCATGATGTCAAAGCTGGCTCCTAGCAATCAGTCGGGAGCTTATGTTCGTCCTAATAGCCAGTTTCGCAAGTTCATTGGCACAGAAGAAGGAAATCCACACCCACCAGCAGCAGAGCGCTACAAACTCTATGTTGGGCTGGGGTGTCCTTGGGCGCACCGAACCCTAGTTGTGCGATCGCTCAAAAAACTCGAAGCGGTAATATCAGTATGTATCGTCTCTCCTTCTCCCATTGAAGGCGGTTGGATATTCAACGAAGAAGAAGAAGGTTGTCGCACACTGGCTGAATTTTATCAGATGGCGGAACCTGGTTACAGTGGACGCTCTACAGTTCCAATACTATGGGATAACCAAACAAAAACCATCGTCAATAATGAGAGTTCAGAGATTATCGTCATGCTGAACTCTGAGTTTAACGAGTTCGCCAACAATCCCACGCTGGATCTTTATCCAGAAACACTCAAAGAAAAGATTGACTGGTGGAACGAAAAGATTTATCACGCAGTAAATAATGGTGTGTATCGCTGCGGCTTTGCCCAAAGCCAAGAAGCATACAATCAAGCCTGCAATGAACTGTTTGCAGCTCTCGATGAGATTGACATTGCATTACAAACTAGTCGATATCTGTGTGGGGACAATCTCACTCTAGCAGATGTCCGTTTATTCACGACGTTATTTCGGTTTGATAGTGCCTACTATGGGTTGTTTAAGTGCAATAGGCAGCGAATTCGAGACTATGAGAACTTGGGAGCTTATTTACGTGATTTATATCAGCTTCCAGGTGTAGCTGACACCTGCGATGTAGAAAGTGTGAAGCGGGACTACTACGGGAACCTATTCCCACTCAATCCGGGCGGGATTATTCCCAATGGGCCTGATATGTCTTATCTTAATCAACCATCTGGGCGCGATCGCATTGGTAAAGTAAATGCTTCATAAGGTAGATTGAGAACTAATACCTCGATAGCTGCATTCTGGAGTTGATGAATCGTGAACCAGATTAATCGAGTTGCAATTGTCGGTGGAACTCATGGCAATGAGTTTACAGGAGCCTACCTGATCCAAAAATTTTCTCAGTTTCCCGACTTGATTACTAGACAAAGTTTTGAGACAGTAACTCTGTTAGCAAATCCTAATGCTTTTGCGGCGGGGAGGCGATATGTAGAGAAAGATTTAAATCGTTGTTTTATCAAGCAAGATTTACAAGATCCGACTCTGAGCAGTTACGAAGAATTGCAAGCTAAATCAATCCAGCAGACTCTAGCATCAAACAAAGATAAACAAACTGACTTTATCTTAGACTTGCACAGCAGTACATCTAATATGGGTTTGACAATTATTTTGGTAAACAGTCATCCCTTAAACTTGAAATTGGCTGCTTATCTGAGCCAGATTAATCCTTTAGTTAGGGTTTATCGCTGCTCTTTTAAATCAATTGAAGAAAACCCATTTGTAAATTCTTTGTGCGAATTAGGCTTTGCGATCGAGATTGGCCCTATTGCCCAAGGACTTTTAAAAGCGACGCTATTCCAACAAACAGAAGAACTTGTTTATGCGGTTCTAAACTATCTAGAACAGTTAAACCAGGGGGAAATTCCATCAACTAACGAAACGTTGATTCTATATGACCATTTATCAGTTGTGGATTATCCAAAACAACAAAATGGCGCAATTTTTGGGATGATTCATCCAGAACTTCAAGATAAGGATTATCAAGCCTTAAACCCAGGAGAACCAATTTTTCTAACTTTTGATGGTAAAACAATTTATTATGAGGGAGCATCTGCCGTTTGGCCAATTTTTATTAATGAGGCAGCTTACTACGAAAAGGGAATTGCAATGTGTTTTACCCAGAAGCAGCAAATAAATATCTAATATCTGTACAGGATTTTTTGTCCGTAGTTTACCGCCGTAGGCATCGCTTTTTATTGGAAGTGATGATAAAAATTGAGCATCCAAATCATCAATTAATTATTTATATATATAAAGCATTGATAAAACTTACTTATATGTTTACATATTTGTTGGGTATGATATATTGATGACCAGCAATTATTATATATCAGGGTAAAAAGTTGTCCGCAAGGCTGATCAAGTTGAGATTAAAGGAGCGCTGAGTCGAGGTACAAGACTTGATCGGTAAAACCCAAATCTAACATTATATTTACGCTTAAAAATAATGAAAATTAAACGGCAAGGAGACAAACCAATAGCAAGTCTTTCTTTAGACTTGGATAATGTTTGGTCTTTTCTAAAAAATCAGGGCGCTCCGGGTTGGGAGACTTTTCCCTCTTACTTGGATATTGCAGTCCCTCGTTTCTTAGATATTTTTCAGCAATGGGATTTGACAATCACAGTCTTCATTGTCGGTCAAGATGCAGCGCTGGAAAAGAACACCAAGGCATTACAAGCGATCGCCACTGCCGGTCACGAAATAGGCAATCATTCATTTTACCACGATCCTTGGCTACATCTCTATTCAGAGGATGAGATTGAACAAGAGGTGGCCTTAGCCGAACAACATATCAAGCGCGTCACTCATCAACATCCTATTGGCTTCCGGGGGCCTGGATACAGTTTCTCTCCTGCGGTATTGAAAGTCTTAGCACGACGGGGATATGAGTATGATGCTTCAACTTTTCCCACATTTTTGGGGCCTATCGCCCGAGCATATTATTTGATGACTTGTAAACTGAGCAAGGAAGAACGCAAGAAACGAGAAGCCCTTTTTGGTGGTTTTAAAGAGGGTTTGCAGCCTCTAAAACCTTACCAGTGGAAGATGGGTAAGGATAGACTCACAGAGATTCCTGTTACCACCATGCCAATTTTCAAGGTGCCAATTCACTTTAGTTACATAATGTATCTGAGTACATTTTCTTCGGAAGTGGCGTTACTCTACCTGCGAATTGCTCTGTGGCTGTGTAAACTGACGCGTGTCCAGCCTTCTTTGTTATTCCATCCTACAGACTTTGTAAGTCAAGAGGATGTGCCAGAGCTATCATTCTTCCCTGGAATGAGTCTTCCCACTTATAAAAAGCTGGCAATAGTCAACAAAAGTTTGGAAATTATATCCAGTCAGTTTAATGTTTTGACTGTTGGAGAACACGCCAAATCCGTTGTCGGTGCCCGTCAACTGCCTGTATTAGTGCCTCAAAAAAGGTAAAAATATGAGCTATGCAATTGACAAGTGCAATTTGTATCCTTAATTACAAATAAAATAAACTTTGATCTGTTTTTGAAAAGGAGAAAATAGTATTGGCAAAAAGATAAATTTATTTTTATAATAGTTCCCTATTCCAATGTCTTTATTAAAAACCTCTGGTGATATCCCTTCCCCAGAGGTTATTTTTTTTAAATTCGATGTCTAATCAGATTTTTTAATCGTTATCTAAATTTTGATATCAGCAAATTATCTTGAAACCAGGTGACATTTGCTAGCAAGTATGTGTAAAGTAATTGAGAGTGAATCACTACCTCTAATTTTTGACACATCTATCTATGGTTAGAAAAACGCAACGTCTTTTGCTGCTAGTTGTTTGCTGTAGTATAACTGGTGTAATTTTAGGAGGTACTGCTGCTTGGGCAGAAAGCAGCCTTTGCTTGGAAGACAGTAAGCTTACAAGTGAGTGTCTAACCCAAGATCCGATCCAAAAAACTATCCAAGGAATGAGTACCGGATTGTTAGCTGGGGCTGGGGCCGCTTGCGGTGCAGCATGGCAGTTACGGCATGAAGATTGATTGTAAACTACCACTAACCCGGAACTCGGGGTTAAACCCAACTTCTGTACTAAAATCCTGATTTATGTAGCTTTGGAAGAATACCGATCTATTAATGCACGAGCAAATTTCTGGTGTTGTTCAGCTAGATGTTGAGGAGAGATGAACTGAGCATTGCCCATAAAGCGGTACACCCAGCGACAAAACTCCTCCAGCGATCGCTCAGGAAGTTTAACAATGTAATCTACGTAAGCAGGTTTACCATTTTTTCCCTTCGAGCGCTTCCAGCAACTAGCTGGTGAAGTTGTAAGTTACCCCAACGTGCAGTGCTGGAACCAGCCATATTTGATTACTTCACAATACACAATCCACGCAAAGGCTGCAACGAACTTTCGACGATTGGGTACAAAAGCGTCCCCTTAAGATGAGAGACTTTCGCTAAAAAATTTCTTAAGTCTAAAAGTGCGATGGCGTGTACGTCCGCCGTAGGTGATCGCACTCCATAAAGTTGGTAAAAAGAATTTTTGACTGCAAGTCTACTTATGTAATTTATTTTTACAGAGAACTGTGATTTCTCTGAGGGCTTTTAAGCAAAATAAACTTAATATTTATTATATATTTTTACAACAAAAGGCTTGATATGTGTTTAGTAAATATTAAACAGGATGAGTTAAACCTCCCACAATTAGGATATTTAAAGTTATTAAAGTTAGAGATTGAAAGAATTTCAGAAAAGTCTGTTGAGTTGCTTAAGGAACAAGACTCATCTACATTTGTTTATATTTTTTTGCTACCTAATGATGTAGCTCATAAATTCTCAGAAGTGCAAAATTTAATAAATAATGAGCTTCTATTACAAAGAAATAATTCTAATTATTATGGTGATATTAAATTAAGGGTAGCGGAGAAAGTAACTCGGATTGAAGTTTATGAAGAAATCAATCAATTATATAAGAGCTTAAGATACCAAGTTTCTGAGTTTCATAAAAAAATTGAACTTTCTGGTACTCTTCATATTAAAGCTTCTAGTACTGTTATTAAAATAATGTCAGTGAATGAAATACTAGAGCGATTAGAGAAAGGAAGAGAAAGTCTTGAGAAAAATTCTTCAATAAATATGAATGAATTTATCTCAAGTTTAATTATCCCTGATATAAAAAATAAAATAAAATGTTTTGAATATGAAATTGGACAGTTGGAAAAGGAAGAGGTGGAATTAGCAATAAATAAAGGTAGTAATTTAGTAGATAGATTAGAGACATTAGGAAAAGATGTCACCAGAGTTTGACCCTTCCCCACTCCTAAATTGTTAGGTGAATCCCAAAAATACCCAGAAAATCAGTATTCCTCATCGCGGAGGATATTTCAAGTGATCGCACAATAATCGACGACAGCAAGGCATTGTCTGACTACTGGCATGAGCGAATTCGGCTGAAAAACTATGAGTTAATTGCAACTCCTGGACATGTCAAAACCCAGGATCATTGTCTAACTATGCTATCCGTTGCAGCTAACACTTAGCTGCAACAGACTGAATCGATATCTGGGTTGGGATGCAAAGAAGTAAGCCTATGGGTGCATTTGCTTTCTTGTTAGCTTATAGAGAATAATCAAAAATAAAGCAGCTTTGGCCTCTTCGTGCGAGATAATAAATATAAAATATGGCGATCGCAATCGATTTTGGTACTAGTAACACAGTCATTGCTCGTTGGAACCCTGTAACCCAGCAGCCAGAAACCCTGAATCTACCAGGTTTATCAATTAAACAGAGTCT
>NZ_DASQZC010000105.1:0-2977 GCF_035638895.1 Nostoc sp. | reverse complement strand
GCACTAATGGAAGCATCTGGCATATACCGCCGAATGGTATCGATAATCCGGCGATATTTTTCATGGGTATAACCCCGCGCCATCGCCTTTAAAAGTTCATTATCTCCAGATTGAAAGGGAATGTGGAAGTGTTTGCAGACTTTGGGCAACTCAGCACAAGCCTTAATTAATCTCTCTGTAAAATAACGGGGATGGCTAGTAGCAAATCTTAGCCTTTCAATCCCCGGTACATCATGGACGTAATAAAGTAAATCTGTGAAGTTGTGCAGATGCCGTCCTTCTGCTGTTGCTCCCGGCAAATCTCTGCCGTAAGCGTCAATATTTTGACCAAGTAGAGTAATTTCCTTGTAACCTTGCCGTCCTAATTCTTCCATTTCAGCCCGGATAGCTGAGGGTGTGCGAGATTGTTCAACACCGCGCACATTGGGAACTACACAGTAAGTGCAGCGTTCGTTACAGCCGTAAATTACATTTACCCAAGCTGTTACTTTACTATCCCGTCGCGGCTGAGTGATATCTTCAATAATATGAACTGACTCGGTGGCGACAACTTGGTTGCCGTCAAAGACTGACTCCAGCAAATCTTTGAGGCGGTTAGCGTGTTGTGGCCCCATTACCAAGTCTAATTCTGGGACTCGCCGCAATAGCGCTTCACCTTCTTGCTGGGCAACACAACCAGCAACAATGAGAGTTAAATCAGGTTTTTCATGTTTGCGCTTCGCTTGTCTGCCAAGGTAGGAATATACCTTTTGCTCGGCATTATCCCGAATTGTGCAAGTATTGTAGAGAATCACATCTGCATTATTGGGATCTTCTGACCATTCAAAGCCCATGTCTTCCAAAACGCCAGCCATGCGTTCTGAGTCAGCTTTATTCATCTGACAACCAAAGGTAGTGATGTGGTAGTGGCGTTTAGAAGTGGTCATGAGCAATTCTGCTTAATTAGCGTAATGTATATAAGGTTTATTTCTATTCTAACCCGCGTAACGCAGTGTCTCTTTTTTACTCGCCGTCTCAGCCGTAGTCCATTCATCTGTAAATAAAAATGTTTGTAGTCAGGACTAAAGTCCTGCTTTTGTTCGCGTAACCCTCTTTACGAAACGTTATGCATAGCAAGATCCCTAAAGGGGTACACTACTACAAAGCAATGTTTTTATTATGGAAATTTTGGCGGAGATTAGATAAATTTCAATGCAGTTTTTTGCAAATTTATATACATAATAATAGACTTATCAGTGATAAATGCTGATATTTCCGTTGTTGCTTAGTTAACCAGTTAGAGTGAGATTATTCTTGAGCCTCAAAGTCAACTTTATCATAAATATTTGATAGAGGAATTTGAAATTGAATAGAGGATAGTGTTATAATATTACTCTCTTCTTCATACTCTGAGAAAATCCATTTTTTTTCCTCAGTTTTATAATATTGCTCTACATGATTTTTGTACTGATCAATCAGAACATATTCTTGAAAACTAGGGATGGTGCGATAAGCCGCAAATTTTTCATCTATGTCATAGCTTCTGGTAGATTTGGATAGTACTTCACAAATCATTAAGGGATTAGTAATTGTATCTTTACGTCCCTCAGAAAATTCTAATGAACCTGCAACAACCATGACATCAGGATATGTATGAATTCGCTTTTTGGGAATCCATAGACGTTGATCAGCCACGAATACTCGATAAGGTTGCCGCTTCAAAGCAAAATTCAGGGTTGCACTCAGATTAAGAGCTATTTGGTTGTGATTTGGTGTTCCACCTGTCATGGGTATAATTTGACCATCTATATATTCATGACGATACTCGGAAATGACTTCTAGCTCTAGGTATTCTATGGGAGAATAGTCGCGTTTTTCTTGTATTTGCATAGGGCAAGATTTTTTGGTATTTTTGATTTTGCATTGACCAGATGCGATTAAGTCCAATCAATGCTATTCGTTTTTACTGTAGCGTTGTTTTTTAACGCAGAGGAACGCTAAGGGAAACGCAGAGGTAACGCAGAGGGTTTGTTAGGCTGGGTTCCAAGTACCGTGGAAGCTGTGGGGTATGACGCTGGGTAATCCTAGTTTGCAAACTGGTTCGGCATCCAGGCGATCGCTATCAAATATCCAAACTTCGCTACTACGAGAATTAGCATCGTAGACAACAGTTAGCACCCAAGCTAGTGCAGGGTTTTGGGTGTCTTGCGCGTGGATGGGTTCTGAAGGATAACGGTTTTCTCCTAAGTCTGCTTCGGTGAGGGTTTCGGTTTTGTTATCGAAGCGGGCGATCGCATTTAATATTTCTTGGCTAATATCTGTTCCTGAACGAGATTTTGACATATATGTGTACCGGGAAGGTTGCCCCACGTTTTGCTGTGGTACATTCGGAAATTCGCAGTGTTCGTTGAATAGTTGCTGAATTGACGTAACTTTGCCAGTTTGGGGATGCAGATGAACTCGTGTTAATGTACTTTTAGCTGGGGTGTGAGTTTCACCTGTAGCTACTTCCTTGAGATATTGGTTAGTTTGAAAATCTTCATAACGGGCCATATCCACAATCACTGAGCCGCTAGCATCTACATAACCGTTACCAAAATGCCATTGGAACCAAGGTTGGGTTTCTCCACGACTCACCACAGATAGCGTTTCTCGATCGATAACTAAAATCTGAGTTCCTAATCTAGGTTGCCACTCTAGCGAATCACTATAGTTGTTTATCCCTATTAGCAGGGGTAAGACATTCAACCGCACTGGCGGAAGGAAAAATACAAGATACTGCCCTGCTAAAACAAAATCATGCACGAATGGTATACCATCTAGCTGGTATGCGGCTTGTTGGATAATCCGGCCAGTCGAATCGCTTTTGTAAATATTAAGCGTCGCATTTTGTCCAGGGCTGATGCCAAAGTTAAAAATCTCCCCTGTTTGCTTGTCACGCTTATAATGTGCAGAATAGCTTAATCCTTTAGTTAACCCCCCTAAATCATCTTCGCCC
>NZ_DASQZC010000104.1:0-5268 GCF_035638895.1 Nostoc sp. | reverse complement strand
GTCGCGATTGGCGGAGGAATTATCGGAGGCGGAAATCCATCCGTTCAACTTGAAGGCACAGAACTGATAGCACTTCAGAACTCTGCATTGAATGGCGACCTTATCAGAATCACAGAGCCTGGCAGGGATCCCATTCATCTCCGCCCTGATATCAGCAGTATGAAGCTTCATAGCCTTCGGGCAACGTATTGCCTTCGGATCAGGAAATCATTTCCACTCGGAACCGGAGGCCATGAAAATTCAAAATGACCATGAGTCTGGCGCGGTCCACAATAACATCGACCGGCTTATTGCCAATCCTGCCGACTGATTTCCTTGTCAAACCTCGGATCATGGTCGATACTGTGGCACAGTCACATCTTGACAAGGAGATGCTTGACAGGATCACCAGGCCTGCCGGTAATCCGGTGATGGACAAATAGTGTGCGGGGTCGCCTTGCGCTCTGGTCACCAGCATGACAGGGGGTACTGCCTTTAGTCTCCTCTGCCATGCTGATGCTCAGATAATATGAGGTTTCCGGATATGAAAGTCAGTTTTCTCGGAGGCGCAACGGATATTGGCGCCTCATCGGCTTTGCTCGAAGTATGTGGAAAATCCTTCCTGGTGGACTGCGGGGTCCGATTTGATCCCGCCCGCCCGTTGCCAAACCTCGATGAACTTGATGGCATAAGTCTCGATGCAATTCTGGTTACCCATGCGCATAGTGACCATACGGGAGGCCTGCCCGTGGTGCATGCCTCCTTCCCATCTGTTCCAATTTACATGACTCCTCCAACGCTTGATCTGGTCACGATTCTTTACCGTGATGCCCTTAAGATCATGTCATCCGAGGAACGCGAAGTCGAGGTTCCTCTCTATGGTGAAGAGCATGTTGCAGGAATGCTCGATATGGTTCGCACCATTCCCATGGAAGAGCCCCTTAATTTTGGAGCTGTGACGATCAGCTGGCTCCCGGCCAGTCATATTCTGGGTGCCGCCATGATCCACATTTCAAGTCCCGAGGGATCGGTGCTCTTCACCGGCGACTACTCGGTCAGTCCACAGCTGAGTGTTCCTGGCCTCAGGCGTCCGCAAATTCATGTGGATATGCTTATTACAGAAACCACCTACGGCAACCGCCTGCATGCCGACCGGGAGGCGGGAGAAAGAAAACTGATCCAGCGAATCGCCGATGTCATGGAACGAAAAGGCCGGGTATTGATTCCAGCCTTTGCCATAGGCCGTGCTCAGGAGGTCCTCCTCCTCCTGAAGCGGGCCATGCAGCAGCGTCTGATTCCTGAGGTTCCGGTCTTTGTCGACGGCATGGTTCGGGCGGTTTGCGGAGTCTATTCAAAGCATGAGCGGTATGTCAGCCGGCACCTCCGGCATGAAATCAGAACCGCCGGTCATCCATTCTTTAACGATCTGATCCGTCCGGTTGCATCCCCAAAAGATCGTGAGGGGATTCTCGAGACGAGCCCATGCATCATAGTGTCCTCCTCAGGTATGCTGAACGGCGGGCCATCGGCATTCTACGCGCGTCATATGCTCAGGAATAAAAACGATGCCATCTTTATTACCGGCTATCAGGATGAGGAGTCACCGGGCCGGGCTCTTTTGAACCTTGCCGGAAAAAAGACTGATCGATTCATCAAAATTGGAGGTGAACAGATAACCGTCGAGGCTGAGTTTGATACGTACTCATTGTCGGCCCATGCAGACCGACTGCAAATGGCCGGTCTCGTGTCCGCACTGTCCCCCAAAACACTGGTCCTGGTCCACGGCGACGCCGAGGCCAAGAGCGGGCTGATGCAGTCGGTCGGCTCGCCGGACATCGTTGCGGCCGACAATGGCAGTATTGTTGTCCGGACCTATGAAAAAAGCAAACCGGTGATTCGAAGCAGAGTACCTGCTGTCTCCCAGGAGGATGCCGCGCGCCTCATACAAAGCCTCCGGCAAAATAAAACCATGGAGGAGGCAAGGCTTGTTGAAGGACTGACTGGAACGGTGCTGGCTGGCGATAGTCTGGCCTCTGTCACCCGCAGGCTCGTCGATTGGGGACTTGTAACGAGAGACGACGAAAGGCCCAATCTGCTTCATATCGAAACACCTGAGGTGGAAAGCGCTGAGCAGGAAAGGCTTCGAAAGGAAAACCCCAAAGGGCGCCTGCTTGAAGCCTGCATGCAGGCTGGAGTGTCCATGCCAAAGTTCGCAACGCTGAAAAAAGGCCTGGAGTACCACTGCACCGTGAGCGTCAGTGTCATGGGGCAGGTGTTTGAAAGTGATGGGGTCAAGGCTTTCGATGAAAAGCTCTCAGAGCAGATGGCCGCCGATTCACTGCTTGATTCCCTGGATGCCCATTTTCAAAAAAACGGGCAACTCGTGGATGTCAGGGCATTGGAAGCATCAATTGGAAACGCCAAGGGTCGATATCTCGAACGGGGGGCGTCCCCTGCAATGGACTTCTTATTTCTGCCTCTGCGATCCGGGATTGCTGCCAGCGCCACCGTCCAAGGCAGAAGCACACCCTTCTTCATTGCCGGGTTGAAAAAAAACGCCGAGCAGGCTGTCTATCACCATTTGCTGACAGAACTCTCTACCGGCCCTCGACATGATTCCGCTCCCTCTCCTGCAGACAATCCGAAGGGCCGCTTGAATGAGATGAAACAGCAGCACCTGATCGATGATTTTGGCTTCGAATGCCAGGTATCGGGACCGGCACATGAGCCCGTGTTCTCAGGCCACGGGTGGGCGCGAAAGGATGATCGAATTATCAAATCTGCGGTCATGGAGGCTTCATCCAAAAAAGCTTTCGAACAGATGGTGGCCAGGGAGCTTAATCGGAGCATGTCCTGAGAGCGTCGATATTGTGAACGCCGGGCAGACCCCCTGTGGACTTACCCAGGCGCAACAGAACCTCGGGGCTCATGCCTTCTTCCTGTCCTTGATATAACGTTTCAAGATGACTTTGATGAATGTCTGGTACGAGTCAAAGCCCTCATCAGCAGCAGCAGCTTTGATGTCAGCGAGAAATTCATCATCAAGTCTAATGGTACGCAGGTCACCACTTTTTCTAGCTCTGCCAGGCTTCAAACCCAGGTGCTCCGGGTCATTGCCATACTTGCCATCTGGCTCATAATCATCGGCCAGCGACGCGATATATTTTTCCTGCTCCTCAGGACTAAGCTTTGGCTTCTTATCCATGGATTCGGCCTCCTTGTTCTTCATAGTAACGAACTGTCTTTCGATCGACAAAATAAGCCGTGACAAGGTGTGCAAAGACATCAGTATCATCAAAAATTACGAAGACGAGTTTCATGACCTTTCGATCGATCTTCACTAGCACCCATTCAGGCGGTGGGTCCCGCCCCTCGCGCATATCATAGACAACTTCATCGATCTCGACTTTGGAGTTCATATAAGCCGCCCATGCGCGCTGTACATCATCCCGGCTGATTCGTCGGTTGTCCTTCTCCCATATTTTTGTGGCTACAGTGTCAGAAATACCTAGATTCATTAGTCCCTCACAATGTAGCTACATTGTATCGGCAGAAGCTCGCTTATTCAATAGCGGCTTCTACTGTTGTGCAGCTTTGGTCATAACAGGCTGATTTTTTAACAATTGTTTGTTGGATGCCATTATGCGTGATATTTGCATATTTTTGGGGCTGACATTATTGGGAGTTTTGAAGCGGCTTGGCAACTTGCTGATACGTGCATAAAACCACGAAATAATGGCTTACTCCGATTCCTCAAAAAATCACTCTTTGCGCCACCAGGACATATTTTCACCTACAGAGATAGCTAGACTGTTTGGAACCAATCGCAAAACAAAATCTCTACAATAAGACAGCTCAGATGACAAAGGCCTCAACTAAGAATCTCAAAGCTGCTTCTACGGTAGCGAATAATACGCATTTTTTGACTACCGCAAATATACAAATTATAGGATGGGTCCAGCAGCCGGACAGTTCCCCTGTAAAAAACGCAAGGTCCCCCTTCAAGTAACGCGCGCGTGGATCCACAGCCCCGACTATGCAGCCGGGTTTTTCTCTTCGCACTTGGTTTGAACAGTTGCCGCTGGACTGTGGTGAAGTTTATCAAATGGGAACTTTTCCAGGAGCAGGTCCACCCAATCCACGTCAGACTTCTGTGCTGAAAGGATCTCAATTGGACTGCTGCCCTTGCGCTTTCCGCGCGGGAACTTTCGATTGTTCCAGTAAAATGTAAACAGGGCGCAAAACCACCTCGGGATGGATTTATAGGTTTGGAGGTGGCATCTGATCACACTATTAACTGATTCCATTAGGGAGTTTGATTTCTTGACTTCATCCATCAATTTGGACACGAGTGTGATCGTCCGATCAACCTCGCTTTGATCGACCCATGAGCTTTGCCGAAAGCTCGCCCTTAGTTTTGCGATTTTCTCTCCCCAGAAACGCTGCTTTTCCTTGCTGTCGTGGGCACGACGGTAGTGGTCCAGGTATTCCACGATAGGGCAAATGAATTGCAACACCATAAGGGAATTGACAGAACCATAGATTTTTCTGACCTCAGTTTCGATCATCTCTTTGTAGGCTGAAATTGATTTCAGCCCGCTTTCCAGGTAAGTCATGGCTTCTTTGACTGCCCGGTGGTCGCTGACCGTTCGTCTAGCAATTTCCAGATGCCTGAGGCATTTTTTCACGATAGTTCGTAGAGCAGCAGCCGTCACGTAGCATGGGCTTTCATCATCGGAAAGATAGCATGCCTTCCTGATCTCCCTGATGTTGGCTTCGATCAAATCGAATTGCGTCAAAGCATCATTCATTTTTATTCTATGCGCATCAATGATTTCATGCCCGCATTCTGATCCAAGGAGTTTAATTTCTGCCGCGATCATCGCGTAGCACCTGCTTTCCAAAACCCGTTTGGCTTTCGAAAGTTTATACAGAACGTGAAACAAATCCCGCAGTTGGACGGCCTCAGAGAAAACATCGCGAATTCCTTTCAGAAGGCCACTTCCACCATCAGTGACCGTAGCCTTTGGATCAAGACCAAGCTCTTTCAAAAATTTGAGAAAGACCGCCCATGTGTCAGCCGACCTGTCGTCTGCGGCGTGGATATATATCACGGCACTCAATGGGGCAACAAATCCAAGTATCGGCTCCTGGCGCTGAAATATTTCATCAAAGGCAGCACAGTTTATCGGAGCCAGAGCCAGGTTCGACTTGTTGAGTGTGGCAGCTGCCTCGCTGGCAAGATCAAGTACATGCAATACTTTCTGGTGTGATATATCTGCCCTCATC
>NZ_DASQZC010000103.1:0-23245 GCF_035638895.1 Nostoc sp. | reverse complement strand
AAGTGGTTTTCATCAATGTATTCTTCGTGAATTGGCCAAGTTTGCTGAAATAATTTGATTTGTCCGATCGCTCGGTTTCCCATTGCTGCAAAAGTGAATACGGGTGCTGCTAAACCCACAACACTCATACTCAAATGGTCTGGCAAACTTTGATCTAGGCGTTCCCCCAAATTTGTATTATAAAAACGGTTGATAATCCGAATCTGGGGATTCAGCACCCGCGCTTGCATCATAATAGACAAATTCAGAGCATCTTTAGAACCAGCGATTACTATAGTGTGCGCCTGTTGAATTCCTGCTGCTGTTAGGGTAGAAGCTGCTTGTAAATCACCAACAATCACATCTCCTGCTGTTTCGCCTGGGATAGATTGGTGATGAATGCCAACAACGAAGGCTCCCTGGTGTCTCAGCAAACGAAAGGTTTTATATCCGGTACGTCCTAAGCCACAAACAATAATTCGGGGTTTCATGAAAAGGCAGCATCTTTTACAGGTAGGGCTGCATTTCTAGTTATTTATCAATATTGTTGCCCGCTTTCTTGCAATATAACTGTAGCTGACAACACGATTATTTCAAATAAAATGGCACTTTTACAAATTTATGAAAGTCTATGTTATTAGCGCTTCTAGATTGAGTGCAATACAAACCTAACCCCAGTCCCTTCTCTACTAGCGTTGGAGAGTAAGATTTAAAGCTTTTTTCCTTTTAGGAGAAAGATATGGAAGTGAGGTCAAAGTGTATTGCTTGCATTCGAGAAGCGCTATATTTATATACCTGAAATTTGAAGAAACCCAAGTTATGAAAAATTTAGTAAAATTAACAAGTTTTGGTACTATTTTATGCCCCTTATTTGTGGTAGGAACCCTAGCTGCTATAGCGCAAGTACAGCCGCCACAGCAACAGCCAGGGCCGATTTCTGCACCTAATGTAACACTGAATATACAAGGTAGCAGTGGTACATGTCCTAAAACAATTGGACTGTGGTGGTTTGTTTTACCTTATGAAGGCGGTGCTGAACATACGGTAGTGGCAGATACTAGAGAATTTGCAGATGAAACTAAGTTAGTTTCATCTAAGAATAAGCGATTTGTGGAATTTGTTTCACCTTTACGCAGTAATTATGCTTCTTGCATAGGTCAAACTCGTGGGCAAGAATATAATTTCTACAATGTAGAATTTAAGAATAAAAAAGCTTATTTCCGTGTGGATTTACGAAAATTTAATGTACCTAGTCGCCCTAGCCTAATTACTTACAAAAGTGTAGTGGCTTCCCGCCCTTATGTCAGATGGGCGATCGCTGACTAACACCTCAAATAGGAGAGTCGTTCTAGATAGAGTTTCAACAGCCAATAAAATAATATAGAAAAATCTGGCAATTTTTGTAGGTTGTGATACGCTATCTGCTTGAGGAGTGTAGAGGAACCGAAAATGGCAAAGCTGCGCGTGGGGTTACTGTTTGGCGGTCGTTCGGGAGAACATGAAGTTTCGATCAAATCAGCACGGGCGATCGCTAAAGCCTTAAGTGCAGAGCAAAATACTAACAAGTACGAAATACTGCCTTTTTACATCCAAAAAGATGGACGCTGGCTAGCCGGAGAAGCACCCGAAAAGGTCTTAGAAACCGGTACTCCGCTACTAGAGTCTGAACAATCAACATCTGTTGGAAATCTCACATCCAACCCTCAAGCTCAAACCCTCAGCAAGTGGCAATCTCCCTCTCAAGTTTCACAAGTAGATGTTTGGTTTCCTATTCTCCACGGCCCTAACGGTGAAGACGGGACAATTCAAGGGTTACTAACTTTGATGCAAGTCCCGTTTGTGGGTTCTGGGGTGTTAGGTTCGGCAATGGGGATGGATAAAATTGCCATGAAAATGGCTTTTGAGCAAGCGGGATTACCACAGGTAAAATACAAAGCGATAACTAGAACGCAAGTTTGGTCTAATCCTTGCGTGTTTCCGAAACTGTGTGATGACATTGAGGCAGCATTAGGTTATCCTGCTTTTGTCAAGCCTGCTAATTTGGGTTCATCGGTGGGTATTGCCAAAGTGCGATCGCGCCAAGAATTAGAAGCCGCTTTAGATAATGCTGCCAGTTATGACCGCCGATTAGTTGTAGAAGCTGGTGTCGTAGCCAGAGAAGTCGAGTGTGCCGTTTTAGGTAATGATCAACCTCAAGCCTCTGTCATTGGAGAGATTACTTATGACAGCGATTTCTATGACTATGAAACTAAATATACAGAAGGGCTAGCAGATTTACTGATACCTGCACAGCTTCCAGATGCGATCGTTCGTCAGATTCAGGACATGGCTTTGCAAGCTTTTGCAGCTGTTGATGCTGCGGGGTTAGCAAGGGTAGATTTCTTCTATGTGGAAGCGACACAAGAAGTTTTTATTAACGAAATAAATACGTTGCCAGGCTTTACTGCGACTAGTATGTATCCCCAACTTTGGGCCCATAGTGGAGTCTCCTTTCCAGAATTAGTTGATCGGTTAATTCAACTTGCGATCGAAAGGCATTCTCCTAGCTGACAGAGAAAATAACCGAACTGATTTCAGATTATTACGGCGAAAAGTCACAATAAATACAGAACTTTGACAAAAGTTAGCCAGATTTAGTAGCATGTATTTTACAAAAAAAGCTACTTAAATTTGAAACTTTGTTACGGATACCTGATGCTTAACTCCTCCAGTACAATTTATGGACTAGAGGGGTACAAATCTGAAAGTAATCATGGAAAAAAGTCAGAGTGTACAGCGCGAGCCAACCCAACGAAGAAGGGCTACTCCAGAGCTGACAAACAGAAAATCGAGATTAAAACAAAGCTCGAACGTTCTGATATATCTGGTTGCACATCATCCTTGGCTATTGTTAACCGGATGTTTAGCCATGTTTTTAGGAGGTGGTGCCTTTGCCCTGTATAGCTTAGGTAATGCTGGACAGGTAACACAAGAAGAACCAGAAAAAATCCCGGTTATAGTTGAAGAACCAATCAATGCGTCCTCTGAGAATAGCAATCCTACACCTCTATGGATGGTGGCTGCGATCGTCCTCAGCTGTGGTAGTGGTTGCCTGCTCATTTTCCGAATGCTCAACCGGACAAAGCAACCGCAAAAAGTCCAAAAACTGGTTAACCGTCATCAGCCACGCTTGGCACAGAACCATTCCCAAAGATTGGAACCTCGCCTTCCCAAGAACCAACCAATCTTTTTGCCACAGTCACAACTGATGCCCGTTAGGCAGATACAACCTAAAGCAAAACATTTGGTGACAGTTCTGCCAGCAGAACACAAGCACCACTTGGATACGCGTACAGAATCTTTAGCAGACTTAATGGATCTTCGTAAAGATAGTTCATTGTCTGCAATTTTACGCCAGTCTTAAATTTCCTGTAAAGCAAAAACCTGTCAAAATAATATTTTTTGCGACTTAAGGCACGGTTATACCGTGCCTTTACTAATATCTAAGTCTAAAAATCGTCTACCCTTACTCACCGACATCCCGCCCGGAACTAAAGTTCAGGGCTGATAAGCTGATACGCAGCTAAATTTAATAAACAGCATTACCTTTATTTTTAATCTTACTACTCCACAAATTATCAAAATTACTTGTTCATACTTTTTAGGATTTAACCTAAATCTTTCTTGAACAACTCGAAAGAAGACAAACAACTAATAAAAGATCACTTATGCATTCTTGGTATAGAAGTCTGAATCAATATTTATCATAGATGAAGGAAAAAGTACTCAGCAATCAGCACTTTTAACCCTGCTTTAATAACTTTAGGGTAAATTTAGCCTACATACTCAGTATTTTAGGTATAAAACTTGTATTTAAATATATTTACTTTTATAAACTTGTGATGATCATTTCCTGGATGCTACCTTCTACAAGGTGACACAGGATTTGGAGCAGTTTTTTAACCATGAAGCGCAGACACAAAGTAGCCTATAGCTTGACATCGCTGATCAGTCTCAATTTAATATCTAGCTTAGTTGCATTTGATGGAGCGATGGCTACGCCAACGCCAAAGGCAAACGCTACAGTACCGAGAACCCCAGATAAAACTGTCAATTGCGAAATTTTAGTTGCGGGTGGTGGACTATCGGGTGTCGCCACAGCTTACGAGGGGTTACTAGCCGGACGAACGGTTTGTCTCACGGAAATTACCGACTGGCTGGGAGGACAAATTTCTTCTCAAGGGACATCTGCGTTAGACGAACGCCCAACTCAGCGTGCTCTCAAATTCTATTCTCGCGGCTACATGGAATTGCGAAACCGTATTGGGCGCAAATACGGTGAACTTAATCCCGGTGACTGTTGGGTAAGTGACTCCTGCTTTCTGCCCCGCGATGCTCACACAATTTTGGTTCAGATGCTCAAAGATGCCGAGAAGCAAGGTAAAGGGAAGTTGCAATGGTTTCCCAACACAGTAATTAAAGATTTGGAAATCGCTACTGATGGCAAAATAATTAATGGTGCGATCGCAATCCAACATCAACCACCAAAAGGCGCACCACCGCTCAATACCTTTACTTTATCTCAAAGTATTGAAGATTCTTATAGCTACGAAAATTCATCTCGGTTTACCAAAACTATTGTCCGTTTCCTTCCCAAGGCAGATAAAGGCGATGCTCCTAAATGGTATGTCGTAGACGCGAGCGAAACTGGAGAAATTATCGCCCTTGCTGATGTCCCCTACCGATTGGGTATTGATGCCCTTTCTTACCTAGAACCTTCTTCGTCCAGCGCCAACAACGATCCTTATTGCCCTCAAGGATTTACCTACACCTTTGCAATGGAGGCAACTAAGGAACCGCAACCGCAGACGATGCCCCCATTTTATTCACAATATGCACCATATTTCAGCTATGAATTAAAGCGACTGGCTAACTTTGACTTAGTTTTCACCTATCGTCGCATTTTGAGTCCAAACAAAGGAAAACCAGAAAAATTCGGTGGTGTAAGTTTTACTGCTGCTACACCAGGGGACATCTCCATGCAAAACTGGACTTGGGGTAACGATTACCGCCCCGGAACAGCCCAAGATAACCTGATTTACAGTCGCCAACAGTTAGAAAGTACTGGGCAGTTAAACCCAGGTGGTTGGACGGGGGGGCTGCGAACAGAAACCCTCCGCAAAGCTGAGGAAAATGCCCTATCTTTCTATTATTGGTTGGTAGCTGGGACTACAGATTCCCAACTGGGGGAAGGTGTAAAGCAGCAGCGAAGCAATAACCGCTTTGTTTCCGGGCTAAATTCTCCGATGGGGACAGTACATGGCTTATCGAAATATCCCTATATGCGCGAAGGACGGCGGATCATTGGACGCCCTAGTTGGGGACAACCTGGTGGTTTTGGTATTTGGGAAATTGATATTTCTCGCCGAGATTACAACGATAAGTATTATTCCGAGACTCTGCCAGCAGATATGTATCGGAGGCTACGAGCAGCCCTTGCAGGTTTAGAAGCAGTATCAGTAATTGAAGGTAAAGTCTCACCAGAAAAAGCAATGCGACGGACTCGTTCTACCATCTTCCCCGATGCTGTGGGTATTGGTCACTACGCTATAGATTTCCATCCTTGTATGGTGAATAGTCCCGCAGAAGCCCCTGGTAATACAGAACGTCCAGGTGAAAGGCGTGGTGCAGGTCTTGCTTATCCCTTCCAAATTGCTCTGAGGGCAATGATTCCCCAGAAAATTGATAATTTACTGGTAGGTGGCAAAAGTATTGCTACTAGTCATATTGCTGCTGCTGCCTATCGAGTCCATTCCTTTGAATGGTCTTCTGGCGCAGCTGCGGGAACTGTTGCTAGTTTTGCCCTTAAAAATGCGATCGCACCCTACCAACTAGTCGATGATTTACCCAAACAAGAGCCACAACTGGAGGCACTCAAACGGCTTTTGCAACAAAATGGCAACCCCACAGCCTTCCCCGACACATCCATTTTTAACGAAAACTGGGATAATTGGCGGTAGATAGTCATTGGTCATTGGTCATTTGTCATTTGTCATTAGTTTTTCACAAAGGACAAAGGACAAATGACAATGGACTAAACTAGTTGTTTTTAGTGTAGTTTTGTAAAATTATCTTGCTTAATTGTTCTATGGTTCTGACACTTTCAGCAGATGTTTACGGGATGGCCACAGCACCAACTAAAGCTCCTGAACGGTCTAATGAAGTTACCCGTAAAACTTATCCGAATTACAAAGTGATTGTATTAAACGATGACTTTAATACATTTCAACATGTGAGTGAATGTTTGATGAAATATATTCCAGGGATGACTGGCGATCGCGCATGGGATCTAACTAATCAGGTACACTATGAAGGTCAAGCGATCGTCTGGGTCGGGCCCCAAGAACCTGCGGAACTCTATCACCAGCAGCTGCACCGAGCAGGTTTGACAATGGCACCTCTAGAAGCAGCTTAATTATCATGGGCAAACCCACCGCAGATTCTCTCCGATCGGCTTCTCTACGAGACGCTACGCGAACACAAAAAGCTGGCAGACTGGTTTGGAATCACTCGACCCACCTTGATGGTCTCATCCCCATTTTAGAACGTCTTTGTCAGCAGGACAACATCCAAACTGTGACGCCGGGAGTTATTGGGCGATCAAAAGGCCATTGCCCGAAAATGCAACTGCGCGTTTCAGTACCGATTCGCGGCGGCTATAAAGTAATTGCACGGCAGGGGAAGACGGTACAAGAGGTCTTTATTTTAACCCCTTTGGCGCAATCAGAATTGGAAACGGCATTAGCGATCGCTATGAAATCTTAATGGTGCCCAATTTCCAATTCCCCATGCCCCATAACTATTCTTCAACACGGTGGACTGCAAATTTGTGTAGTGGCAGACTAACAATGCAAGAAAAAGTTAAGAAATATGATAGAGCCGTAGTTATTCTCAAACTCATGATCACAGATTCCCAGTCGGGTAAAACTATTTTTTCTATACCAAAGGCTACACAGTAAACTAGCCAGTAAGTAAAGCTCATTCTAAATAAAATCCGCTCTGTCTCTTCTACATCATTTTTTTGCTGCTTACTGTCCCACAGTAACACCAGCCCAACAATGCAAGCGACAAAGGAAACAGCAACTACAAATTCGTGACAAAATATATTTAACGAATGCATTGGTGTTTGTCTCCACATTTCTCAGTTGAAGATCAGTCTAAAGGAATATTCCTTATAGAAATACAAATTATTTACAAACCTCAATAGAGTCATGCATTTTCTGTAAACAAATGCAACATAAATTGTTGTTTTGCAAATATAAATATTTTTAATAAAAATTAAATATTTCTGTTAAGTAAGTATTTGGGAATTAGAGATTACTGATTAGTTTAGATTTTGAACAAATAAAAAACTCGCGTATTTTTTACTATGCTTTGGGAAACTTAAAACCCAAACGGTAAAGTACTGGTTGATGTCATCCAGCACTTAGCAATGTCTAAGACAGCCGTAGCTGCGGCACACGTTATACGCTAATTGCTGGATAAATTGAGCGTGTTCAATAACCTCAGAAATTTTAACAATTTTCTCCTGATGTTTCGCAAGCAGCAATACTTACCCAACGGCTAGAACCATCTTCCCAATGTTCTTTTTTCCAAATGGGGGCATTATGTTTGAGGGTATCAATAGCATACTGGCAAGCTTCAAACGCCTCACTCCGATGAGGACAACCTACTGCGACTAAAACGCTAATTTCTCCAATTTGCAAACGTCCAGTGCGATGATGAATCACTACCCGATTCACATCAGGCGTAGATAAGCGAATATCAGCAGCAATTTGATAAAATATCTGCAATGCCATAGGTTCGTAAGCTTGATACTCTAGAGCAACTACAGGTTTACCATCAGTTTGATTGCGAACTACGCCACTCATCATAACTACAGCACCGTTGGCTGGATCGTTAGACAAGGCATAGACTTCTTCAAGAGACAATGGTGCAAAGCTAATGGCAAAACTATCTTCAGCTCTTGGTTTAACAGCAGAGGTAAGTGTAGTTGTCATAACTGCGATCGTATTATATGGGCTTTTTCTATTATCAATCCGTTATTGCCGATTATTGTTGTAAGTGGACTTGTAACAAGTGAACAAGTACCAATCGACAAAATAGATGAACATACAGCCTTTTTACCCAAACCCTACACGACGCAAGAATTATTGAAAACCTTACATGCAGTTATTAGTCAATAGTATAATCTGCATTATCTAGACGATCGCAGTCATATCTACCTTTAATCAGTGTTAAATTTTTATGCAACACGTTTTATAGTACAAAAATACTATGTACACACTTCGCTGTCAACCCGCCTCGAACTAAAGTTCAAGGCTAATAGCTAAAGTCTACTGAAGTAGACTAAAGATTTTTGGGTATATTTTAGTCATCTTCAGATGACTTCCGCTATTAGCAAGAAACTTCAGTTCCTTGTGGGATATGGCTTTTACGTTAAGTTGACACGTATGGGCAGTGCCGTGCCCCTACGCGTGTACCTCACATAAACGAGAATCGCTATAAGATTTTATGCAAAACTGTACTTACTTGTGCAACCAAAACCCTTGTAGAGATGTAAAATTGTACGTCTCTACATCAACGATTCATTGCCTGTATTTAGCAACGCATCCGATCTACCCAGAGACAACAGCAGAGTTCATCTCATAAAAATGGGATCTCTCTGTTTGCAAATAACGATAAAGACGATTCAGGGCGTTGATATGAGCGTAAGCTGCGGCTACCACAATATCAGTATCAGATGCTTGTCCAGAAAATATCTGCTCTTGATGCTTCAAGCGAACTGTGACGGTTCCGAGTGCATCAATCCCTCCAGTCACAGATTGGACGGAAAATTCAATTAGTTGATTGGGAATCTGTACCAATTGATTGATTGCTTGATACACCGCATCCACTGGGCCAGTGCCTACACTCGCATCTGTGAGGATTTTGCCTTCAGGAGTGACAATTGTAATGGTTGCAGTTGGGCAAGTGCAGTCACCGCAGATTACCTGAACGTGTTCGATTTGGAAGCCACTTTCTATTTGAATCTGCGTTTCATCTCGAACGATCGCTTCTAAATCCCAATCTGAGATTTCTTTTTTCTTATCGGCAACATCTTTGAATCGATTGAAGGCTTTGTTCAAGTCCGCCTCGTTCAATTCAAACCCCAATTCCTTGAGCCTGGTACGAAAAGCATTTCGTCCAGAGTGCTTGCCCAAAACAATGCGATTTTCTGGCAACCCGATCGCAGCAGCTTCCATAATTTCATAAGTCTGGCGGTGCTTGATGATCCCATCCTGGTGAATTCCAGACTCATGGGCGAAAGCGTTTGCTCCCACGATCGCCTTATTGGGCTGAATCAGCATTCCGGTTAATTGGGAAACCAAAGACGAGGTTTTGTAAATCTCCTGAGTCTTAATATTAGTCAGGGGTGTATCAGCATCAACCGGACGGCCAAAGTAAGGATTAAAAAATGGTTTACGAACCTGCAACGCCATCACAATCTCTTCCAATGCTGCATTACCTGCTCGTTCCCCAATGCCATTAATGGTACACTCCACCTGACGCACGCCATATTCAATTGCTGCCAAAGCGTTAGCTGTTGCCAAACCCAAATCATTTTGAGTGTGAATGGAAAGAATCACCCCATCGATATTAGGAACATGTTCTTGAATTCCTTGAATCAGATTTCCGATTTCTTTGGGTGTACAGTAACCAACGGTATCAGGAATGTTGATTGTAGTTGCACCTGCTGCGATCGCCATCTCCAAAACTTCATAAAGAAACTCTGGTTCAGTGCGGCTAGCATCCATTGGTGAAAATTCTACATCGTCTACAAACGACTTAGCATAAGCAACCATTTCTGATGCGATCGCTAATACTTCGCTGCGAGACTTTTTTAACTGATATTTCAGGTGAATATCAGAGGTAGAAATCATCGTGTGGATTCTGGGACGATCTGCTCCCTTCAAGGCTTCGGCGGCGGCGTGAATATCTTGGCGAATGGCTCTAGCTAAACTGCAAATGATTGGCCCACCGGGTATTCCAACCTGTTCAGCAATGGTTTTAACAGCTTGAAAATCTCCCGGACTAGCAACGGCAAAACCTGCTTCAATCACATCGACACCAAGGAGAGCTAGTTGATGAGCGATCGCCAGCTTTTCTTCTACATTGAGGGTTGCGCCCGGTGACTGTTCGCCATCCCGTAGCGTGGTGTCGAAGATGATAACTCGGTCTGGTTGAGATGCGATGCTCATAATTGTCTCCCGTGGTATTGAAGGGATGCTTAAAAAACTTACTTTGGATATTGTATACAATTTTTTCGATTTTGTATACAATATCCAATATGAACTTAAATGACCTAGCAGCGAATGTGCTGCAACAACAACGCAGTACACCAGATTTAATTGCCGATGCTTTGCGGGAAGCGATTCTGCGCGGCATTTTTCAGGAAGGACAATCGCTGAGACAGGATGAAATCGCCACTCAGTTTGGAGTTAGTCGTATTCCCGTGCGTGAAGCGCTCAAGCAGCTAGAAGCAGAAGGATTGGTGACACTGCATTTAAATCGTGGTGCGATCGTATCGGTGTTAACAGCACAAGAGGCGCAAGAAATCTGTGAAATTCGCAGCGCCTTGGAAGTGAAAGCGATGCAGTTGGCAATACCCAAGTTCAGGGAAACAGATATAGAAAAAGCTGCTGTAATTTTGTCAGCAACAGATCAAGCAACTGATGCAGGTGTGTTGGCGAAACTCAACTGGGAATTTCATGCGACGCTGTACGCCACTGCTGAACGTCCCCGGTTGCTGACAATGATTAAAACTTTACACATTAATTGCGATCGCTATGTCCGAGTACAATTAGCGCAGATGGATTACCAGGAGCGATCGCAAAAAGAACACTATCAACTCCTAGATGCTTGTCAAAAGCAGGATACAAAAGCTGCTGTCAGGTTACTGAAACGACACATTGACACCGCAGGAGAACAGCTAATTGCATACTTGCAGCAAATTGCTCAAAAACGCTGATTCTTCTTGGAACTAGATGATCTAGCAGAACAGAACAAACAGGAAATTTCCATTATCCTATTCAACGTGAGTTCGACAAACCCCTCTCTCCCTCTCCGACTCGGAGAGGGACGGTTTTACGCAGTAAAACCAGGGAGAGGTCTTTTTATGTAAGCGTTTAGAAAAATAGGAGGTTATCTATGAAAAAACTGATCCAGCGTATTAAAAGATTGCTGCAACGTATCTTCAAGAGGTTTGCATCCAATTCTCAGCAGACATCGCCCTTAATAAATTCTCGCCCCTTAGAAACTTCTATTCCTAGTGTTTCTCCCCGATGGGAATCTGGTTTAGTGCTTGTGTGTTCACAATGTGGAAACGAGCGCTCAAATAGTTTTCATCCAACTACCAAAAGCTCAACAGCTTCCGAAGACTTAGAGAATTGGTTAAAATCTCGTTTAAAATTTGAGGGATTGTGGGGAGAATTTCGGGTTGTTAGCACCAGTTGTTTAGGGATTTGTCCAAAATCCGGTATTACTGTCGTTATTGTAAGTAATGGAAGTAGCGGTAATAGTCCATGCTTAATTGTAAATCCTCACAGCGATGTCTACGATGGGCTACGCCTACGCGAACTTCTTTACTCACGCATCAAACAGAATAAAGAATAGTTTTGCAGCTTTGCTAATGCTTATATTAGGATATTTTCTCACTAAATTATTGAATGCTAAATTGTGTTTTTTATATTGCACTATAGTTTGCTTAAGTGGCAAACTAAAAAGGGGTGAATATTTTAATTCACCCCTGAAGTTTTTCCTAGTTAAGAAGGAAAATGAAGAATATTTATCCAGACCTTATATCTGAAGAATTCCTACTTTAAGTGAGGTATATTTGGCCTTACCAAGGTAGGTGAGGAATTAGTGCTTCGGGCATTAGTACTTGAGGAAGCAGTAGTTGTTGGGGAACTGAGATTCAAGAAATCGATGAGTTTAAGGGTACGATTACGAATTTTCCAGCGCCCATTTATGTTGACAACTTTATCTTCATAAGTACCATTAGCGACATCAATGCTGGTTTCAGAACGTTTGTGAGTCGCATGGAGGTAAGAAGTCATCGTTGCTTGATTACTTTTAACTGAAATGTTTATCGTACCCATCAAATGTTGGGTAGCTGTATATCCATTTCCTTGAAATACTGAATAGACAAAATCAGCCCAAGAATCTGTCCCATAACGTGTTTCACTTGCCCCATCAGGAAAAATAGCAGTGAGGGCTGCATCTTGAGTAAAACAATCTCGATAAATATTTTTTCCTTCTAGAAGATTTCCTCTACCAATAGCATCCGTTCCCAGAGCATAACAGGATGCTAGTTTTTGAATTTCTAATTCCGCGTTAGGTTGAGTTGCACTTGCTATTTCAAATCTACCTCCAATAAACAGTACAAGAGCCACTGCAAGCACAATCAAAGTTATACGATTTAACAAAAACGAGATAGCCTTTGAAACTATTCGTCCATTTTCTCTTCTTTTTTCCACAGAATGACACCTTAATTTTTACGGTTTTAGTATCTTGTCACTTGCTGTCAACTTAAGTTCTTGCTTAAGGTTTTAGCTCATAAAAATCTGGCTATATCTGCAATAATTTAGCTATAACTGATTTTTCAGTTAGTAAATTAATTTACTAGTAAATGAGCCAGATAGTACAAGATTTGATGTATATAATCAGTTATAACAGGTAAAACACAGATTTAAAAGTGTTAATTATGACTAAGAGTATATTGATTTTATTAAATAATTAACGACTACTTACATAGGTTTATCAAAAGCAAAATAACTTTTATTTCAGCAGCTTTGAAAAATTAAATATAATTACTATAGTAATCCTCAATTATTTGTGATAAACAAGCTTCCCCAACTTATTAAACAAGCCGGAGAACTACGAGTTTTGCGAATGTGCCTCTACTATGAGAGATTATTCTCCAGAGATGGGAATAGAAATTATAAATTCTGTTCCTTGTCCCAAGACTGATTCACAAATCAAAGTTCCACCATGATTTTCAACTATAATTTGCCGACTAATAGATAATCCTAATCCCGTACCTTTTCCTACGCCTTTAGTAGTAAATAGATTTTCAAAAATGCAAGTTTTAACTTCTTCTGTCATTCCTTTAGCATTATCTTGAATCTTAATTACCAGATTTTTGTTTTCCTTAGTCTTAGTTAAGATAGTAATAATATTAGGATAACTTTCTTGAACTTCCATAAAACTACGGCCAATATTTGCTTCTTCTAAAGCATCAATTGCATTTGCAATAATATTCATAAACACCTGATTCAATTGCCCTAAGTAGCACTCCACTAATGGAATATTTCCATACTCCTTAACGATTTGAATGGCTGGACGATTATGATCAGCTTTCAGGCGATGCTGTAAAATTAACAAAGTACTATCAATACCTTCATGGATATTAGCTAATACTTTAGAGGAAGTATCGGCGCGTGAAAAAGTGCGGAGGGAAGTACTAATGTTACGAATACGTTGTGTTCCTAATGTCATACCATCAATCATTTTGGGTAAATCTTTTAGTAGGAAATCTATATCTATTTCTTCGGCTTTTTCTTCAATTTCAGCACCAGGATTGGGGAATTTTTCTCGGTACATTTGCAGATATTCTATTAAATCCTTAACAGTATCTTTTGCTTGGGCAATACTACCTGCAATAAAACCGACTGGATTATTTATTTCGTGTGCTACACCTGCAACTAAATTTCCCAGAGAAGACATTTTTTCATTTTGGATAAGTTGCAACTGTGCCTCTTGTAAATTTTTTATTGAGTGTTGTAATTGCCTAGATTTGTCTTGCTCTCTTGTGTACAAGCGGGCATTTTCGATAGCAATAGCCATTTGAGAAACTAAGACTTTTAATACCTCTATTCTTTTTGGAAGGAAAGCTCCTGAAGATAACTTATTTTCTAAATAGATAATACCCGTAAGCTGTGATTGGTAAATAATAGGCAAGCAAAAGATTGATTTCGTTTGAGAATCCTGAATATAAATATCAAAACTAAAAGGTTCTGTAGTTATCGCATCATTTAATACAAGATATTGCTGAGTGCGAAACACGTAATTAATCACAGAAAGCGGCAAATCCTGATAGGTTTCAACGGGAATAGAGCATAAAACTGTCACTACATCGTCAGCAGTATTTCCAGAAGCTTCGATATATAGTTGATTATCTTTCAGTAGAAGCAGCACTGCTTTTTGTGCAGCAGCATTTTCTAGCAGAATTTTGATTAACTTGCTCAACAAAGTTTCCAAAATAATTTCATTGGTAATCGCTTGGGAAAACTTGATGAATGCATTAAAATCTAAAAAATCGCTTAAACTGCTATTAGTAGTCGTGGTAGTGGTAAGATGAATTGTATCTATTTTTGAAGTAGTAGTTTCTATAGTAGTAGTTTGTCCTACTAGAAAAGCATACTTTGATTCTAAGTGTTTAACTTTAGCGATCGCACCCCAACGAATATAGGCATAATAGGCTTTAGTTATATAAGTTTGATGAATTAACTCTTTACCTAGAGACTGATAAAATTTTCCTGCTAACTCATACGCTAAAGCTTCTTCTTGGAGAAAACCATTTTCTTGAGATTTGGCAATAGAGTTCTCATAGTAGTCCATTGCTTCAAGTTTTTGGGCCAAAACCTGATACCGTTCTGCCTCCACAAGATAAAATCTATGTAAGTGATTGGTGGGAGCATGAGTAGCCCATAATTCCATTTTTTGCTGATTAGCTTGGACTTTTTCTAGAATAGCTTGCTTCTCTGACTCTTTAGCAGTATGATATATTGCCAAGTGGGCTAAAGAATCGTAAAAATAGAATAGTGGAACAACAAATAACCCTGTAACACCACCTAAAGATTTTTCTGCGATCGCAGCATTTTCTACAGCTTTAAAATACTCTCCAAATAAGTAAGAGAGCATTAGTTTATTAACAAATAAATGGTTAATTGTGTAGAGATCATTTACTTGCTGATGAATTGGCAGCATACTTTGCTCGTCGTAGGCTTCTCCAATTAAACAGTCAACATTTTCAAAACTTCCTTTCAAGTTCAAAACTGTTTGTAAATACACTAAGTTCCAAGTTAAAGCTACTTGTTGCTTGATTTTCTTCAGCGATTCACAATAAGCTGTCAGTTCTTTTTCTAAAACCCAAAGTTCCTTACCCAGCCAAAATGAATGATAGGGATAAATGTAACCACAATAACCAGCATATTCTAAATCTCCAGTTTCTAAACCACTAGAATATCCTGCCATTGCTGATGTTAATGTTTCTCGTACATGCTCTTTCCAATGCATAACATGAGCGCTAACAACCGTCAGTATCTTAGCTTTGAGTTCTTGAGAATTAAATTGTGAAACTAACCTTGAAGCCAATTTCCCAAATTTATAGCCAGAATCAATTTCTCCTTGAACTCCACAAAGCAATAACCCATAAAGGCTATAACCATAGGCAGATACAGCTGTATTGCCATAGTTTAAAGACAGATTGACCATTTTACAAACAATGATTGGCATCATTGCAGGAGCAGTTTGAAAAGCCGCAGGGAGAACTCCCATTAAGATTCTCATGGCTGCAATTTTATTAGGATCAGTCATTAATGGTAAGTTAATTAAATCTGCGTAGACGTTTAGCGGATTGTCGTTAGACATCGCTTTCCCTTTCAAAGAAACAGCGATTTCATCCATCCCTTGCTGAATATCAGTTGATGTAGGTTCACCTGGAAAACTTATTCCTAACAATTGCAGAGTTGATACTGCTATTTTGATGGCTTCCAGTTGTTTGCTTTGAATAATAGAAGCGATAATCTGTACTTCATAGACTTTCACTTTATCTAAAAGGTTTTTGGCTTTTTGCTGCACTACCTCAGCCCATTGCTGCATCTGCTCAAAATTACCGCCCAGATAGGCTGCCTCTGCGGCTCCTTCATATAAACCTATAGTTAAGATATATTGAGTTTCCCAAGCATCTATATTTAAAAGTTCTATCCCATTTGTGAAGTACTTAAGAGCAGCTTCGTAAGCTGTAGAAGCTTTAGCTTTTCGTCCTGCAATTAAATTCAATCGAGCCAATTCAGTTTTCTCCGATTGCTCTATCAGATTAGCAATACCTACATTCAACTGGTTGACAATATCAAAAATATTAGCTTCTATTTCTTCCTCTGGTATATTTTGTAGCAGCAATTGCCCAATCTTTAGATGAGTAGATTTCTTTTGTTCTTCTGGAATCAACGAATATGCTGCTTGTTGTACTCTGTCATGCAAGAACTTGTAACCCACTCGTGAAGAATCGAAATTTAAATTAGCCGCTTCTTCTTGATTAAAAACTAAAGGAATGCGGTAAGTTTCACTTAAAGGTAGGATTAATCCCGCTTGCAAAGCTGAGTGTAAATCATTTGCTGTCAAAGAAGCTGATTTTTCGTTGACTATCGATAAAACATCTAGGCTAAATCTGTCACCCACACAAGCTGCTAGTTTTAAAACATCTTGGGTAAATTTTGGTAGTTTTTGAACTCGACTTGCAACCAGTTCAACTACATTTTTATCGGTAATTCCAATTGATTGGATATCCTCTAGACTCCACTGCCATTTGGCATTGATAAAATCAAATATTAAAAGCTGTTCTTGATGAAGTGCTTGAATTAGTTGTGTTATAAAAAATGGGTTGCCACCTGTTTTATTAGAAATTAGTTCAGCTAACTGAATAAGTTGATTATCAAATAGCCCCTTTTTATTGTCAGGATTAACTTCTGTTTTTTGTAAAGTTTCTGTAAGTAGCTGAGTTACATTCTCTAAACTTAAAGGTTGCAATACGACATTATTAACAATCGTGCCACTATTTTTAATTTCTTCTATTTTTTGAATTAAAGGATGTGCTGGACTAACTTCATTATCTCTATATGCCCCAATAAATAATAAATGCTTGCTGTCTGTGTCAGTTATGACTAGTTGGATTAAATTTAATGTGGCTGAATCTGCCCATTGTAAATCATCTAAAAATATGACCAAGGGGTGTTCTTTTTGGGTAAAAACTTGGATAAATTCTTTAAAAACCCGGTTAAAACGATTTTGTGACTCTGTTCCACCAATTTGGGCAATTTCAGGCTGCGTACCAATGATTAATTCTACTTCTGGAATTACATCGGTAATAACTTTTCCATTTGTTCCTAAAGCTGATAATATTTTATTCCGCCACGTTTCTATTTTTTCATTATCCTCTGTCAGCAAATATCGCATCAAATAAGCGAAAGCTTGAATTAAAGAAGCATAAGGTATATTTCGCTTTAACTGGTCAAATTTACCCGAAATAAAGTAACCTTCTCTGCGAGTAATAGGTTTATTAACTTCGTTGACTAAAACTGATTTGCCAATGCCAGAATAACCAGAAACTAGCATCATTTCACTAGTTCCAGATGTAACGCGCTCAAATGCAGCTAATAGTTCATTAACTTGTTTTTCACGACCATATAATTTTTGAGGCATTAATAACTGGCTTAAGACATCTAAACGACCTGGAATAAAATCGGTAATTGTACCCTTAGTTTCTAACTGGTCGAGACATAATTCTAAGTCTGCTAATAATCCAGTGGCACTTTGATATCTGTCTTCTGCATTTTTTGCCATCAGCTTCATGACAATTTCTGAGAGTATGGCAGGAATTTTTGGGTTTAATGACTGCGGGTTGATTGGTTCAACAGCAATGTGACTATAAACTATTTCTAGGGTATCTTGACTAAAAAATGGCACTTTATTAGTGAGCATTTCATACAAAGTCACGCCAAGAGAATAAAAGTCAGTGCGATAATCAAGAATGCGATTCATTCTCCCAGTTTGTTCAGGAGACATATAGGCAAGTGTGCCTTCAACGCAGTTCGGGTTAGTAAACTGAGGATTTTCTTTATTAAGGCGGGAGGCTATACCGAAGTCAGTGAGTTTAGCAATACCTGTTTGGGCATTAATGATGATGTTACTAGGTTTGATATCTTTATGAATAATCTGGTTTTTATGCAAATAAGCTAGAGCTTTCGTCAGTTGAATAGCAATTTTTAAATAATTAATTAAATCAAGTTTTTCTGTCTGTAAATGTTGAGCTAAAGACTGCCCGCCAAAGTCTTCTAGCAAAAGGCCTACACGATTTCCAAAGGTTTCTAAACTTATGGCTTTAACTATGTTGGGATGGTCTAAACCTTGCTGAATTTGATACTCATTTTTAATACGAGTAAAGGCTTCAAGAGTAGGATATTCATTTTTAAGCAGCTTCAGAATAACTTGCTGTTGCGTCTTTGACCTTTGTGTATGATAAATAATTGTCTGGATTCCTTCGTGGATAGTCGAGTTGATTTTATATCCAGTACGATTAGGCATTGATTTTTAACTATAAAGTGACAAAATTAGCATCACCCCTAGTACCGCAAGGCGGAAGTCAAAAGTCACGCATGTTTTAACTTTGGGCTTTCTGCCTGTAATGAAATGGTAGGTTTATTTTGGCCTACCTGTACTAGGCTTGTTGTAAAAGGGGTTCTAGCTTAATTATTCCCAGTGGAAGAAAATTCTTAACATGGGATTCCATACTCAAGGGTTGTAAATTAAAAAGTTGATTTCCCTTGTAACGGAAACTGGTGGTTACAACCCGACTGTAACTTTTACGCCAACCGCAGATAGGGACACTTTTGCAAGAATGTAGCTGCCTTATTATGGGCATCTAGGTTATGAGTATGTGCTGGCGTAGGTCGAATAATGCCATCAAACAGGTCATCTAAGCCGTAGGGAGTAAAAAATTGCCATTGGCCTTGTGCATCTAGCCGAACTCCTACAGCAGTAGCAGTGTGTAGCCAATCTGTGATGCCATCTTCTGTACTAGTGTAGGGTCTGGTACCAAGCCGCCAACGAGCAAAACTAGCTTGATTTTTTACATCAAACTGTTCATGAGGAAATTGTTCTGTGAGAGTTGCCTTTGCTGCTAGTTCTTGAGAACGGTTTCCCTCTATATCAAAGAATGCAATATCAAAATCTTTAATACCTAATTTACACTCATTGCCAAAAATTGAAGACCAAACGGTGTTTCGGACTGCACCACCGGCTAACCACCAGTTAGGTAAATTTAGTTGAGCGATCGCTCTTAATACTATATCAACAGATGTATCATTTAAAATCATCTGTAAACGAGTGTTACTATTCATATCAAATTCCTGGGATGATCAACTAGAAGGTGAAAATTGCGAATTTATAACTTTTATTTATGGAAGATTTATTTGCGCGGCTAGAACGCACATTCAATCCTGAACTGCCAACCCTTGCAGAGTCACAACAACAACTTCTACAAGAACTCAGCATTGGTGAAAATCAACCTGGTACGATTTTGCATGACTTTCAAACCCTAATAGATTTCTTGCAACCAAATGGAGTGGAAGTTAGTAGTGTTAATAACCTTTTACCACTGAAAGTACTATCAGAAGTTAATTCTCGGTTAAGTCACCCAATTGAAACTAAACTCAAACGCCCTGTCCAGAAATCATACCCTTACATTAATGGACTATATCTGTTATTACGCAGTTCTGGGATAGCCCAAATTAGATCCCAAGGTAAGAAGCAAATTTTAGTATTAGACACAGCCACCTTGGAATCATGGTCAAATCTCAACCCAACAGAACGCTATTTCAACTTATTGGAAGCTTGGTTTATTTGGGGAAATAACGAAATTTTGGGTGAGCATCAAGACTCATTTGGAAATTTATTTAGATGTATTCAATTTTGGCCCCGTGTCCCAGATAAAGGTTTAAAATTTCCTAAATATGAAGATCAACAGAATATTAGTTATTACCCTGGTTTGCATAACGTTGCTCTGTTAGAGCTATTTGGATTCTTATCTATCAAGCAGGGAAAACCGCAAGAAGGTAAGGGGTGGCGTATTACCAGTTTACAACGGTTGCCCTTTGGGGATGCTCTGTTGCAATTATTATTCCCATTAGGGATACGAGGAGAACTACAGGATGATGTAAATGTGAATTTTGGAAAATTGCAGTCACATTTACAACCATTTTTTCCAGAATGGGAGCATAATTTATTTGTTCCAAAGCAAGGCTTCACCGATGGAATTTATATTTTTAAAGTGTCTATTTCTCACGCTTGGAGACGCATTGCCATACCAGCGAAAAAAACATTAGGCTGGCTAGCAGAAACAATTCTCGATGCTTTTGATTTTGACTACGACCATTTATATGAGTTTAGTTATAAAGACCGTTTTGGTCGCACAATTAAAATAGGTCATCCTTATATGGAAACACCCCCATTTGCTGACCAAGTACAGATTGGTGACTTGTCTCTAGAACCGGGTGCTAAAATGACCTATCTTTATGATTTTGGTGATAACTGGAAATTTGATGTGCAGTTAGAAGAAATTAATCAGCCTGATAATAAAATCAAAAAACCAAAGGTTTTAGAAGTTCACGGAAACGCACCTCGACAATATTGGAGTGAAGATGATGAATCGGATGAACATCAAGAATGATGAAGATTTAGAGAGACGTGGACAATGAAAATGTCTCCATGTCCCCCTATCCCTGTGTCTTCTTCCCGTTGCTTCCTCATATCCTGCATTTCTAGTTAGTATGATGAAGCAACACAAATTTTAAGGAGATAAAATCTGTGAGTCTTCCATATAGTGGAGGTTGTCAATGTGGACAGATTCGTTATGAAATTCATGCAGAACCTTTAACCCTTTACGTATGCCACTGTAAGGAGTGTCAGAAACAATCGTCTAGTGCCTTTGGAATGTCTCTCACCGTACCATACTGTTGTGATTGCTCAGGGACAACCGAAAGCTTGGACTCGCAAAGCTGATAGCGGGCGTGAAATAAACAATTTGTTTTGCGGTGACTGCGGAACGCGATTGTTCCATGAACGGGCTTACAACTCAAATACTATCAACGTCAAACCCGGAACGTTAGATGACACAAGTTGGTTACGCCCAGTAGGTAACGTTTGGACACGCAGTGCCCAGTCATGGGTGATAATTTCAGACCAATTACTTAACTATGATGGGCAACCAGAGGATATGCAGCCTTTATGGGAAAAATGGAAACAATAGCATCCATAAATGCACAACTCCCGATATCAAACATTATACCCCTGACACTTAAACCAACGCCCTCGGTTGGTAGTCTAACTCATGACTGTACCAAACCAGAGAATGACAAAAGTTTACTGGTAAAGTGCTTTAATGAACATATTAAATTATTTAAAACAGTAATAGTAAACTCAAATTAGAAGTTTAGTTTGTATATGATATGGATTTCCATACTTGTTTGTAAATCATGTTAATTAAGCTAACACACTATTAATATTTCACATGAAACCTTACTGGACATTTCCAATCAAGTGATTTAAGTGAAATTGGATAAGTAAGACGATTTTGGTTCATTCTCAACACTTTTAACAGTTATTTCTAGACAAAGTTAATGACAAACGACACACCACAAGAATTAAACCCAGACAAAGAGATTGGGCGCTTGATTGATCAGGTAATGTCTTCATCTCTGACTGATGAACAGTACCGCAAAAAGATGCAGCGACGCAAAGAAGTGCAGGATCAACGCATAGCACAAGCTGTACCAGAAAAAGGATTAATTATTGTAAATACTGGTAACGGTAAAGGTAAAACCACTGCGGCTTTGGGGATGGTGTTACGATCGCTAGGTCACGGGTATAAAGTAGCGATCATCCAATTTATCAAAGGTAGCTGGGAACCTTCAGAAAAAAGGGTTTTCAGTAATTGGGAAGACCAGTTAGAATTTCACGCAATGGGCGAAGGCTTTACCTGGGAAACTCAAGACCGCGATCGCGATCTCGATAAAGCTAGCGCGGCATGGGAGAAATCATTAGAATATATTCGCAACCCAGACTTTCACATGGTGTTGTTAGATGAAATCAATATCGCCCTCAAAATGTCTTACTTAGAAGTAGACGATGTTTTAGCCGGTTTGGCGCAAAAACCAGCCGATAAGCACGTTATTCTTACAGGTAGAGGCGCACCGGCTGCTTTAATTGAGCGTGCTGACCTCGTAACTGAAATGACCCTAATTAAGCACCCTTTCCGCGATCAAGGCGTTAAGGCGCAACCAGGAATTGAGTATTAACTTAAAGATTACTTGCACATTTGCAACGTGCGGCGATCGCTAGCAGTAATAGAACTTAAATGATAAAAATCTTGCAGAGCCAGCGAGTAAAGATAACTACTTAACTCATCTTCACTCACTTGAGGCAGTCTATTGCTTGCAGCTACCTGATTCGACTGAGTAGTACTGGCTTCATTTGACGAACTATTAACCGTCATCGCCAACTCTCCTGATGGGTTGAGTGTACCCTGAAAACAATTAAATTCTGATTGGGGCATAAACAATGCACCCGTTACCTTATCCTGCTGCTTTTGAAATATGATGTAACCTTGACCAAGCTGATTTGATTTTGGGGATTGACCATAAAGGTAAATCCCATCTTTTACAGGAAAATCCACTTTTGGTAAAACTCCTGCGTCTTTTGTAGCTCCTTGAGAATTTGGAACCAACGCTGTGGTTGTAGGTAAGGTTTTTCCACTCTGATGGCCAAAAAGCCCTTTATCTCCAGAAGCCGCATTGAGTTGACTTCTCTGCTCTCGAACTCTTCTTAGCTGCGACAGAAGAGAGTTGTCGGTGGTTTTATCAATCTGAGCCGATGATAGTGAAGAATTTGTAAATGGTACTACTTGAGTCTGCTTGGCTATAAAGCCCAAACCGAGAAGTAAGCCTAAGCCTGCGAGGGAAATTCCCCATTGACGGGGAGATAAGAACTGATGAAGGTTGTTAAGCACCCTACTTCTCCTGTTAAAAAACGAACTAAGTTCTTTATAATTTACTTAAATTACTACTAAGTCTTAATTATCAAAGACTTTGTTTACAACTTATATTACTATTGTCCAAAAAAGAAAACTGTCAAAAACTGAAGTTTTTATTTAATTTAGCTCAACAAGCTTAGATTACCATCACTTAGAGTCTTTATTCTTCATCCAATCGATTCATCCCATTGGGTGAAGTTAATCACAAATTAAACCTTCTCAATTAACATTTAATTTTTTGACATCTTGCTTTTGAGATTTTTTAGGTGATAAAAATGCTGATTTCATGGGTCTTTCAGCAAGTTCAGCCCTTGCCTC
>NZ_DASQZC010000102.1:0-6754 GCF_035638895.1 Nostoc sp. | reverse complement strand
TTTGGATCAAAGTGCGGCATTGAGCGAAGTGATAGTAAATAAAGCCGAAGGTAACAGTGGCGGCATCAATATCACCACTGGGTCACTCTTTCTAAGAAATGGGGCTGTCCTAGCGACTAGCACCTTTGGACAGGGGAATGGCGGCACTATCAATATCAATGCCCGCGATATCGCCTCCTTTGATGGGAGTAAAGTATTCAACCAAGTGAACAATAGAGCCACAGGTAATAGTGGCGGCATCAATATCACGACAGGGTCACTTTTTGTCACTAATGGTGCTGAATTATTTACCAGCACTTATGGAAAGGGAAATGCAGGTAATGTGACCATTAATGCCCGCGACAGGATTTCCCTTGATGGGGGAGAGTTGGAACAGCGTTTCCTCTCTAGTAAAGTTCAGAGTCGGATAGAAGGGTCAGGACAGGGGCAGGGAGGTAATATCCAGATCGTTACAGAGTCGCTCTCAGCCACCAATGGTGCTTACCTAAGTGCTAGTACAGACGGAGTAGGAAATGCAGGTAATGTGATCATTAATGCACGCGATATTTACTTTGCTGGGAAGGGTGAAGATGAATTTCCCAGCGGTGCCTATAGCCGAGTGCTAAATGATGCCAAAGGGCAGGGAGGTAATATCCAGATCGTTACAGAGTCGCTCTCCCTAACTGATGATGCTATTATCTCTGCTGTGCTGCTGCAAAAAGCAGAGGGGCAGGGGGGTAATGTTCAGATCACAGCGAACTCACTCTCACTTACCAATGACGCTGAAGTATCTGTAAGCAGTGAAGGAAGAGGAAATGCAGGCAACCTAGACATCAAAGCTAACTTTATTCGTCTGGAAAACCAAGGAGAACTCAAAGCTTTTACAGCAGCAGGAATCGGCGGAAACATAACGCTCTCGAATTTAGATTTATTACTAATGCGCGATCGCAGTCTAATATCCGCCGCAGCTCTCAATGACGCAAATGGCGGCAACATCACAATCAATGCCAAAGATGGTTTTATCGTCGCTGTCCCTAGCGAAAACAGTGATATTATTGCCAATGCCTTTCAAGGTCGCGGAGGTAATATCAACATCACTACTGAAGGTATCTATGGGCTAGATTACCGCGATCGCCTGACTCCGAGAAGTGAGATCAACGCCAGTTCAGAATTTGGTGTAAACGGTACTGTAGAACTTAATACACCGGATATTGACCCTAACAGTGGCTTAGTCAATTTACCAGCCGTACCAGTTGATACCCAAGTTGCACAGACCTGTACCGCAGGTAGCAATGTAGCTAAGAGCAGTTTTACAATCACTGGACGCGGTGGCTTACCACCTAATCCAGGTGAAGCTCTCAACGCTGACGCAGTGCAGGTAGATTTGGTGACTCTCAACCCAGAAGTAGGTAATACTCCAGCAGTTTATACAAATCCCATTAACCCAACACCAACTCGCATAGTAGAAGCTACTGGTTGGGTAATTGCTGCTAATGGCGATGTAATTCTCACTAACTCTGCACCGACTGTCACGCCTCATTCTTCCTGGCAGAGGACAGCTGATTGCCGTGTGGTTAATCAACACCAGGAAGGTTGAGCAATTTACACTGTCTATTTTTAGTAAAAACGCGGTGCGAATGGGGGCAAAAACATGGCAAGAAAAAAATCTAGATTACGGAAAATCAAACGCTTTTTAAGTGTACTGCTGCTTTTGGCTATGTTCTTAGGGGCGGGGTTATTGCCCCCTACTTTCGCACATGTAACTGTGGAAAACTCAATTGTTCAAAGCTTGCCCGATGCCCAAAAGTTGGTGGAAGAGGGCAGTAAATTTTATGAAGCTGAACGGTTTGCTGAAGCTGCTACTTCTTGGCAACAGGCTATCTCTGCATTCAAAGCCAATGGGGATGAACAAAGGCTTGCGATCGCACTCGGTAATCTCTCATTAGCTTATCAGCAATTGGGACAGTGGTCAGAGGCAGAAGGTGCGATCGCTCAAAGTCTCAACTTATTACAAGCTGCTAAAAATATAGATAGCAAAGACTCCTCGCAAATTCTAGCCCAAGTCTTAGATATCAAAGGTCGCCTGCAATTGGCTCAAAGCAAAGCTGAAGATGCCCTAGATACTTGGCGAGTATCACTTGATATTTATGCCAAAATCGGCAATGAGAGGGCGGTTCTTCAAAATCGCATTAACCAAGCGCAAGCTTTGCAAACTTTAGGATTTTATCGTCAAGCCGAGAAGACGTTAAAAGAAAGTACCCAGATTCTCCAAAGTCAACCCAACTCACCTGTTAAAGTCGCAGCCCTGCATAGTCTCGGCAATGTCGTGCAAGTCACAGGTGATTTAGAAACATCTCGGCAGATATTGCAGCAAAGTTTAGAAATAGCTTCATCGTTGCCAAATAAGGAAGCGATCGCTGATATTTTCCTCAGTCTGGGTAATACAGCCCGTGTTCAGCAAGACACGCAAACAGCGATAAAATATTATCAACAAACTATCAAAACTGCAACCTCACCCACTACACGCATTCAAGCTCAAGCCAATCAACTCAGACTACTGTTGAAAACTGAGCAATTGTCAGCTTTCCAAACATTGTCCTCTGAAATTAAAACTCAGCTTAAAGACTTACCCGTTAGTCGGACAGCAATTTCTGCCCGCATTAACTTTGCTCAAAGTCTAATGCAATTCCGAAAAAAAACCGCCGCAGACACTCCCTCATCGTTAGACATTGCCCAATTACTGGCAACTGCCATTGAGCAAGCAAAAAGTTTGCAAGATAAACGCACACAATCCTATGCTCTTGGTGTTTTAGGTCAAGTTTACGAACAAACTCAACAGTTGTCTGATGCCCAAAACCTCACCCAACAAGCCTTGCTCATCGCTCAAGCTATCGATGCTAAAGACATTGGCTATCAATGGCAATGGCAACTGGGACGTTTGCTTAAAGCTAAGGGAGATACAAAAGCAGCAGTAGCAGCTTACACAGAAGCAGTTAATGACCTCCAAGCCCTTCGCAGTGATTTAGTTGCTGTCAATTCTGTGGTGAAATTTTCCTTTCGAGAGGAAGTTGAACCAGTTTATCGACAGTTGGTTGATTTACTTTTGCAATCTCAGGGTAATCAAGTTAGCTCAGAAAATCTCGTAAAAGCCAGCAATACAATCGAATTACTCCAAATAGCAGAACTAGAAAACTTCTTTCGCAACAACTGTTTGAATGCTCAAATCGTTAATCCAAAAAAAGATCCAAAAGCAGCAATTATTTATCCATTTATTTTGCCAGACCGATTAGAAGTCATCCTCCAGTTGCCTCAACAGCGTTGGTTGCATTACAGTACCCCTGTAGTTAAAGAAGAAGTGGAAACTACTTTAAAGCAACTACAGGAAAATCTACCCAAACCACACACCCTGCGACAGGTTCAATCTTTATCCCAGAAGGTTTATAAATGGCTGATTCAACCTGCTGAAGCTGCCTTAGCTGAAAGTAACACTCCTACTTTAGTGTTTGTGCTGGATGGTTGGTTGCGAAATATTCCGATGGCAGCTCTCTACGATGGCAAACAGTATCTAGTTGAGAAGTATAACATTGCACTTACCCCCAGTTTGCAACTGATTGAACCCAAAACATCACAGAAGGAATTCAAGGCAATAGCCGCAGGATTGAGTGAAGCAAGTTCGGGATTTTCTGCACTACCCAACGTCAAACTTGAATTAGAACAAATCCGCTCTCAAGTCCCTAGCAGCATCCTTCTGAATCAAGAATTTACCAGCAAAGCTTTGCAAAACCGGATTAATTCTCTATCTTTCCCTATCGTTCATCTTGCAACTCATGGTCAGTTTAGCTCTAAGGCTGAGGAGACATTTATTGTCGCTTGGGATGAGCGTATTTATGTGAAAAAGTTAAATGAGTTAGTGCGAACGCTAGAGCAAAATAGACCCGAAGCGATTGAATTGCTCATTCTTAGTGCCTGTCAAACAGCAGCCGGGGACGAACAAGCTGCACTAGGAATTGCTGGTGTCGCTTTTCAGGCAGGAGCACGCAGTACGATCGCTTCTTTGTGGAACTTGGATGATGAGTCTACTGCTGTGTTAATGAGTCAATTTTACCAAGAGTTAGGCAACAAAAACCTGACTAAAGCTGAAGTACTCCGTCACGCCCAGCTAGCTCTTTTGCAAAATCCCAAATACAAACGTCCCAGGTTTTGGGCCCCCTATGTTCTTTTGGGTAATTGGCTTTGAGTTACTCTCGCCACTTCATGTGGTGGGATTCAGGCTAGGAGTTGGAGTTAACTTTTTGTCCATTTACTTACGCAGATGCAATTGTATCGGCTGACAATGCGATCGCATCAATATTAACTGCTGATTGTATTGTTGACTTACTTGAAAGCTGGTGGTAAATTGTCAAACACCGTTTCCCTCACATTCAAAAACTGGTAATAAATCAGGATAATAGACCGGAAAATAATTCTCGTCGCACTCAGTTTATGAAGCGGATTGTAGATTTTGCTTTCGCCACTCAACTGACATTACAACTGGCTTATTATCCGCCCTTTCATAGCAAATACAACCCGATAGAACGAAGATGAGGTTGGTTAGAACAGCATTGGAATGGTAGTTTACTTGACACCGTTGATAAGCTGTTGCGCCTTTAATTTGCACTAATATTTTTTCAAGATGATTGTGGGGTGGGCATCCTGCCCGCCCTGATAATGCAAGTTATATACGTAACAGCTTACCGTACTGAATTTTGCCCAAACTCTCACATTCAAGGGTAAAAATCCAGTTGTCACATTGGTAGAAAAAGTTTACTCCACAGGAGTTAAACTCACAACTTCAGCTATGGAAGAAATTGAAACACAGATTAACCGCCTCCCCAATCTCAAAAAATGGTTTGTGGAAATTTTTGCTAAACCAGCATAGCTATTGGATCATCTTTTTTGTGGAGTTCTCTTAAGCTTTTTTTCTCCCCCTGCCTCCCCTACTCCCCACTCCCCTCTTTAGCAATTTGAGCTTTTGCCTGTTGCCATAACTTTTCTAACTCATCCAAACTGTAATCAGAAAGGGGGCGATCAACAACTGCCTCCATTTTTTCTAATCGCTGGACAAAGCGCTGATTTGTGCCTTGCAAAGCAGCACTGGGGTCAAGATTATGCCAACGGGCTAACTGAATCACCGCAAACAGTAAATCGCCTAATTCTGCTTCTTGCCGTTCTGGTGTTTCTTCAGCTAAAGCTTGTTGAAACTCCCCTAACTCTTCATGAAACTTATCCCAGACACCCTGAATATTTTCCCATTCAAATCCGATCGCCGCAGCTTTTTGGGAAATCTTCATCGCCGCCGTTAGTGGGGGAAGAGTGCGTCCATAACGAGCAAGTTTCGCACTAAGTTTTTGCGCCTCTGGAGATGCTTCGCCTTTCTCCTCCGCTTTAATCTGTTCCCAATTTTGCCGCACCTCATCCACACTTGCCACCGACACATCACCAAACACATGGGGATGGCGGCGAATCAATTTTTGGGAAATCCCCTGAGTTATTTCTTTGAGAGAAAATTGCCCAGATTCGCTAGCGATTTGGGCTTGGAGTACCACTTGTAATAATAAATCGCCTAACTCTTCTGCGATCGCATCTTTATCCCCACTCTTAATTGCATCCACCACCTCATAAGCTTCCTCAATCACATAAGGGGTGAGGGTTTCAGGAGTTTGAGCCAAATCCCAAGGACAACCACCATTAGGCGATCGCAATTTTGCTACCACCTCAATTAACTCCTGCAATGCCGCCAAAGTATCAACATTGTCATTTGTCATTTGTCATTTGTCCTTTGTCGTTCTTCCGTTGCTCTTTCTGCTAACTGTAGCTCGACGACTACCGCGAGTTGTAACTTTCCGCTTCTTAATTTTGCCACTAGGAAGCAACCCACGAATGCCCTGTTTTTGAAAGCGCTTGTATGCTGAACCGCCCCAATCGCTAAGAGAATGACTCATTGCACCGACTTCTAAACCCAAAAACAGGGCGATATATTCAGTATCGTATTGCACGAGCGATCGCCCCAAAGTTTGTCCCAAATCTTGCCAAGTAAAGCTTAGATTCCATAACCTTTCGGCAACTGCCAAAACGAAAATTGCCACAATAGCAAGCAAACACCCCAGATAAAGTATTCGCAAAATCGTGCCAATAATCGGCCCGTGGGATAAAAAAGAACGATGCCGCAGACTTTTTTGATAAGGTAGCCAAATCCAGCGCAAGAAACCCCAGCGTTGAAATTGCACAGAGTAAATATCCAAATCGGGGCCAAACATCAGCCCACCAAAGAGAAACCCGCCTGCAACTAACAAAGTCGCATTACTACTGCGACTTTGCCAGAAAGTAACGCCCGCCACAAACGGCAGAGCATACATAGTAATGCGATCGTGCGTCCGACCAGAGGGCATCCTAAATCCTGAGTTAACTGAATACTGAGTCAGTATAAGAGAAAAAAAGATTTTCTTGAAACTACTAGCGCAATGCGAAATGTTTTGCTATATTAGTTAAGGATTAGTCAAACGGGCGGTTAGCTCAGTTGGTAGAGCGCCTGCCTTACAAGCAGGATGTCATCAGTTCGAGTCTGGTACTGCCCATTAAATCAAAAGCCGCCATGTGGCGGCTTTTTGATTGGAAGCATAATCTTGCCGTCGTGATTTACGGTAATATTATTATGCTAAATCACCTGAAATTATCCGCAAGCACGGAATAATTTTAGCGCAAGATTAGCACATGAAATTGACGGTTGAGATAATCA
>NZ_DASQZC010000101.1:0-47720 GCF_035638895.1 Nostoc sp. | reverse complement strand
TAAAGCTTGCAGCTTTTCGGGTGCAGATGTAGCTGGGCCAACAGTACAAATGATTTTGGTTCGACGCATAGGGATTAGGGGTTGAGGAGTAACGTGTGAGTTTGGATGGTTTATACCAATTCGTAATTCGTAATTCGTAATACTCGCCAAGGGCGAGAAGCAAGCTACGTAATTCGTAATTAAGAGACTTCGCATCCAAATTCACATGTGCTTCATATCACTGTTTTTGTAAATAAAGATACTAAATGAGGTTTTGTTCTCAGCATATTTACCATTCAACCCAAATCCTAAAAGCCAAGGGTCAGCCCCTTTTCTGCGTTCGCGCAGCGTGTCGCAGACAGACGCTACGTGTAGCTTGCTTCTCCGTAGGAGCAACGCATAATTAATTTCTGGAGATATCTATTGCAAATCTAAAGCTTCGGCCGGGCTAATAATCCTAAGTCTGCCGATTGCATAGTTAACTACCGCTATAGACTGCAATGCAGACGTATAAATAGCCCCTGCCAAAGGCACGCGCTAGTAAGTAGCCAATAATACAGAACTTAAATGTGCAATGCCTGCGGCGTGACACGCCTATGTACCCTTAAACGGATTTCACAAATATTGATTATCCCATCTTTTGGGTTGCAGGAAAGTGTAAAGTTATGTAAATGAAATTAACAAACATAACAATAATTTGTAATAAATAATGACCCTACGGCATTGTATAAAGATAACTTAGAAGGAAAAAACAACATCTAATCAGGTTTTCCAGTCGTTTACAGAAGTTTTAAGTTTTTTAACAAAAGTTTTAATCTGAAAGCCTGGAGATCGTAAACTTATTCCGTGGATGTCTGTTTTAAACCTTTCGTAACTCGTCAGGCAGTTGCTGACATCAAAAATAAACTGAACGATTCAGTTTTGATTCCAATTATTTTTAACCAAGCAAACTAGGAGACAAAAGCAATGGTTTTAGATGCATTTGCAAAAGTAATCACCCAAGCTGATGCCCGCGGTGAATATCTCAGCGCTGCTCAGTTAGACGCGCTAGCTGCCATAGTTAAAGATGGCAACAAGCGTGCAGATACCGTAAACCGGATTACCAGCAACTCCTCAGCAATTGTTGCCAATGCAGCTCGTGCTCTGTTCGCAGAACAACCTCAGTTGATTGCTCCTGGTGGTAATGCTTACACCAACCGTAGAAATGCTGCTTGCTTGCGTGACATGGAAATCATCTTACGCTATGTTACATACGCAATCTTTGCTGGTGATGCAAGTGTATTAGATGATCGTTGTTTGAACGGTCTGCGCGAAACCTACTTGGCTCTAGGAGTTCCTGGTGGTTCTGTAGCAGCTGGCGTACAAAAGATGAAGGACGCAGCTTTGGCTCTTGTTAACGACCCCAACAATATCACCAGAGGCGATTGCAGCGCTATAGCATCTGAAGTTGCTAGCTACTTTGATCGTGCAGCCTCAGCAGTAAGCTAAACCCGATTAAGACTATTGACTGACAACTGTCAGTTAGACAAAACAAATTTCAACAAGATTGTAAATAGGGAGATACTAAACCGATGAAGACACCTCTTACCGAAGCCGTTTCAACCGCAGATTCTCAAGGTCGCTTTCTTTCCAGCACCGAACTTCAAGTTGCTTTTGGTCGTTTCCGTCAAGCTCCTGCTAGCATGGAAGCAGCAAAAAGCTTGACTGCTAATGCCCAACGTTTGACAGAAGGCGCAGCTCAAGCGGTGTACAACAAGTTCCCCTACACCACTCAACAACAAGGCCCTAACTTCGCTTCTACCAACACTGGTAAAGAAAAGTGTGCACGTGACATCGGCTACTACCTGCGGATTGTTACCTATTCGTTAGTTGTGGGTGGTACAGGCCCATTGGATGAATTCTTGATTTCTGGTTTGACTGAAATCAACCGCACCTTTGATCTATCTCCCAGCTGGTACGTTGAAGCTCTCAAGTACATCAAGGCTAACCACGGTCTAAGTGGCGACCCTGCTGTAGAAGCTAATTCCTACATCGACTACGCAATTAACGCTCTAAGCTAATAGAGTGTATTTAGCCCGGAAAGGAAAACAAGCTCTGTTGGCAAATAGCTAGGAGTTGGTTTACCTTTCTGGGCAGTTTTATTTTCAAAAGACTGTTAAAGAAGAATGCAGAATTAGGAACACAGAATTTAGAAATCTTTGAGTGTGGGATTCAGACCCACCACTACTAAAATTGACTACTAATGCATATTTAGGGTGGTGTTTCACCGTTGATTCAGATGCTTCTGGACTTTTTTAGAGTGCGTTATCCACCAGTGGACACTGAGCTTGGTCGTACTACTTCCATACAGGACGCTACGCGAACGTGGAAGCAAGCTATGCAAAGCGTCTGGTAAAGAAGTGTCGCATAGATTTAAATTCTGTAGCTTGCTTCCCTGAAAGGGTATTCTGGCTCCTGGCTCCTAAATTCTTTCTTTTTAAAAGACTAGAAAAAAATTTTTCTAAAAAGTTTTCAGTTTTCCAGTTAAAACTGAGGAGGTTTAAAGATGGCAGCTTTGGGACAACCAACAAGGCTAGGAATTGGAGCCTTTGAAAACTCAGGACTGGCAGAACTACATCCCGATAGAACACAAACGGATGTGGAAGTGATCATCCGGGCAGCTTACCGTCAGGTTTTGGGTAATGAATACCTAATGGAATCCGAGCGTCTTGTCAGTGCTGAATCACTATTGCAGCAAGGCGAGATTTCAGTTAGGGGATTTGTGCTAGCCATTGCTCAGTCGGAACTCTATCGGAATAAGTTTTTCCATTCAAACTCGCAAACTCGCTTTATCGAGTTGAATTATAAGCATTTATTGGGTCGCGCCCCAGAAGATGAGTCAGAGATTTCGTACCACGTTGAGCTTTACAACTCACAAGGTTATGAAGCTGAGATTAACTCATACATTGACTCACTAGAATATCAAGAAAGCTTTGGCGAAAGCATAGTACCATACTATCGTGGCTTTAATAGCCCAGTAGGGCAGAAAAACGTTGGCTATAGCCGACTTTTCCAACTGTATCGGGGTTATGCCAATAGCGATCGCGCTCAAGGGCAAAAACAAGGACGCCTAACTTGGGAAATAGCTAAGAATCTAGCTTCACCTATCTACCCAGTCTCTACAGGAGCCTTGACGGGCCTCTCATCAGGTGGGAGAGGAGAAACATACCGAATTAGGGTACTACAAGCAGCTTCTCCAAACTCATCTGTAGTGCGGCGGGGTAGTGCGGAATTTCTCGTACCCTACGAACAACTTTCTAGCAAGTTGCAGCAGTTTAATCGTAAGGGCAGCAAGGTGATTAGCATCACAGCCGTATAAATTAGGGAATCGGGGTGGGGAGTAGGAAGTAGGGAGTAGGGAGTAGCGATCACCACTCCCTACTCCCCACTCCCCACTCCCCTTACCAATTACCAATTACAAAAGGAAAATTACCAATGGCTATTACAACAGCAGCATCCCGTCTGGGAACAGAAGCTTTTAGTGATAAGGCTCCCCTAGAATTGCGCCCAAATGCAACTAAAGAAGACATAGAGCAAGTAATTACTGCCGTCTATCGTCAGTTGTTGGGCAACGATTACTTAATGAAATCTGAGCGTCTCACAAGTGCTGAATCTATTCTGCGCGATGGAAAAAGTACAGTACAAGAGTTTGTGCGTCAAGTAGCTAAATCAGAACTGTACAAATCCAAGTTTTTCTACAACAGTTTTCAAACTCGCGTCATTGAACTGAACTATAAACATTTGTTGGGTCGCGCTCCCTATGATGAGTCTGAGGTGGTCTATCACCTAGACTTATATCAAACCAAGGGATATGAAGCCGATATTGATTCTTATATTGATTCGGCAGAATATCAAAGTAGCTTTGGTGAAAATATTGTGCCTTTCTATCGCGGCTTTGAAACCCAAACAGGTCAGAAAACTGTCGGATTTAGCCGGATATTCCAACTTTATCGCGGCTATGCCAATAGCGATACCTCCCAACTTAGAGGCAATTCCTCTCGCCTTGCCGTTGAACTAGGTCGCAACAGTGCATCTGTTGTTGTTCCTCCATCTGGTGGCCCTTCCGGCTTTTCCTACGTTGCTCCTGAAAAAGGTGTTACCCCCAACAGTACTTTCGGTGGTGCAGGAACTTTCGGGCAAGAAGGCAGACTATACCGCATTGAAGTGGCAGGCGTTTTTGGAGCTGGATATCCTAGCACACGCCGGGTCAATCAAGCTGTTATTCTACCCTATGAAGGGCTATCTGCTTACTTCCAGAGAGTGGTAAAACAAGGTGGTAAAATCGCCAGTGTGAAGCCACTTTAGTGTTATTGGTCATTAGTCATTAGTCATTAATTTCAGACCAAGGGCTAATGACAACTTCAATTTATAAATTTGGAATTGATTTATGCTTGGACAAATTAATGGTAGAAATAGTAACCGCTCCTTCCGCTATGAAGTAGTCGGTCTGCGCCAAAGCGAAGAAACAGAAAAAGTCGCCTATCCCATTCGTTCTAGTGGCAGTGTGTTTATCACAGTGCCTGAGAACCGAATGAATCAGGAAATGCAGCGCATTACTCGCTTGGGTGGCAAAATAGTCAGCATTCAGCCATTGAACGCTGATACAACACATAGCGAACACAGCCATGAATCCCAGTCTGGAGAACATTAAAGACTTGTCAGTGACAGTTGACAATGCCGACGGTGGATCTTTAACTGTAGAGCAGGCGATCGCTAATCTTGAAAGTGCAGATTTAGGTCTGCGATTTTATGCTGCCTGGTGGTTGGGCAGGTTTCGTATAAGTGAACCAGCTGCGGTTACAGCACTGATCAAAGCGTTAGAGGATGAAGCCGACAGGACACCAGAAGGCGGATATCCTCTGCGGCGAAACGCAGCTAGAGCTTTAGGGAAACTTGGCGATCGCCAGGCAGTATCACCTCTAATTAGGTGTTTAGACTGCTCAGATTTTTATGTGCGGGAAGCGGCGGCACAATCCTTAGAGATGCTGGGCGATCCGGTTTGTATTCCGGCGCTAATCAAGTTATTAGCAGTAGGTTTGCAGGGAGAGCAGCTCATATCACAGCCTGATTTATCTCAACCCTACGACGCCATCTTAGAAGCCTTGGGAAACTTAAGGGCGACTGAATTTGCCCCTTTGGTAAAGGCATTCTTAGAGCATCCGATCGAATTGGTGCAATATTCTGCCGCACGAGCCATGTATCAATTAACCCAAGAACCAGTTTATGGAGAACGGCTGGTACAAGCTCTGGCGGGAGAGAAATTGCAATTGCGTCGAGCAGTGTTAGCAGATTTGGGAGCGATTGGATATCTACCCGCAGCAGATGCGATCGCACAGACTCTTGCTGAAAATAGCCTCAAGCTAATTTCTCTTAAAGGGTTACTAGAACATCAAGTAAATCACATAACACCAAGCACTTTCTCAGAAGGTGCGATTAAAGTGATGAATTTGATGGACTCGCTGTTGTAGTGATAAATTCTAGATAATCAGTTGTTATTAATACGTTACAACCAAATCTTTACTACACATAAACCCCCAAGCTTACTGTAAAATCAGGGCTAGGGGGTTTATGTATGATGCCAAATACGGATAGCTTAGGCTACAATTGGCTGACGACTCATTACTGATGAAAAATCATTATGAATAATAGCGATCTGGCCCAAATATTGATCCGTGCTGTAGAAGAAGCAGATTCCTCGGATCGGTTATTAGACGCAGTTCAGGAGTTAGCAGCAGCTGGTATAGAAGAAGGTGTACCTACACTAATTGCAGCTTTGGGCTACAACAATCCAGGGGCAGCAGTGGCGGCGGTAGATGGGCTGATTGCGATCGGGGAAGCCGCAGTGCAGCCACTATTAGAACTAATTGATGGCTACAACTATGGTGCTAGAGCCTGGGCTATTCGTGCCTTAGCGGGAATTGGCGATGTCCGGGCGCTCAATACCTTGTTAGAGGCAGCAAAGACCGATTTTTCCCTAAGTGTGCGGCGGGCAGCTGCTAGGGGATTAGGCACTTTGCGCTGGCAGCAAGTACCCCCTGAGAAACTAGAATCTCTTCAGACTCAGGTATTAGAGGCGCTATTACTAATTTCTCAAGATCCAGAGTGGATAGTGCGCTATGCAGCAGTGACAAGTTTAGAAACACTAGCCATTGCCATAGCAGTCACTTTACCCGATCAAGCGTCGCGGATTACAAATCAACTTCAGCACATGCTCAATACAGATGTTGATCTTGGAGTTCGCACCCGTGTAAAGTTTGCACAGGAAAAAATTCAGCCGCAACAGCCGCAACAACATCAAGAAGTCTTTGCACCTAGAATAAAGCTACAAGACACTGAAATAGCTCATCGTGGCGATAGCAGACGGTAAAACTAATCAGACAATAAAGACTGAATTTCCCCCTGGATATTCCCACGGGCACATGGTTCGGCGAACTCTGACATTAAAGGCGTAAAGTAGATATGCGATCGCTGCAAAAATCTTTTTAAAACCTGCTGACGACCTATGATATAATCCGCCTCTGCCATCCAGCCATATTCCTGGCGAATGGCATGGGCGTATTCTCCATACTGCACTTGGTTAGTAGCCAAAATCGCTAAATCCGCATCAAGCAGAACTTGGCTATCATAGTCATCCACCGCAGCTTGGTGGTCTTTAGTATTCAGAATTATACGAGTGACAATAGTTATGGTACTTTCTGGAATACCCAAATTACTCAGCAGATCAAAAGCATAGTCTGCACTTCGTTGTTCATTATCTTGAGCTTGAGTGTCATATACTACATCATGAAACCAGGCAGCTAGTTGAACAGCAGCTAGATTGGTGGTGTAGCCTTGCAAAATCTGAATTGTTTTGAAGACGCGATCAATGTGTTTGAGTGTATGGTAGTAGCGACCAGGGGTAGAGTAAGCTGCAATCAAGTCATTAAAAGCTTTCTCAGCCGCTACCTGGTCAACACCAAAGGGTTGGAGTGTGTGTTGCCAGTTAGAAAATAAGATATGCGTGAGGTTTTCTGTAGGCATAAACATAATATCCACACTCTTAGGATGACTGAGCTAATCTCTTGTGTTGCAACATCTATTAATCAAAGTAGAAATAGATCAACAAAAGGATAACACTTGTAGGTGATTGAATTGGGAATTGGCCATTAGTCATTAGTCATTGGGCATTGAGCATTGGTTATTAATTTTTCTCCTCTGCTTCCCCTGCTTCCCCTGCTCCCCCTGCTTCCCCACTCCCCACTCCCCACTAGATATATGAAAGCGTCAAAATAGAAGACATAGGCTTTGTACAAAAAGCCTTGCCTTAATTAAGGAGTTTATTATCAGTGGTATTACAAGTACAGACAAGCACCTACGAAGCTAAAACCCAAGAAATTGCTAAACAACTTCTAGCAGCAACGCAGGAAAATCGTTCGTTTTTTTCTTCCCTGCGGGATCAAATGCGCTGGGATGATAAATTACTAGCTTGGGCGATGAGTAATCCTGGGTTGCGGGTGCAACTATTTCGGTTTATAGATACGCTACCTGCTTTACACAGTAAATCAGAAATTGCCTCACATTTACAAGAATATTTAGGCGATGAGTCTGTAGAATTGCCGGCAGCTTTGAAGGGAATGCTAAACTTTGCTAATCCCGACTCGATGCCAGGACAAGTTGCTGCTACAACCGTTGGTACAGCCGTTGAAACTCTTGCTCATAAATATATTTCTGGGGAAAATATTAAACAAGTCATCAAAACAGTTGAACGACTACGAAGAGAGAAAATGGCTTTCACCATCGATTTACTTGGTGAAGCAGTAATTACCGAAGCCGAAGCGCAGTCTTATCTAGAACGCTATCTAGAATTAATGCAACAATTGGTGGAAGCATCGAAGAATTGGGCAGCTATTGGGGCTATTGATGAGGCTGATGGCGAAGCAATACCAAAAGTTCAGGTTTCTGTTAAGTTAACGGCGTTTTATTCCCAATTTGACCCTTTAGATGCTAAAGGTAGCGAGGAGCGAGTTAGCGATCGCATTCGGATTCTTTTACGTCGTGCTAAAGAATTAGGCGCAGCTGTCCATTTTGATATGGAACAGTATGCCTATAAAGACATAACTCTTAGCATCCTGAAAAAACTGCTTTTAGAAGAAGAGTTTCGGCAACGCACAGATGTTGGCATAACAATTCAAGCATATCTGCGTGATAGCGAGCAAGATACTAAAGACGTAATTTCTTGGTTGAAAGAACGTGGCTATCCCCTGACAATCCGCTTGGTAAAAGGCGCATACTGGGATCAGGAAACTATCAAAGCAGCACAGAAGCATTGGCCACAGCCAGTTTACAACGACAAAGCGGCAACTGATGCTAACTTTGAAACCATCACTCAATTGTTGCTAGAAAATCATCAATATGTGTATTCTGCCATTGGTAGCCATAACGTGCGATCGCACTCTCGCGCCATTGCCATAGCTGAAAGTTTAAATGTTCCCCGCCGTCGCTTTGAATTACAAGTCCTCTACGGCATGGGTGATAAAGTTGCCAAGGCGTTGGTTGACAAGGGTTATCGGGTGAGAGTTTACTGTCCTTACGGTGAATTATTACCTGGAATGGCGTATTTAATTCGTCGATTGTTAGAAAATACAGCTAATAGTTCTTTTTTACGGCAAAATCTCGAAAATCGACCGATTGAAGAATTATTAGCGCCGCCGAGTGTCAAAGAGGAAAATAACTCTTTAACTCCTAACTCCATTCCTAACTCTCATTTTCTCGGTGCTGCTGATACCGATTATGCTGAAGAAGAGGTAAGAACGAAGGCGGCGCAAGCTTTCCAAAGCGTTCGCCAACAGTTGGGTAAAACTTATTTACCCCTAATTAATGGCGAGTATGTTAATCCGCCGGAATTTGTTGATTCTCTCAATCCTTCTAATTTCAGTGAGGTAGTTGGTAAGGTTGGGTTAATTAGCGTTGAACAAGCAGAACAGGCGATGCAAGCTGCCAAAGCTGCCTTTCCTGGTTGGAGGAAAACACCAGCTAAACAACGCGCTGATATTTTGCGGAAAGCCGGTGATTTAATGGAACTCCGCCGCGCTGAACTTTCAGCTTGGATAGTTTTGGAAGTTGGGAAACCAGTTAAGGAAGCTGATGGAGAGGTTTCGGAAGCGATAGATTTCTGTCGGTACTACGCTGATGAAATAGAACGGTTAGATAAAGGTGTGAATTACGACATACCCGGTGAAACTAATCATTATATCTACCAGCCACGCGGGATTGTTGTAGTAATTTCTCCCTGGAATTTCCCGCTAGCGATCGCTTGCGGAATGACTGTCGCAGCTTTGGTTTCAGGCAATTGTACTCTCCTGAAACCTGCCGAAACATCTTCTGTAATTGCAGCAAAACTCACAGAAATTTTGGTGGATGCTGGTTTTCCCAAAGGTGTATTTCAATACGTACCTGGCAAAGGTTCGCAAGTCGGCGCTTATTTGGTAAATCATCCAGATACTCATGTAATTGCTTTTACGGGTTCCCAAGAAGTCGGCTGTAGAATTTACGCAGAAGCGGCAATCTTAAAACCCGGACAAAAGCACATGAAACGGGTGATTGCTGAAATGGGTGGCAAGAATGCCATTATTGTAGATGAAAGTGCTGATTTAGACCAAGCTGTTGTGGGGGTAGTGCAGTCGGCATTTGGTTACAGTGGACAAAAATGTTCTGCTGCTTCCAGGGTGATTGTGCTGCAACCGATTTATGATGCCTTTGTGCAACGGTTGGTAGAAGCAACAAAATCCTTGAACATTGGGGAAGCAGAGTTACCAAGTACACAAGTTGGGCCAGTGATTGATGCTAATGCCCGCGATCGCATCCGCGAGTATATTGAGAAGGGTAAGGCAGAAGCACAATTAGCCTTGGAATTACCAGCACCCGAACAAGGATATTTTATCGGGCCTGTGATCTTTAGTGAAGTATCGCCAAATGCGGTAATTTCCCAGGAAGAAATTTTTGGCCCTGTGCTGGCGGTAATTAGAGTGAAAGATTTCCAGGAAGCGTTAGCAGTTGCCAACGGTACAAACTACGCCTTAACTGGAGGACTTTATTCTAGAACACCTTCGCACATTCAGCAGGCGCAGACAGAATTTGAAGTCGGGAATTTGTACATCAACCGCAATATTACAGGAGCGATCGTGGGGCGGCAACCCTTTGGTGGATTCAAACTTTCTGGAGTCGGTTCTAAAGCAGGCGGCCCTGATTACCTCTTGCAATTCCTCGAACCACGCGCGGTGACAGAAAATATTCAACGCCAAGGTTTTGCACCAATCGAAGGTGCTGAGTGAACTAATTCGCAATGATGCTCTCTACGTTCGCGCAGCGTGTCGCAGACAGACGCTAGAAGCGAACGCAATTACGTTTTGTGATGGGGATTTAACCCCAACACAAAACCTGCTACCTGTCTTGCTGGGGACTTAAACCTCCACTACTTGTTAAAGCTTGTAAGGTGGGCATTGCCCACCTTATATTACCAAAGGAGCAATCCTTTTTCGTGAAACCGATTTTTTAGATTTTGATGAAAAATCTAAAATTGGCTTGATTATCTACTAGAATTTTCGCCAACTTCATCGGTACTTTCATTATTTTTCACCAAAATCATCAAACAGAAACAACTAGCAGCTAGCTTTATTAAGTTCAAAGCTTCGCTTTTTAATACAATAAAAGCGCCTAATCCTATAAGAACAAAAGGTACAATATTATTACCATAGCGAGTCAATACATCGGCTATTACTCTGTAGTTAATTAATTTGTATGCCGCATAACACCATACTCCTAACAATAGAAAAAATAATCCGATAATTATCACAAAAGTTTCTATGTTAGTGCTAGCAAATAAAGGCACATAGACACTAATATTGTCACTACCATTTGCAACTGTAATCGCTGCCACGCTGTATGTTTGAGGAGATAGGATAGTAATGTTTGATGCCTCAGATTCTTCAGTTGTAGCTACAACTTCCTCCAATGCATCTTCTTCCTTATTGACTAAGCTGCTGATACCTATAGCAATCGGTAGTAAACCAAGTAATCCAATCCAGCTTTTTGATAAAACTAACCCACCAAATAAACCAGAAAGGCTAAGGATTAATAAAACTGTAAAACCTAGAAACTGACCGACAACTATATGCCTGCGGCGAAAGGTAGCATTTATTTGAGAAAAAAGCAATAATAGAATGACAATATCATCAATGTTAGTGGCAATGAATGCAATTGCCCCAGTAGTAATTGCAGTAACTAACTCGCTCATATTTTAAGATATACATAGATATGCTTTTATCTTGCAGCAGGCTACCGCGTTCGCATTGGCAAAGCCTCTCGTAGAGAAGCGTCCCAAACAGAAGAATATAAAGAAATTCAACAACACATACACACCTTAAATTATCTGTGTTTATCTGCAATACCAAACACCAAATTTGAATTTTTGCAATAAATCTCGTAAATCGTTGAAATTCCTTGAATAATTACTTTATCTATTTTAAAGCTTAGTTGTGCTATAAAACTAATATTTGATTTCTAAAAAAGCTCCGTACACATCGAAAAGCCTTATTCCCTACTCCCTACTCCCCACTCCCCACCCCCGTAAATAATTTCAAAAATTAAATACGATTCCTATAGAAGGTTAATTTGGTATGGTGATAAATCGTAGGTTCTAAAAATCCAGGATGAGTAAGCTAGGGACAGCCTTCAGTGAAGGGATAATTGCCTTCATCGCCACTAACATAGATGACATCATTATCTTGTTAATATTTTTTTCACAAGTAGATGTTAATTTTCGGCGACGGCATATCTTACTCGGTCAATATCTGGGTTTCACAGCCATTATCATCGCTAGCTTACCAGGGTTTTTTGGTGGCTTAATCGTACAGCGAGAATGGATAGGATTGCTAGGAATGCTACCAATAGCAATTGGAATTCAACAATTAGTATCTAAAAAAGAAGAAACTACAACAGTTCAGACAGTCAGTAGTGATTTTACGCAGTCTACACCTAGTAATCCTGTATTGTCTTTTATTTTGAGTATTTTACACCCCCAAACCTATAAAGTAGCGGCAGTAACGATCGCTAATGGTGGCGACAATATTAGTATATATATCCCTTTGTTCGCTGGTCACGATCTTACCAGCTTGGGAGTCATTCTAAGTATATTTTTTATCATGATAGGGGTTTGGTGTGCGATCGCTTATTTTTTAAGCCGTCAACCTACCATTGCTAATATTTTAAGTCGCTACGGTAAAGCTGTCGTACCTTTTGTGTTGATTGGCTTGGGTCTGTTCATTATGTATGAACGAGGTACATTCACTCTACTACCTTGGGTGAGAAGTTAATTAATGTTGGATGTTGAATACAGAATTGCTATTAATATTCGATCTTCAACGAAAAAGTTTTTATTTACCAATTCTTAACCTATACGACGTTTAGGAGCAATATAATAATCTGACTTTTTGAAAGCTATGTAATGCAATACTCCCTTAAACCTGCGATCGGGTGCAATTCTATCCATTTTCGCCCAAGCATTCAACCTATTTTTTGTCTGATTTCAATGGTCGCTCCGTTTTTGTGCTTTACCTCAGCACAAGCACAGATAATCGGACAAGATATCACTTCAATAACTACTGATACTGCTTCGTTTCCTACTATATCTATTACTGACGTTGCAGGTGACAGTGAATTTGCGGGCAAGACTTTTACTCTCAACTTCGGGGGGCAAATTGAATCAATTACAGGATTAAGCACCACAGAAGGCAGCACAACATTTAGATCCATCCCTGCTGTTGTGCAGATTCGCCGTAACCCTGCTACAGATGACAGAAAGCTAGCTTACTACCAAGGCAGTTTCGACTCCTCCTCCAATACCTTTAACTTTCTCAGTTTGGGGCCACTTCCCGAAAAAACGCTGTTTAGTATCAACAATATCTTGGCAGGCCCAGATAACGTTTTTACTAACACAGGTGCAAATTTAGGGGGCATACCTTACAACGGTAACGCTAGTATCGAGCGCGTTGACTTTGTACTTGTTAGACCTGTGAAGGCAAGTAATAAAATTCGCTTTACCGTCTTCGAGCGTGGATTACCTACTGGACACGATGGTTTCGGTATTGCGGCGATTACAAGTGTGGATAAACATGGAAATCCCACTTCCTACGGCCCCATTTACGTGATAGCAGCTTCTACCTGGGGTAAAACACCATTACAAGACCCGATTCCACAATATTATTTCCTGAACAATGCTGGCAAAAATAATAGTGGAATTCCCACAAACCCTGCACTCACTATTCCACCGAACCAAGTTTTAGGAGGTCTTCTGATTCGCACCGATGAACTCGTGTCACAGGGAAAAAAGGTCTACGGCTACTCGCTGTTTGCCCCTGATGTTACTTGCACTCCGAAAACACTGCTGAATGTCGCTAATTCTTGTTTTCCTACGAATACTGAAACGAACGGAGGAATAGATTTAGCTGCACCTAACTTGGGTGCTGTCTTTTTGGAGAGTGAGTGAGCAGCGAAAAACTTTTACAACCAAACTCTATTATCAAGTCCTGTCAAACCTGATGAACTAATTTCCAACTAACCATCATTAAGATGGTATAAATGATAAACCGTAGTGGGCGTTGCGGAGCTACCTGGCAGATTTTAGCGCCTACTAAAACCCCTGGAACAGAGCCTAGCCATATAGGTACAACCAGACTCCAATCAACTGTTCCCAAGCTGAGGTGGCCCAGAGCAGTAAACAGCAGTAAAATTGCTGCGTGTGAAATATCTGTACCGACTAACTTCCGTGCATCAAGCCGGAAAAACCCAATCAGCACCAGGGCAAACATTGAACCTGATGAGACACTAGTTAAACCAACCAAACAGCCTAAAATTGCTCCCAAAGTGATTGTTACACACCGACCAGAGTTAGTTTCTAAGTCTAATTTTGGCAGTTCGGGTAAATTAAATTTGGGGAAAAAAGTTAATAGCAGCAATTGCACTAGTGCTAATACTGTGACTAGCAAAATCATCACACCAAGCAAACGGAGCAAGATGCTATCCAGGTTATACTCACCTGTACGTTTAAGAAAGTGCAAAATCCCCACGCCGAACAGTGAGCCTGGAACACTCCCAAAAGCCAGCCATTTAACAACTGTTGTGTCAAGGGTTTTCTGTTCCCAATGCTTGACGCTACCAACAATCTTCATCAATGTGGCAGCCACAACATCAGAACTTACAGCGATAGAAGGCGGAACCTGAAAAACAAAAATTAACATGGGGGTGATGAGAGAGGCTCCGCCAATTCCCGTCAAACCAACGATGATGCCAACAAAAAAGCTTAAGAACGGTAGTAATAAATATTCCATACTCTTCGGGGGTTTCAACAATCAGTTATGAGTTATCAAAGTCCTGTTGAGTCTCCCACTTCTATGAAGTGAGCAACATAGGGTTTAAATCTCCAAACAAAGCCTTAATAACTGTTCACTGACTTAACTACGAGCAGCTATAACTGAAAATCACCTAAAGCTTTACTGCTAGAGAGCAGCAATTGTGCCAAACTATAGCCCAGCCGTAGACGGAGCTAGTCATGCCAAGTTATTGTGTTTCTCTAGGGATGAGTTACACAAAGGTTATCCACCTAAAAGTTAGGGCAGAGGATTCCTGGACAACTTAAAACCTGTCTGGAAGTTTTTGGTAGCATGACAACTGGCATTTAGCTGATAACAGACTTTGATAACTGCTTATGGGTCAATTGCTCTGCTAAATTCAACTTCTAACTGGTTTTTTGCGGTTTTACATGTAAAAGCCGGTAAGGCGATGCACTTACCGTATTTTACTTGTAAGCATGAGTAAACGTCTAGCGTATTCGCGTTGTATCTTGCGAAATATCTGGATAAAGAGGGAGTGGGGAGTGGGGAATGGGGAGTGGGAGTAGGCAGCAGGGGAGGTAGGGGGAGAATAATAATGCCCAATGCGTAGTTAAGAACTCAGCCTTGAGAAATACTTGACTTTAAAGCACTTATCGCGCTAATTTTAAACAAACCATTCGGTCGGTAATATTTTATTTACAGCAATTTTCAATTTAATAAATTACCTTACTCCCTACTCCCCACTCCCTTATTATCCATTCATCTAAAAATCGCTGTAATGTCCAAAGGCGAAGAAACAAAAAGCAGAATTCTCTACCAAGCAGCCGAACTGTTTAACCAACAAGGATATGCAGGCTCATCAATGTCAGACATCATGCGTGTTACGGGATTGCAGAAAGGAGGAATTTACAATCACTTCCAAAGCAAAGATGATCTCGCGTTACAAGCTTTTGACTTTGCGATCGCTCGCATCCACCAGCATACTAGATTTGCATTACGAAGCAAACGCCACGCTGTAGAACGCCTACAAGCAATCATTGGCGTATTTAGTAGCTTCGCAGAAAATCCACCTATCAAGGGAGGGTGTCCACTGCTGAATACTGCTGTGGAGAGTGATGATGCTCATCCGGCGTTGCGGGAACGCGCTCAACAAGCGATGAATTCTTGGCTGCATCTGATTCGTCGAATTGTTGAAGCAGGAATTAAAAAGGGTGAAATTCGCCCTGAAGTTAGTGCTGATGAAATCGCTACTATCATAATTGCAACATTAGAAGGAGCAGTAATGATGAGCAAGCTTTATGGAGATTCAATTCACATGCACAGGGTCATTAATCACCTGAATCAATATTTAGAGGCTCACCTGAGAATGTATGGCAAAAATCAAGGTATAGAAAATAATGCTACTAAATAACTTGCACAGACCATTAGAAGTAATATTAGAAATTCCTGTAAAAACATACGACATTGATTTTATGGGAATCGTGAGTAATATTGTGTATATCAGATGGCTAGAGGATTTACGTTTAAAGTTTTTAGATGAACACTGGCAACTCAATCAACAAATTGAGCAAGGATATGCGCCTGTTTTAGCTGGAACTGAAATTGAATATAAACGCCCGATAAAAATTATTGATCAAGTAATTGGACGTTTATGGCTGAGTAATTTAGGACGGTTGAAGTGGACTGTACAAGCTGAAATTTTATCTAACAATAAGTTAGCAGCAGTAGCTACCCAAAAAGGCGCTTTTGTTAGTTTACAAAATAGTCGTCCTATTGCCATTCCAGAGGAATTACAGAAGAAATATTTCGAGCATCAAAAAGAGAATTTTAAAGATTAAAGTAATACCCTTGAGTTAAGACTTTATCCTCCCTAACCCTCCTTAAAAGGAGGGAACTAGAGCAAGCCTTTTTAGGTGATACAATAAAATTCTAGTTCGTAGTGAGCGATTCATGGCTTGTAGCAAGGCTTCTCAGGACTAAAGTCATTACTACTTTAATTTATTTACGCCTAGCTACTGAAACAATGAGAGGCTATTTTCAAACACACTAATTTACTTAGCACCAGTCAATATATTTTCGATATCTGCTAGCTGCACCACTCCTGAAAAAGTTGGACTATTAATTACAAAAAAAGGTGTGCCAGAAACAGCCAATTTCTCAGCTAGTTGAATATCTTTTGTAATTGCGGGATTAGCAAGAGTAAGGTCGCGTTTAAATTTGCCCAAATCTAGATTGAGTTTTTTAGCAATATCTAAATATAATGCCTGACCTAGTTGCTTTTGATTAGTAAATAGTGCATCATGATATTCCCAGAATTTGCCTTGCTGATATGCCGCCCAAGCTGCTGTGGCAGATGGCAATGCTTCAGCATGAATTGAAATCAACGGTAAATTCTTGTAAACTAATCTTATCTTATCTGGATATTTTGCTAACAATTCTTTCAATGTTTTATGCGCCTCAGCACAGTAGGGACATTGAAAATCTGAAAATTCTATTAGCAAAGTTTTTGCTTTAGTTGAACCTGTGGTGGGAGATTCACCAATCACGGTTTGAGGATTCGTCTTTAAATCCTGTAAAAATCCTTGCTGTTCTTGCTTGACTTTCTGTTGTTGTTGCTGTTGATAGGCTTGAACAGATTCGATAATTGCCTGTGGATGTTCGCGGATAATTTGTAATACTTGCTGTTCCAACTGCGGATCAATGCGGCTAGCAGCTTGTGCAGGAAATGACCAGGTGACAACCAAAACTAGCAGACTTATTGCTGTCCAAGTACGTAAATACTGAAATAAGGGAGTAAAACAATCAAAGAATGTACGCATACAAAAACTCATAAATATTTTTTGTTTCAGCTATAGACACGTATTCGCTTCTACTTAAGAGTAATATCATGTCTGCTTTATTACTTGTTAAACCTCAAGAACCCCACCCCGCCAAAGCTGTGCTTTGTCTCCCTTCCCCGCAGGCGGTGAGGGGCTGAGGGTAGGGTGCGATGACTGTGGAAATCATAACTAATTACCGGGACTTGATATAAGCTTCATTTTAAAAAGAGCCAGCAATCATCCCAGCAAGTAAAATAAAACCAATCCAGACGTTTTGTCGGAACATTTCACCATAAACAGGATTAGGTAAGTCTTGCTGTGTTAATCGCACAGACTGCCAAACCCATCCAATAGTAGCAACTGCAAGGCTAATCCAGAAGGCTAAGTGCAGATGTATGAGTACACCTAACCAAGCCAATAACAAGATTGTGCCAGCAAAGAAAATTCCAATAGCTACAGGGGCATAATTCCCAAAAAATAGGGCACTAGAATTAATACCAATGCGGCGATCGTCTTCTTTGTCGCTCATAGCATAAACTGTATCAAATCCTAATGTCCACAGTACAGTCGCGCCCCAAAGTAACCAAGTTGGTTGGGAGATGGTTTGTGTGACTGCACTCCAGCTAATCAACACGCCGAAACCCCAAGCAATTGAAAGCACCAGTTGCGGTACAGGAAACACCCGCTTTGCACCTGGATAAAGCAAAATTACGGGCACTGCTGCCACGCATAACCAGAAACTGAGGGGGTTAAGATAAAATGCCAGGATAGCTGCACATGCTAGGGATACGATCGCAACTACAATTCCAACTTTCACAGATAAAGCGCGAGAAGCGAGGGGGCGATCGCGTGTTCTCTCTACTTCTGGATCAATATCCCGATCCCACAAATCATTGACTACACATCCGGCAGCACTCGTAGCCAGAGTACCTAATATAATTACACCAACTAGAGGTAAAGGCGGTTTCCCAGAAGCTGCCAAAAACACAGCCCACAGGGCAGGAATCATTAAAATTAACCGTCCTTCTGGTTTATGCCAGCGCAAAAGCCGGACAATTACAAGCCAAACTGGTTCCTGGGGGCGTTCTGGCGTCCTTAACATAAGAGTGGGGAGTGGGGAGTGGGGAGTGGGGAGTGGGGTATGGGGAGTGGGGAGAGGGTATTATATTTAGGATTGTGTATTAAGAAAACTTTTCTTTAGTTTCTATTCCCTACTCTCTACTCCCTATTCCCTAATTCACACTTCTTTACATCTATAGAATAACGTTATTTGTTATTTGTAAAAACATAACCTCAAGTGCCAACTTTAAATATTTTTAAATAGTCACTAGGTTAAGAGCAGTAGAGTGAATATACTTAGGTGTCAGCTACCCCGACATACCACCGTTTGCCATCATTTCTTATAAAGAGAGAAAACTAGATGCTGAATTTAGCTTCTAGCTGGGAGAGTGTTCCAACTCAACCATCTAAGCAAGACCGGATTATTGCTGCCATTGACCTGGGAACAAATTCTCTACACATGGTAGTAGTCAAGATTGATCCCACACTACCAGCTTTCAGCATTATCGCTAGAGAAAAAGAAACTGTAAGATTAGGCGATCGCAATCTTAAGACTGGGGAACTAAAACCAGAGATAATTGAAAAGGCGATCGCTGCTTTAGGACGCTTCCAAGAAGTTGCCAAAACTATCAATGCTGAAACAATCATTGCTGTGGCAACTAGCGCTGTGCGGGAAGCCCCCAATGGTAAAGATTTTTTGCACAGAGTAAAAACGGAGTTGGGTTTAAGCGTTGACTTGATTTCTGGTCAAGAAGAAGCGCGACGAATCTACCTTGGCGTGCTGTCGGGGATGGAATTTCACAACCAGCCCCATACCATTATTGATATTGGCGGTGGTTCCACAGAATTAATTTTGGGCGATAGTCACCAAGCACGGACTCTCACCAGTACCAAAGTTGGTGCAGTGCGACTCACTAGTGAGTTAATCACCACTGACCCCATCAGCAACACTGAGTTTGAATACCTGCAAGCTTATGCACGCGGGATGTTAGAACGTTCTGTGGATGAGATACTAGCAAACCTAGAGTTTGGGGAATCTCCCCGTTTGGTAGGTACATCTGGCACAATTGAAACCCTGGCGATGATTGATGCACGAGAAAAGTCGGGTGTTATTCCTTCGACTCTCAATGGTTATAAGTTCAGTCTTAAAGACTTGCAAGAGTTGGTAAATCGTTTGCGGAAACTGAGTTACTCAGAAAGGGCTGCGATTCCCGGTATGCCAGAGAAGCGCGCTGAAGTTATACTCGCTGGTGCAGTAATATTACAGGAAGCAATGACCCTTTTGGGTAGGGAATCGGTAACAGTTTGTGAGCGTTCTTTGCGGGAAGGCGTAATCGTAGACTGGATGCTAACCCACGGTTTAATTGAAGATAAGCTGCGCTACCAAAGTTCAGTTCGGGAACGCAATATACTCAAAGTCGCTAATAAATACCATGTCAATTTAGAATATAGCGATCGCGTGGCAAAATTTGCCCAGAGTTTATTTGACCAAACTCAAGGTACGTTACACCATTGGGGATCAGACGAGCGACAATTGCTGTGGGCAGCTGCGATATTGCACAATTGCGGTCATTATGTCAGCCATTCGTCTCACCACAAGCACTCTTACTATCTAATTCGCAATGGTGAATTACTCGGTTATACAGAAACTGAGATTGAAATCATAGCCAATTTAGCGCGTTATCATCGCAAATCGCCGCCTAAGAAAAAACATGAAAATTCTCAGATTTTGCTGAATAAACACCAGCGACAAATGGTCAGTCAATTGAGTGCAATTTTAAGATTGGCAGTGGCATTAGATAGACGACAAATTGGTGCGATCGCGCAAGTTCAATGTGAGTATTATGAACAATTTCAGCAGGTCAATTTGCTGCTTTTTCCATCTAAACCTGATGATGATTGTGCTTTAGAATTTTGGAGCTTAGATTATAAAAAAGGAGTGTTTGAAGAAGAATTTGGAGTTAAATTAGTAGCGACTTTAGAAAAGTCTAACGTTGCTAAATTGTCTTAGAAAGTAGGGTGCGTTAACGTATTTTAACGCACCCGGTAAATGTATAAACGCACATATATGCGTCACTACAAATTATCTGTATTTTACGCATTTGCTTTCAAAATTCCAGTTAATTCATATAGGTTTCATCATCCCTTTAGGATGAATTGAGAAACTACCTAAAAAAATAGTTTAAAAACCAAAATTAGAACTATAATTACATGTATAGTTAATAGTCTATTTACTCTAGGTTATGTTGCTATTGGATATCTAAGCTGGGAAAACTTAGATATCCTTATATAAAATTTTAATTAAACAGGTTAAATTGTTCAGTTTTATGCTTTGGAGAATACTCAGACTTCAGCATAGAGCCTGTGTTGTATTGTTGCAATAATTCCTCAGCTTTGGCAGGTATGATCCATATCAAAGCGTAGTATTTATAAATATAAAGCTACTGCTTATACAGCATTTGCGGCAGCTATGAGGTACATCATCCTCAAGGCTGAAAGCTATGCTAGGAGAGAGGCAAGAAGAAAAACTGTATTGCATAATAGCGGGAAGCGCTGTATCTCTAATTAAAAGCTTTCGTCCTTATTTATTTTATGTAACCTTAGCTACATCGGAATATTCTTTGCTTCTTTTTGAGACGCTAGGCGATGGTGCAAAGCATCTGCCAGAAGCGATGTCTACGCAAAACTACATAATTTCGGTAAAATTGGGTAAAGCAATTTTTGCGCTTGTTAAACAAAGGCATCAGCAAACCCATGCAACTGAAACTCAGTGCATCTAAACTTCCCTTCGCCCCTCTCCTCTTAATTGCCCCCTTTTTCCTATGGGGGACGGCAATGGTAGCAATGAAAGGAGTGATACCCCATACCACACCACTATTCATGGCAGGTGTGCGTCTGATACCAGCAGGGATGTTAATTCTGATTGCAGCAGCATTCATGGGTAAACCCCAGCCGAAAGGTTGGGCTGCATGGTTGTGGATTGCCTTATTTGCTCTAGTAGATGGGACGCTGTTTCAAGGCTTTTTGGCAGAGGGATTAGTTAGAACCAGTGCGGGGTTAGGGTCTGTAATGATTGACTCGCAACCCTTGGCTGTTGCCTTGCTGTCGTTGTGGCTATTCCAAGAACACATTGGTTTTTGGGGATGGCTGGGGCTAGGTTTGGGTGTCACAGGCATTAGTTTAATCGGCTTACCTGATGAATGGATTTTACATTTTCTCGACTCAGGCGCAAATATCACAATTGGCAATTGGCAAGATTTGTTTGCTAGTGGTGAGTGGTTGATGCTGTTAGCAGCCCTATCAATGGCAGTGGGAACAGTGTTAATTCGGTTTGTGTGCCGACATGCTGACCCAGTAACCGCTACAGGATGGCACATGATTTTGGGTGGATTGCCACTATGGGGAGTTTCATCAGTTATCGAATCCCAGCAATGGGAGAATCTAGGAGCATCTGATTTAGTGGCTTTGGGTTATGCTACCGTATTTGGCAGTGCGATCGCCTACGGATTATTTTTCTACTTTGCCTCTAGTGGCAGTCTCACCAGCCTTAGTTCGCTCACCTTTCTCACACCCGTCTTTGCCCTACTATTTGGCAATCTCTTTCTCTCAGAAGTCCTTAGTCCGTTGCAGTGGGTGGGTGTTTTCCTAACTTTAATCAGCATCTACCTCATTAACCAACGTGATAATTTAGCAGCGCAAAACGACACAGTTACTGTCGGCGAGATAGCTAATATACAGCAACCAGCTTTAGAAGCATCCGCTAAAAAATTAAACCCCATAGCTTTAGCAGTCAGAGAATCTGAACGAGAAATTTTACCCTAACTAGTAATTCGTAATTCGTAATTCGTAATTCGTAATTCAGTAGGGAGAATAACTAATGCCCAATGCCCCATGCCCAATGCCCAATAAAAAATGACACTTAACATTTGGTAATTTGGTAATCTTGAAGGTATTGTGGTATCGAAGAAGAATACTTCAAAAGCACCTTCAGGCTAAAACTTGCAATATGAGGCTATGCCGTTCCTCAATTTTGATATTTACCTGTTTTTCTTGCGTGGGTTTTTACCCAAATCGTGCAAGCACAGCAACACCTAACCTAGCACCTAAAATTTTAGAACTTGCACAAGCTAGTTCCACAGTCGCTGCTAGTCCCAATGTTTTGAGATATGGTAGTCGAAAATCAGATGTGCAGAGATTACAAACCCAATTAAAGCAGTTGGGATACTACAGTGGCGTGATAGATGGAGAGTACAACGCCAATACAGAAATGGCTGTAATTAAATTCCAGAAAGCAAAGGGTTTAAAAGTAGATGGTCTTGCTGGTCTGGCGACTAGGGGGGGACTGCAAGCGGCAATGGTAGCCAAAAATCAGATTGTCACTCCTTCAATAGTTACTTCTCCAATTATTAACTCTGCTGCTGCAACTTCCAAACCAACTACAACACCTAAACCAATTGAAAGGGGTTTTGTCTGGTGGTTAATATTTTCCATCGGAGTTCTAGGAAGTATTGGCGCACTTGTTTACCTGCTGAAGTGGTTTCGTCAGGGTAAACAAGTGCAACCTGAAATATTAGAGACTAAAAGTTTGAGTGAAGCTAACAAAAAACCCATGACATCACCCTCTCCAGAGACTGTAAGTAATCCACAAACAGCTACGCCACCACTCCCCACACAGTTACTGCTACCAGAAAAAACTTCCCGGCTAGCTAAATTAAATATTGTTGACGAACTAATTCAAGACTTACGCAGTTCTGACCCAACGAAGCGGCGCAAAGCTATTTGGGATTTGGGTCAGCAGGGAGATTCGCGGGCAATTCAGCATCTGGTTGACCTGATGATTGATGCCGATTCTCAAGAAAGCAGCTTAATTTTGGCAGCTTTGGCAGAAATTGGCATCCGTACACTCAAACCGATGAATCGTGGCCTAGCAATTTCACTCCAAGATGAAAGTCCACAAGTGCGGCAAAATGCGATTCGTGACCTGACGCGCGTTTATGACATGATGGGTCAAATGAGTCAGATGTTGCATCATGCGTTAAATGACCCAGATGCCGAGGTGCAAGCAACAGCACGATATGCTTTAACTCAGATGAATCGAATGCGTGGTTTACCTGAACAACAAAGTCTACCAGAAGATTCACACAACGATTCACGAGAATAAAACTAAAAATATTTCAATTGGATTTGGATATCAGTGCCTGGGCCTGCTACTAAAAATGCTGCTTCGCTAAATTTGGCCGCTCTTGTGCGAATTTCTGGGTTCCTGGAAAATCCAAAGCCTTCGCTTGGTATACCAAAAACATTGCTATTGAGAGTGCCGTCGTTATTTTGATCGTGGAAGACAGCAACGGCGTAACTACCCGCTTTCAAGTTCTCAAAGGTAATGGGTAAAGGAGTGTCAGTAATCTTGGTACACTGCTTTTGTAAGCCGCGATCGCGATCGCTAGGAAATCCTTCACTACTAGCAAATACACTGGCACAGACTTGTCCTTGTTTATTCTTCAATCCATCAATTTCTACGGTGAGTTTGCCGTTAAAATTTGCCTTGGCACTAAATGACCACGCCAGATTTCCCAGAACTGCCAATAGCAGGATACTAACTCTCAATCCTCTAACCATAAATTTTTCACCAGGTAAAATAAGTATTAACTTTGATTCAGATCAGCCAGACTTATGGTGGCATTATTTAGTTAATACTCGCAAGTATATTGGTATATTTAATTTTATACTTTTCTAAGTAAGTCGGCGTTAACGAAGAGACAAGGGGTTAAACCAATTCGCAATTCGCAATCCGCAATGACGCGACGCTCCTGCGTCGCGTCATTGCGGACTCGCCTTGCGCGTCGCTAACGCAATTAAGTTTTGAGATAGCGAAGCGTTAGCGAGTCTGCGAGCGTCTGGGGATTTAAACCCCTTTCTCATTACAAGCAATTCCCTTTGGGGATGGGGAATTAACCCCTCTTGTTTGTTAAATATTCAAAATTCAAAATTAAAGACATTTCAGAAGGGGACTTTTACCCCGACTGTAGCAAGCTCCCGCAGGGTAACTGATGCTATATGTAAAAATTTGAAAAAGTAGGGGGTTTTATACCTCCTACTTTTCCCCGCTTCGATAGAGAATTTTGCGAAATCAGTTCAATCTACTAATGCTATGTTGGTAACTCATATTAGGAATATGCCAGAGAGTAAACCAAAGAAATATTTACCTTAGTATCTGCCAATTGAGCTTTCTTCTCCAGAAAATCCAGTTCCATCACCTTCTTTGAGAAATCCACTGTAAGCTTCCATACCGTGTTCACCGATATCCAAACCTTCTAGTTCCTCTTCTTTGGATACTCTGATACCTAAAGTAGCTTTCAGTGCTAGCCAAAAAATACTACTGAGTAAGACAGTGAAGCCGCCTACTGAGACAACACCCAGTAACTGAACACCGAACTGTCCAAAGCCACCACCTGCAAATAAACCTTTTGCTGGGCCAAGTGTATCACCATACCAAGAATAAACACCAGGGCCAACTGACCACAGACCCACTGCTAGAGTTCCCCAGATGCCACAAACTAGGTGAACTGAGGTAGCTCCCACTGGGTCATCAATGCCAAGTTTGTCAAAGAATGTTACAGAAAAAACTACTAGTACTCCAGCAATCAACCCAATGAGTAAAGAAGCAGGAATGCCTACGTAAGCACAAGACGCTGTAACGCCAACCAAGCCAGCCAAAATACCATTGATAATCATTGACAAGTCTGGTTTACCTAAGTATAACCAAGCTGTAACGGTGGCGGCAATTCCACCGGCAGCACCAGACATGTTAGTGGTTACAGCAATGTGACTGATCGCACTAGGATCGGCAGCCATCACAGAACCGGGGTTGAAACCAAACCAGCCCAACCACAGGATCAGACAGCCCAAAGTGGCAATACTCATGTTGTGACCAGGCATAGCAACAACTTGCCTATCTTGATATCTACCAAGGCGGGGCCCAAGAAATGCTGCTCCCATCAAAGCTGCCCAGCCACCTACGGAGTGAACCACCGTACAACCGGCAAAATCCCAAAAGCCTCTATCTGCTAGCCAACCAGTTCCCCAAATCCAGTGTCCGGTAATGGGGTAGAGAATACCTACAAGTAAGAGGCTGAAAATTAGGAAATCAACAAACTTAATCCGTTCGGCTACTGCACCAGAAACGATTGTTGCTGCTGTTCCAGCAAACACTAGCTGGAATAAAAACTTGGCAGCTAAAGGTACACCAGCCCAACTAATAGCACCGAAAACGCCTTTATAGGCTTCTCCTGTGGCGGGACTGTTATCTGCTCCTCCTAAGAAAAACCCATTCAATCCAATGAAGTCGTTGCCATCACCGAACATTAAGCCAAAACCGATCACCCAAAAAGCAATGCTGGATAAAGCAAATACAATCAAGTTTTTGGAAAGGACGTTGACAGCGTTTTTCTGGCGACAAAAGCCCGTTTCTAGCATACAAAAACCAGCGTTCATGAAGAACACTAAAAAGGCTGCGATCGCAACCCACAGTGTATCAAGAGCAACTTTAAGTTCTGCTGTTGTTGGCCCTGCGGCTGGAGTTTGGGCAACTGCGGCATAACCCCAACCCAACACAATCAGACAAGCTAAAGGTAAGCAGGCTTGCCAACTGGGAGAGAGTCGCTTAATTGCTAGATTAAATAGCTTTATTTTTGAGTTGGGCTGTGAATTTACAGCGTAATTTTTTGCAGACAGACGCCTATTTTTAGTTTTCGATTTTTGTTTGTACATGAATTTCAACATCATCCTCCAAACTCTCTTTAAAAAAGGGGAAAAAACACGTTTAAGCAGAAAGAAGTACCGTCCGAAGTTGAATCTAGTGGTTTTTATATTTTTCCTTTAGACCACTTGTTGAAAAATCAGAAAACCAAATTACCTGAGTAAAAGTTTAAGAAACTCTTGGCACATCTGTAAATATTTATTTTAGATATTCTTAAGTAATTATGGTGTAGTTCTGAAACAGTCAACTCTTCTTCACTTAATCTTTAATCTTTCAAAAATAAATTTTGTTCAGGAAATTGCCAAAAATTGTCAATATTATGTCTAGAAAAAAAGGTGCAATACAATTACAGCCGATTTTTCCCCGCAGTAATAAGGTTACAGTAAGGGCGGCTGAGTTTTCTCGTAAGCCATTAACTACGCCTCTTTGGCAGAACAAACCTGCTTCTAATATGGCAAAGCCAATATCACGAACAATACTAAAAAACTAGTGATTTAGTACCCAGGTAGGATCAATGGAAATTTGCAGCTTAGTTATAGTTTTAGATAAAGACTGAATAATGGGAGCTTTACACAAATCATGAGACTACTTCCTATTTCACCTTGCTAAATTTATGCCTAGACAGATAAATTTGACTGATTGTCTATTTACCCGAACCAAAAAGCTGTATCATAGAATACATTTTCTCGCTTTTGTTATGGCAATAGCTCCTAATGCAACAAATAAAGCATTTATATCCTTTATAGGTAAGTATTTTCCGATTTCATGATATAACAATTATGAATATTATTAAGTTTTTATAAAAAAGTCAATAGTTTGTTACTTTAAAAGCTACATTGAATACCAGTAATTCTTTTTTAAACCAACCACTGGGTGTAATCCAGAAGCTACCATTGAGTGAAATAACGGATAAATTGTCCCCACTCTCGACCATCCAATCTTGTTGATAAAAGTAACAGTTGTAGAGATAAACTCAACACGAAGCTTAAGATAATTCATAATTTATCCCGGCGAGAATATTTGTATTAAAAGTAACGCAGATTTACAAGCCTATCCTGAGACTCTGGATTGATGGAACTATTTACAGAAGAGTTCTCACTCAGGTAAACTCACAGGCGATCGCTATCGTTGTTAGATTGGGTGTAGCAGTTGAGCAAAGACGCTCCACCTCTTAGCTTGTCGTTAAACATCGCCTAGCCGATTCGGCATCAATCACTAAAAGAAACATCTATCGAAACTCTTATACATGCTTACAGCCTGAATTAAATAGAATCATAAGGCTAACAAACTTAATTTCCTTAAAAAAGAGGGTTTACAGTACCTGTAATATGGGAAACTTGGCAATATTCCCTATAAATCAGATTCAAGATGAGTAAAACGATTTCGGACATCGCAGTTAAGACTATCAACGGTAAAGATAAACAATTAAATGAGTATATCGGCAAGGTGCTCTTAATTGTGAATGTGGCTTCCTACTGCGGTTATACTTCTCAATACGAAGGGTTAGAAAAATTGAACCAGAAGTATGGGGAAGCAGGGTTACGTATTTTAGGGTTCCCATGTAACGATTTTGGAGCGCAGGAACCAGGAAGCAATGAAGAGATTGTGCAATTCTGCACGAGTAAATATAGTGTTACCTTTGAACTATTCGATAAAGTTCATGCCAAAGGCTCACAGCAGCATCCACTATATGAAAGACTTACTAAAGCCGTTGAGCCGATGGGAACTGTTGCTTGGAACTTTGAAAAATTTTTAGTTAATAACCAAGGTGAAGTGATAGCTAGATTTAATAGTAGTGTCCAGCCAAATTCACCAGAAATCATTGCCATAATTGAGAAAGAATTAGCTAAATAGTCATTAGTCATTAGGTTGTACTATTGGTATTGATTTTTGGCTCTAGAGTGTAAATTTATTTACGTCCAGTCCCTTAATTGAGAATATTCTCTCAATGAGTAGTTTAATTTATTTGTGTCTAATTTGTCATGAACGTTGCAATCATTGGTTGTGGTTATGTTGGTTATAAAGTTGCTGAATATTGGCATAAAAAGGGGGATTTTGTTGTCAGTGTAACCACAACTTCCTCTGAGCGTGTCCCGGCACTAAAATCAGTATCTGAAAAAGTTGTAGTTACCCGTGGTAACGACTTAGATAGTCTCAAATCAGTTTTGCACGATCAAGATGTTGTACTTTTGAGTGTTGGTGCAAAAGGCGCAGAACTTTATGAAGAAACTTATCTAAAAACTGCCCAAACTTTAGTTTCATCCTTGCAGCAGGTTCCGAGTGTAAAACAATTAATATACACAGGTAGCTATGCAGTGTATGGTGACAGAAATGGTGTATGGGTAGATGAAGAAACACCCCTTGCACCCGCTAATTTAAATGCACAAATTCTCCGAAAAACAGAGGATGTGCTGCTATCAGCATCTAGCGAAAATCTCCGCGTTTGTATCTTTCGCTTAGGAGGAATTTATGGCCCTGGTAGAGAACTGTTGAAAATATTTGGTAGATATTCTGGTACAACCCGTCCCGGCGGCGAGGATATCACAAATTGGATTCACCTGGATGATATTGTAGGTGCGATAGAATTTGCCCGTCACCGTCGTTTGCAAGGGATTTATAATCTGGTAGATGATGCACATCTCACCAGTCGAGACTTGCTAGATAGCCTATTTGAAAAACATAATTTACCCAAAGTTATATGGGATACTTCTACTAAGAGTACCCGCCCATATAATGCTTTGGTATCGAATGAAAAGCTTAAAGAAGCTGGATACCAGCTAATTCATCCACAGATAATTTTTTAGCAAGTATTAAAAACTAGGAATTATGCAACCATCTGCTGTAACTAACACAACCAATTTGACAGCACATCCTAGCCAGTTTTACAGTTGGGGGAATTATCGTTGTGCCTATGAAGTTCATCAACCAACTAATACAACACCTGAAGACATTCCCTTACTGTTAATTCATCCTATTGGCGTTGGATTGTCGCGGCAATTTTGGCAGCGATTCTGTCGGGAATGGTATAATACAGATCAACGTAATTTAATTTATAACCCTGATTTATTAGGATGTGGCGAAAGTGATATGCCTTATATGGCTTACACTCCTAGCGATTGGGCAGAACAGTTGCAGTACTTTTTACAAACAGTAGTGCAAAAACCTGTCATTGTAGTAGTACAAGGTGCTTTATTACCAGTTGCGATCGCATTAGTCCAAAAGCAATCAAACTTAATTGCCAGACTTGTACTCTCTGGGCCTCCAACGTGGGCTTTGATAACAAATAAATCACCAGAATGGCGGCAAAAATTTGCTTGGAATCTGTTAGATTCGCCTTTTGGAAGTGCTTTTTATCGCTATGCACGCACCCGAAAGTTTTTACATTCTTTCTCGACTCGTCAACTTTTTGCTTCTGAGAATGCTGTGGATGCAGAATGGTTGAACACATTGCTTGCAGGTGCAGAAAATCCTGCTAGTCGTTATGCAGTGTTTTCTTTTCTAGCAGGATTTTGGCGACAGGATTATACTAATTCTATCGCCTCTATTGAGCAACCAACATTAGCGGTTATGGGGGAGACTGCATCAAGTATTAGTCAAAAAGGTAAAAAAGAAACGCCAGACGAACGCTTAACTCACTATCTCGCGTGTTTGCCTCAAAGTCGAGGTATAAAAATAAATGGGCGCAATGTTTTACCCTATGAATCAACTGCTGAATTTATAGCAGCGATCGCGACCTTTATCAAGGAGAATTCAGAACCCAGGAGTCAGAATTCAGCATGAATTGGTGGAGTCCTATGGGTAATGAATATTGGTTTAAAACCTTGCTTTTAATAGCACAACGAAATTCAAATATTCTTCCGGTTATTACTCCATCCCTTAAGAGGGGGATGCTGCGCCAACATGGGTAGAGTATTCAGACTTCTGACTTCTGTTTTATTAATGAAATTTTTTAGGTGATTGATGGTTACATCATACCAGACTTGCCATGATAGGTTATGACTGGAATTGATTACTAAAGGCAAGCAAAATTATGTTCCCCAATCGCCGAGGAGAAAGAGTTCCTAATGTCACTTTTCATACCCGTCTGAACAATGAGTGGGTGGATGTGACAACTGATCAATTATTTGCTAATAAGACAGTGGTTGTCTTCTCTTTACCAGGTGCTTATACACCGACTTGTTCATCAACTCATCTCCCTGGTTATAACGAATTGGCTGGGGTTTTGAAACAAAATGGTGTCGATGACATTATCTGTATTTCTGTCAATGATCCCTTTGTGATGAACGAATGGGCAAAAGTTCAAGAGGCAGAAAATATCACAGTAATTCCCGATGGTAATGGTGAATTTACTGAAGGCATGGGTATGCTGGTAGACAAATCAGACTTAGGGTTTGGGAAGCGATCGTGGCGCTACTCGATGCTGGTAAAAGATGGTGTAATTAACCAAATGTTTATTGAGCCAGACGAGCCAGGAGATCCCTTTAAGGTATCCGATGCTGAGACAATGCTCAGATATATCAACCCCCAAGCAGTGAAGCCCGAAGTAGTTTCTCTGTTTGCCAAAGTGGGTTGTCCCTTCTGTGCCCGTGCTAAGGTGATGCTTAAGGAACACGGTATCAACTACGAGGAAATTACCTTGGGTAAGGATATCACCACACGTTCCTTACGAGCAGTTACAGGTGCGACAACAGTTCCCCAAGTGTTTATCGATGGTAAATTAATTGGTGGTTCTGAGGCATTAGAAGCCTACTTCGCTGCTAAATAGTTTTTCACTAGGGGCGCACAGATGTGCGTCCCTACAACGTATTCAAAGATCGCCCTTTGATGATTGAATTTTAGTAACGGCGATCGCGTTCCAAATCATAAATCACTTTCTCCAAATACCATTCATCCGATTCACCCTGATGCCTCTGGCGCTGCTGTTTAAGTAATCGTTCGGCTGTTGTCGCATCACCATTAAGTAAAATAAGTAAACGTTTTTGCAGTTTTCTGTTTTTCGGGTCACTGAAGTATGGCTTAGAACCCTTGCCCCGTGGTTGAGATGACCACAGTTTGATTAAGGCAAGTGATAAGCTGATGATCACAACCACCACAATCAATCCCATACTTAGTAAAATTAAGTAGTTATCATCTTATATTTTGTAAAAATTTTATCTCCATAGCATCAGTGATTTTTTGGATGTTTTCGTAGTTAAACTGAAAACATCTAAATCGCATAGTCGAATTAAATCAAATTCTTGTCGGGTGGTTAATATGAGCGCTTTGATTATGCAAGGTTATTTGCAGAACATGCTTAATTGGTAAGTCGTCGTACTTTTGGCGGTAACTTACACTATCTTCTAGTTATTTGCACTTATTTACTTGTATCAAGTTTCAAGTCAGGAATTAACAAATCTTTAGATGAGTAAATGTATTTTTGTCCAGCTTTTCACTATTTATCATCTAAAATTGAATTTTCATTTATTAAAAATAAAATATGTTTGCTAGAATCCGCCGAATTTTGAGTCAATTTTTTAGTAACTCAAAGACAATCAACAACGAACCACTGAATAAAGTAAGTTTGATTGTCATTATTTTAATTGATATTTTTATATTGATTAATGTTTTTACCGGACTCGATGATATTAGCAGATGGCATATCAGCCCTACCGAGGCTTATCCATGTTATTCAGAGTGGCAAAATTACCGGGCAAAAACCACTCAAGATAAAGACTATGAAATTGTTAAGCTTTCATTGCCAGATAATCTGAATAATCAACTCAATTTTCAGCAAAACTATCAACAAGCCGAAGCAGGACATCTAGGTAAGGTTTCTAAAACGTGTTTGCAATATGCCGACTACAAAGATAAAATTAACAATCCCCAAAAGCAGCAAATCATCAGAAGTATTGATCAGAAACAAGCGAAAATTAGTTCGCTTGAACAAGCAAATCGCACTATTAAAGCCCAATATGACTCAACCCTCTTAGAAAAAATTGCAGGTCAGGGTCGTGAACAATCAATTAATCAAGTCAGTGCTGAAAAAGCTAAACAGACCTTAGAACAAAATAATCGCCAAATTTCTACCCTTAAACAAGAAAATTCTACTCTTAAAAATGAACTGCTTGCCAAACAGGAAAGCATTAGTTTTATAGCTTTTCTTAAAGATGATAATCAATTCCGGGAAGTTGACAAAGGCTATCAGCAGGCATCATTTTGGTATCCCAGTATCCAGCTTGCTTTTCAGTCTCTCTTTCTTCTACCGTTGATTCTTATTGCCTTGTCAGTTCACAAATTTGCCCAACGAAGAGGATTTGGACTCATCTCGCTAATTAGCTGGCATTTGCTAGTTATCTTTTTTATCCCACTAATCGTTAAAATATTTGAATTTCTTCAAATTGGGGCAATATTTAAATTTTTATTTGATATTATTAGTGCCGTTTTTGGTGGGTTACTTTTCCTGATAAATTATGCTTATATATTGCTGATTCCAATTATCGGTTTTGGAATTATTCAGTTTTTTCAAAAAGTTGTCTTTAATGTTAAAGTCCAGGCAGCTAGCCGAGTCCAAAAATCACGCTGTGTAAATTGCGCCAAAAAAATTCGGCAACTTGATACTTACTGTCCCCACTGTGGTTATTATCAAGACATTGAATGTCAAAACTGTCATAATCTCACTTATAAACATTTACCCTATTGTAAACATTGTGGAGCTTCTCAAAATACTAATATTTTGTAATCAGTGAAGTTGTAGAACTTTCGATATGCTTGCAGAACAACACTATTAAATTTGTTTGGTGTTCATGAGTAAAAGTAACTAAAACTATCTACTGATAGATGACATAAAGAAACAACTTCTAGTTAATTAATTACAATAACTTAATATGGAAAAAGTGAAAAAAGCTAATATAGAGAGTCCGTCGCCTCTTTCTTTTATCAAAAACCTGTTGATTGCCCGTTGGCGATCGCTCTTACTCCTCTTGATAGGAGTTTACTTACCTTTGCAGGTTTTTGAAATTCTGACAGTGAAGATATGGCAGAATAAAGCTGGCTTCCCGTGGGATGTGCCTATTTTGTTAGCACTTCATTCAACAGCAAACCCACAGCTTGATGTTTTAGCCGTGACGCTAGCGAGAATTGGAGAGCCTTGGACGGCGATACCGATTTTAGGTGCGATCGCACTCATATTATTACTTCAAAAACGCTGGCGATCGCTAGCTTATTTACTCACCGTCTCAGCAGGAAGTGTGATCATTAGCCGCACAGCAAAACAATTAATGCATCGAGTGCGTCCACAATTGTGGCAGTCTATTGCGCCTGAGTCTAGTTTTGCATTTCCCAGTGGTCATGCCATGACGAGTATAACTATAGTAGCAATTTTGCTATTTTTAACTTGGGATAGCTCCCGGCGCTGGTTAGTTCTCATCTTCGGCAGCTTATACATAATAGCTATTGGGTGGTGTCGTCTCTATCTGGGGGTACATTTTCCCAGTGACATTCTCGCAGGTTGGATGGTTGCATTAGGTTGGACAATTGGCGTCAGTCTAATTATCAAACCTTATAGAACTATAGCCAAATCGGTAGATGGCGAACGCCTTGAGGATGAAACTACCTTACTTCCTGAAGAAACAGAGTGTGATAACTAAGGATTGATATTATGTACAGGGCAAACGTATCAAAAGTATAAGAATCCTTTAATAGCAAAGGTTTGAGTGTTTGATAATTGAAGGAATTTTTTCATTAATATCCTTATGCAGCAGGTATTTCAGAAATTACATGCGTTTGCCCTGGTATTCTCCCTTAGTTTTTTCCAGAAATAAAATCGGATTGCTATAGCAGAGGTAAAAGTTCAATTGAACTTTTTTGTGTTGCTCACGACATCTAAAAAATAATCAGTATGTTATGTTACTGAGCGACATCATTAATGATCTCATTTTCAGCAATTAACTTAAGTGTGAATACAGCCATTGCGGTATAGGCAACCAGAGGATTTCTAAATTCTTCCTGGCCAAGACTATACCAAAATTTCTGGTGAGTTCTCACTAAAAGCTAGTTTAAATAACGAATTTATAGCACCTGATATCACAAATTACTTGTGAAAAGCAGCTACTACAAAATCCGTTAGAGAAAACTATTATAGCTGTTTTCAATTGTATGGAATACATATCTGTTAAGGAGTGCAAAGTCTTGCGCCCCATAGTGGATTGCATCCATAGAAGAATCGCTATACCCAGTCTGAGGGAGATCCATAAAAATAAATCTCCAGCCTGATTAAAACGAATAACCGACTACGCCCACACTGAAACTGCGTTCGGTGGAGCAGTTCTTAAAGAGTAGCCTGGAGATTTATTTCGGGTTGGTGTCTGAGCAAATTTTTGTAGGAGTTAAGTGAACAAGATGAAACTGTGCAAACAACGTCAAAGCAAAAATAGCGTATTGATTTTAACTTCTCTGGCTGTGTTGGCGTCTCCATTAGTATTGCCCTTGCAACAAGCCTCTGCACAAACATTAACGACCGTTGTAAATTTCAATGGTACTAATGGAGCAGCCCCAAGAGCAGGTGTGCTTGCAGGGAAGGATGGCAATCTTTATGGAACCACTTCCGCAGGTGGTTCGCAAAATAGAGGAACAGCATTCAAATTAACTGGTTCTAATTTTAGTACTCTGACTACATTAGTTAACTTCACTGGAACCAATGGAACTAATCCAGTTGCTAGATTATTCCAGGCAAGTGATGACAATCTATATGGTGCAACCTTTACAGGTGGTACAAATAACCTCGGTACGTTGTTTAAGTTGCAAAAAACAACTTTTACAAACTTGACAACTCTTTTAAATTTCAATGGCACTAATGGAGCCAACCCAGCAGGTCGATTGATTTCAGGTAGCGATGGCAATTTGTGGGGGATAACTTCTGCCGGTGGCGTCAACAGCAGAGGAACTGTATTCAAGGTTCCTCTGACTGGTGGTGTCCCTACTATCTTAGTTAACTTCAACGGTACTAATGGAGCAACTCCATCAGCAAGGTTGCAATTAGGTAGTGACGGAAACTACTATGGTACCGCCTCAGCAGGTGGAGCAACTAATAATGGTGTGGTATACAAGTTAACTCCCGCAGGAGCAATAACTTCATATAACTTTAGTGGCGCTAATGGGCGAAATCCTCGGTCTGCATTAATTGAATCTGATAAATTTCTCTATGGCACAAGTTTTCTGGGTGGAGCCAGTAATCGAGGAGCTATATTCAGGTTTCCGCTCGGTGGCGGTACACCAGTTTTAATTGCCAGTTTTAATGGTAGCAATGGGGCTAACCCCACAGCTGCGCTCACAAAAGGAAGCGACGGTAACTTCTACGGTACGACTTCTACAGGTGGTGCAAATAATAAAGGAGGCATCTATCGGTTGACACCTGGAGGAACCCTCACTTTGTTGTTAAGTTTTAACGGTACGAATGGGGCAACGCCAGAGTCCACCCTAATTCAACTTGCTAATGGTGCATTTTATGGTACCACCTCTGCTGAAGGCACTTCTGGACAAGGAACTGTGTTTAAATTTACACCATAGCCTCAAATATAATCTACCTGCAAAATAGTAGAACGTAGATTTGATAAATGTAGATTTTCCACTTTCAGATAGTCAGTCATTAAGCGTAACTATCTGAAAGTGGAAAAGACATTCGCAGATAAGCCAGGGCAAACGCATCTTATTTACTAACAAAAACTAAAAAGTATTTTCAAATTATCTAGATAACTGTAAAACTTGATAAAGTTATAAACAAAATAAATCCTATCTTATCAGAGAGCATGAATTATCTGAACTTGAAAAATATAAATTTTTATTAAGACTCAAAAACTCATGGATTGGGGATACAAAAGTAAAATTCTCTTAAAAAATAAGTGAAATTTTTACATAAGATACTCAATTCTAGTGTTGACGTGCTATTTTTTTGGCTAATGCTAAAACTCTTGTTAAATAAGCTGTTATGTATACAACTTGCACAATCAGGGCGGGCAAGATGCCCACCCCACAAGCATTTTGAATAAATATTAGTGCAAATTAAAGGCGCAACAGCTTAGTTGTTATCCATCGCGGCGAGAAACTGTTTATTTTTTATTCCACGTTTAAGACACTTCTCTTTGGTTCAAATAATAACATTAAATAATTGCGAATTTCATGACGACCATGCGCCACTTCTTCTGTTTTGTATGTACTATGTTGAAGTCCTTGAAAACCTGTACTTATCCCTCAATTAAATAGTTTTTCAACTTCATCATAAAGATTAGCTTGATTCTTTTTTAACGTAATTACATAATCTGCATAATGCTAGAGTAATTAACTTCACAATCTGTTTTCGGCAACCGATTGTATCAATTGTCACAATATAACCAGATAATTCTAAAACTTTGAGCAGTTCTGGGATTGCTGTAATCTCATGGGATTTTTCGTCTACCTTGACTTGTCCCAGCGCTAGTTTATTCGCAGTTGCCCATGCACTCACCATGTTCCATTGGGAACTAACTTTAATCATAAAACCACATTGTCTTTCTTTCTAGCAAGTACTGGCGCAATCTTTTGTAAGCCAGTAGTTAAGTTGACAATTAAGTTCTTAATAATACAAAAAATATATTGGCATCTTGATATACATGTAAAAAAAAGAGGAAGTAAATTTGACTATTTTAGAATTTTCATTACTAATTTGGATTGGTTCATTTAGCGCTGGCTTGTTAGGGGCGCTAACTGGGTTAGGAGGTGGAGTAGTAATTGTTCCCTTATTAACTTCGGTATTTGGCGTTGATATTCGCTATGCCGTTGGTGCTTCACTGGTATCTGTAATCGCTACTTCTTTGGGTGCAGCATCTATCTATATTAAAAAAGGCTATACCAATTTGCGATTGGGAATGTTTTTAGAAGTAGCGACAACCATTGGTGCGATCGCAGGAGCAATGATCGCTACTTTCGTTTCTGTAAAAGCCCTAACTATCGTACTAGCGATCGTCCTCATTTATTCAGCATACCTTTCACAACGACCCAGAATAGAACATATTGAAGATGAAGTAGGAGATCCCATAGCAAATTATTTGAAACTGAATGGTACTTATCCAACTCCTGATGGAGTAATGTCTTATCAAGTCTATTCAGTACCAATGGGATTTGGTGTGATGTTAATAGCTGGGGTGCTTTCTGGGTTGCTTGGTATTGGTTCCGGGGGATTTAAAGTATTGGCGATGGATCAAGCCATGCGTTTACCCTTCAAAGTTTCTACCACCACTAGCAATTTTATGATCGGCGTGACAGCAGCAGCATCAGCTGGAGTTTACCTAGCACGCGGCTATATTGATCCAGGATTATCCATGCCAGTGATGTTGGGGGTATTACCTGGTGCTTTCTTGGGCGCACGAATTCTGACAGGCGCTAAAACGCAGATTTTGAGAATTCTCTTCAGTGTTGTGCTAGTGGTAATGGCTTTGAAAATGGTCTACAACAGTTTAATAGGGGGGCTGTAAAATGTATAAATTTAATAGTAGCTTTCGCTGGACATTCCTGGCACAATCTGATAATGAAGTGGTTACACTAACCTTACCGCAGAAAGATATAGACTCTAATATCAAACAACTAGAACAGTCCAATAATACAGTAGCACAATTGCCTAATAGCTGTGAAATTGATGTTAACAAGAATTTGACAAAAACATCAAGTGAGCAGCAATTGGAATATTTGCTCAGTAATCTTATGAAATATGGCGTTTTGATAGCTAGTGCTATCGTTTTGCTGGGGGGTATACTCTACTTGATTCATGATGGTGCTGAACCTGCTGGATATCACTTTTTTCAGGGCGAACCATCGGAATTTCGCTCACCAGCAGGTGTAGTAAAAGCAGTTTTATCAGGTAGCGATGCCTACGGCGGGCTACGCCTACGCGCCATTATTCAACTCGGACTTTTACTATTAATTGCTATTCCAATTGTGCGTGTTTTCATTTCCCTATTAGCTTTCCTATTACAGCGAGAATTTATCTATGTGATTGTTACCTTATTAGTAATGACTAGTTTGATTTACAGTCTTGTAGGAGCATATTATTAATAATATAAGAAAGTGGGTATAAGTTTAATTTTACCCTTCCAAAAAGTTAATTCTCTAGACTTGTTACGAGCCTTGCAAAAGGTCATTTATTGAACTTATACTCTGTTTAATCTGTTCTAGTAGAGAAGTTCTTAAAAAGTCAAAGTTGACTGTTGAAATATTGAATAATCCTAAAGCATATAATAGGCTCGAAATCCCAATTAATAGAGCCAAAAACCTGCCAAAACAACCGGGATTAATTTCAATAAAACCTAATTTAGATTGTCCGATGATGGCAATCGTTATAAAAACAATTCCTGCTATTAAAAATGTGCTATTTGGAGTTAAATCTGTCATTTTCCTATTTAGATGCCTCAATAATTTTATTGTAGCTATTATTAATTCAAATTTCTGCCCCGGCTATATATAAAATAAAAATTTTTCTACTCAACATCGACTTACCCCAGTCTAAGGAGGCTTTGGTTATTGCAGTATCGGTGTTGGATTTCATCGTATGCTATGATTTAAAAAGGTATATTTTGATTTTGAAACCTGTTGAGCGACAACTCGCGGTGATTGTCTCAATTGGGTTTAAATCCTTCTATTTAGCTTAGATATCATAGAAAAAACTCAGATTTTACAAGATGCAATGTCTACGACGGGCTACACACTCATGCATCTTTGGTATAAATCACAGCACAATAGCATTTGAGTTAAACTTATATTTTGCTGAAACTATTCATTGGTAAAGCTTTCAGCATCAAAAAGCCAAAATGTGATCCCTCCTGTACTAGACTTTGCTTTAGTTTCTATATTAAACTACACTAAGTCGATAGAACTGGTGGGTTTTTATGGAAAGCGTCCAAAACGTCAGCCAAGAGTTAAATTTAACAGGAGACACAACTCTGGAGGACTCACAGCAGTCAACTCCAAAAGAGTTCAAGAAAGACATTTTCAAAAAACTCAGAGGTGGATTCTTTTTAGTATTAGGATATTTATTGTCACCACTATGTTGGTGGAATGACTTACTATTTAATTTGCCAATAGCTTATGGTTTTGGGTATGCATGTAGTTTACTTTCCCCAAAATTACTTCTACCTTGTTCAATTATAGGATACTGGCTCTCTAATATTGTGGGAATTCTCTTGATGCAATTTGGTTCTAAAGACATTTTTCAAAAAGAACCTCAAGAGCATAACCTAAAAAAAGAATTAATCACGGGTCTAATTTCTTCAACAGCTTATACACTGTTGATTATTCTATTAATCCAGTTGAAGATTCTTGATTCTCCTATTTTATTCGCCAACAGTTAATTTAATTGATTACGTTTCTAAAAATGAATCGATTGTAGGGATTACAGGGAGCATCCCATTTATGCAAAAATACCGGAGGGATGTGTACTACATTGATGGGAACTAAAACTATTATCCGCTCTCTAAGCACTTCCAGAAGTGAGTTTGGAGTGGAGCAAACCAAGCTACGGGAGTTGATGGTGCGATTTGCTGATTTGTTTAATCGGAATTTCAATCCAAAATTCTGTACCTAACCCCGGTTGAGAATCACATTTAAACACACCACCGTGTTTATCTACGACAATCTGATAACTTATTGATAACCCCAAGCCAGTGCCTTTCCCCACTGGCTTAGTAGTGAAAAATGGGTCGCAGATTCTTGCTTTTAGGGCTTCTGGTATTCCTGGGCCATTATCTGCAATGCGAATTACTACGCTCTTAACATTGCCTTCAAGCTCTCCAAGAGCAGTACGAATGGTAATTTGACTGGTATCAGGATTTGATTGAGATTCCATGTAATCTTCTAAAGCATCGATCGCATTGCTTAAAACGTTCATAAATACCTGATTTAGTGGCCCAGCATAGCACTCTACTAAGGGCAGGTTACTGTACTCTTTGACTAATTTAATCGCCGGACTTTCTGGTTTTGCTTTCAAGCGATGCTGCAAAATTAGCAAGGTGCTATCAATGCCGTCGTGAATATTAACTGGCTTCATTTCTGCCTGGTCGAGGCGAGAGAAATTCCGTAAACCCAAGACAATTTGCCGGATGCGATCAATTCCAATTTTCATGGAAGATAGAGTTTTGGGCAAATCTTCGATCAGAAATTCTAAGTCTATCTCAAAGGCGCGATCGCGTATCTCAAGACTGGGATTAGGGGTACTTTGCAAATAGAGGTGTAGTATACTGAGTAAATCTTCAGCGTAATCGTTGACATGATTTATGTTGCCATAGATGAAGTTTACCGGGTTATTAATTTCGTGAGCAATACCAGCTACTAGTTGACCCAGTGAGGACATTTTCTCAGTTTGGATCAGTTGGGTTTGAGTTTGCTTTAAATCATGCAGAGCTTGAGTCAGCTTTTGGGTCTGCTCTTTGGTTTGATTATGCAATTGCGCTTGTTGAAGTGCAACCCCAAGCTGATTAGCAATTTGAGTGATGAACTTAATTTCCGAAGGTTCCCAATGGCGGGGTGCAGAGTTCTGGTAAGCTGCTAGTAAGCCCCATAGCTGTTGCCCGATAAATATAGGTGCGATCGCATAAGCCCTTGCCTGTAATTCTTCTAGAGCCGCAACGTGGCACTCAGAATGGCCGGCTTGATAGATGTCATCAACTGCAAAACTTTCATTATGACGATATCGGCCACCTTGGGTTTCCTGCAAATAGCTATCTTGCCAAACTGTATTAGTATCACTTACTAACTTTACCCAGCCATCAACCACAAACTCAGCGATATATTCACCACTCCAATCAGCATCAAAGCGGTAAACTGCAACTCGATCTGCTTGTAGTGATTTACAGATTTCTTGGGTAGTTGTCTGAAAAATTGCATCTAGATCAAGAGATTCTCTAACTTTAGCAACAACTTCAAACAATACTCGTTGTTGTTCTGCTGCTTGTTGCAAAATTAACGTCTGTTCTCGTGTCTGAGTGAGTAAATTAGCTTGCTGGAGTGCTACCCCCATTTGACCAGCAATTTGACTGAGAAAATTAACTTCAGAGGCTTTCCATTGCCGGGGCCCAGTATGTTGATAAGTTGCTAACAAACCCCAAAGTTTTTGCCCAACAAAAATCGGAGCAAGCACAAAAGCGTGAATTTGAAACTGTTCTAAATTATCGACATGACATTGATGAAACCCCATCTTGTAAATGTCACCGACTGCAAATGTTTCATTGTTGCGGTAGCGTCCTCCCTGTGTATCTTGTAAATAGGTATCATTCCAAACTGTATTAACACCTAGTTCTGACTCATTCGACCAGTAGGGACTAGCAGCCTCAAAATCCCCGACAAATTCACCACCCCAATTAGAATCGAAACGATAAACAGAAACGCGATCGGCTTTAATTAATTGACAAACTTCTTTAGTAGTTGTTTGAAAAATGGTATCTGTGTCAAGAGATTCCCGAATCTCGGCAATAACTCTAAAAACAGCCTGTTCTTGTTCAGCTGTCCGTTGTAACTCAACTGTGCGCCTTTTAACTTGTTTTTCTAAATTTTCATTGAAGGTTTGCACTTGTTGGTGTAGTTCATATTGCTGAACTGCTGAAGCAAAGTGTTTACCCAGGTTTCTAGCTAGTTCAATCTCTTCAACTGTCCATTTTTGAGCTTGTGCTTTTTTAGATTCGCGCCAAGCTTCAAACGATCGCCTGGGGTACAACTGCCTTTGATCGCTGTCATAGTGACCCGCCCAGATAGTTTCTGTATCTACTTCGTTGCGAAAAATACTTAAATAGCCTAACAACTGCTGACGATACAGAAGTGGGATCATCAACATGCTACGAATTTTAGTTGGTTGAAAAGCAGGTTGCAAACTTCGCAAGCTAGGAGTGTTATGTATATCTAAAATCGCCCAAACATCGTAGTTAGTGGACTTGTGATGTTCGTGCCAGACACTGTACTGTTCTATTAGTGGATATATAGTTTGTTCTGGCATCACAGGTTGCTGTCCACAGATAAAAAGCTTGATACAAGTATTTCCTGGTATCAAGCATTCTGTTAAGCTGGTCACGCTACTATTGTGGGAATCAAAAGCTGCATTTCTAATGCAAAGCCGTCCACCAACGCCATTAAAGGCAGCAACAGCCGCTTCTAGGGCTGGTTGTAATACAATTGTTGGTAATGAATGTAGTAGGGTAGCAATGCGGTTAATGATCGCTTCCCGTTCCCCTGTTTTGCGGACTTGAGTAAGCAGTGTACTTTGAGCGATCGCCACTGACAGCTGCTCAACTACCATTTGTACTGCTTCCAGGTCATATTCAGAAATCAACCGCCCTTGGGAATGATGAGACACCAGTAGCCCCCAAAGTTGATCTTGATAGAGAATAGGCGCTACTAAAGAGGACTTTACCCCCATTGCTGTCAAATATTCAATATGGCAAGAGTCTACAGGGCGGTAACGGATTTCCTCTGATAAAGTTTCTCCATTTTCCAAGTCACGCAGGTGAATTTGGCCAATCTGTTGAGTATCAACATTGACAAAAGAACACACCCGTGATTTGATAAATAGCTCACGGGCCGTTAGTGGAATATCCTCAGTAGGGAAATTCAGCCCCAGTAGTGACGGCAAATGATTGTTATAAATTGACTCAGCAACGACCTGACCACTGCCATCGGCATGAAATTTATAAATCATCACTCGGTCAGTTTTTAGGAGCGATCGCACTTCTGCGGTCGTCACTGTGATAATTTCTTCAAACTCTAAGCTTCGCCGGATACGGTTTGTAATCCGGCGTAGTAAACTTTCTTCATGACGACATAAGGGTAAATCTGGTTCAGGGTTGGAGGTCATTGCTTATAACAAAATTAATTAATAATTTGCAAAATGACATAATTAAATCTAAAGCCATTTTGAAATTTATTTAATCAATTTGTCTTCAGTGGAACTACGGGCAAATCATTAATAGAAATATTTATTTACCTTTTATAAAAATTAACCCAATTATCACAAAAACAGACGCTAAAAAATTGCGTCTGTACTAGCTACAAGAAAAGATTCTTGCTTTTTGCTTTTGGCTTTTTGTCGAACATTGCCGTAGCAAGATTAAACTTTTATATTGTCAGCAAAGCGAATTTTAAGATAATCATCTTCTATCTTTGCTCCCCCTGGTTGTAGCGCTGCTAGAGCTTGTGGTAAAACCAAGTTACGACGGTGGTTGCCAATAGTAATGTTTAATTCGTCTCCATTTTTACTCAGTTGAACTTGGTTTTTCGGAATTCCAGGTAAATAAATTTCTAAGCTGTATTGGTTTTGCTCTTGTACGACTCTCATAGTCGTTTCTTTGTAATAAACCTGAGTCGGATCTTCATCTTTATAAAGAGTTTCTTTCAGGCGTTCTAAGGCAGCTAAACCGCACATTTCCTCAGAAAATAGTGGAACTTCTTTCACCGGTAGAGGGTGGAAATTATCATGAATCTCCTGGCGATATTGCTCCTGACTTTCCTTCCAGCGTTGGAAAAATGGGTCTTGGACTTCGCGGGGAATAATTCGATTAGCCACAATTAAATCTGTTGCCACATTATACAAGCTCAGATAAGCATGGGCCCTCAGAGACTCTTTAATCACCATCTTTTCGGGATTAGTTACCAGACGCACTGAAGTTTGAGTATTGTCTGTTAATACTTTTTCCAGAGCTTCAATTTGTTCATAAAACTCATAAGGTGCATCCATCACCTCTTTATTTGGTAACGAAAAACCAGCAATTGGTCTAAAAAAAGGTTCAACCAGAGGGCGAAGTGCTACGGAGATGTTTTGGAATGGTTTGTAAAAACGGCGCATATACCAGCCACCGACTTCAGGTAAACTCAGCAAGCGCAGTGCAGTACCCGTGGGGGCTGAGTCGATAATTAAAACATCAAACTCGCCTTCATCGTAATGGCGTTTCATCCTTACCAAGCCAAAAATCTCATCCATGCCTGGTAAAATTGCCAATTCTTCTGCCTGTATGCCGTCTAAACCCCTTGCCTGTAAAACTTGGGTAATGTAACGTTTTACCGCACCCCAGTTTCCCTCAAGTTCTTGCAGAGCATCCAATTCTGCACCCCACAGATTTGGGCGAATTTTTTGGGGTGCATGTCCCAGTTCTATGTCAAAACTGTCTGCCAGCGAATGCGCGGGATCTGTACTTAAAACCAATGTCTGATAGCCTAGTTCCGCACAACGGAGTCCAGTCGCAGCAGCAACGGAAGTTTTGCCCACGCCGCCTTTACCTGTCATCAAAATTACACGCATAGATGCTTTTGTCCTGCTGAGGGTTTTATTACATTTATTTACATTATCGGCTGTTTAAGAAAATAAATGCTGCTTCACTCCGTCGAGGCGTGAACAGTTTGAGTTGTTCATCAGTCATTACGGTTTTTTCTGGCTAAGGGCGTGATGGTCTACCACTTCCTTTAAGATAGCGTGAGTTCAACGGGTGATATCATGTCCGCTTAATTGCTTATTAAACCAGAAGTTCCCCACCCCGCCAAAGCTACGCTTTGTCTCCCCTCCCCGCAGGCGGGGAGGGGCTGGGGGTGGGGTGTAATGGCTGTGGTTAGCATAACTATTTATGCGGACGTGATATCACGTTATAAATCAATACAGTTCAGTTAAATCCCACATCCTTTGTAGAGACGTTGCAATTGCTAGTCTCTACATACCAAAAATCCTTAACCCAAGCGTATTGCGTTATAAATAGGACGAGTGAGACGCGAAGCCACCACTGATTTGCGTTGCTCCCTCAGTGATAGGTGTTTCACTTCTTATTCCAGAGATTAATAAATTCTTTATAGATAGCTGGGGTGATCTGACTTTGTAAGTGAGTTAGTGCATCACGATGGTTTTGATTGTTGTTATCATAATAGGTGAATAGGTTCGCCAGCTTGACAATCTCAGGATTTTGATCGTTTGTCCCTCTCCATTTGTTAGTAACTTTGTGCAAAACGTCTTTGGGTAGATTTTGTTGTAAGTTACCTAGGGCTGTACTGTAAGAAGAATTTTGAGGATTCTTTTTGAATTGAGCCAATAAATCTATCAGCTTAATCTGTGACTGTGGCTGCGACTGCGGCTTGTTTGTGAGAGTAGATTGCTGTAGACTTTGACGCTGTTCAATAGCGGCAATGCCATTTTCAGTTAAACCCTGAGATTTCTGAAATTTCTTGACTGCTGTATAAGTGGCTGGCCCATAAAAAGGCAAGCCTTTTGGAATTTCGGTATTGGTTGCAAAACCGTGAAACTTTAATCTATTCTGAAGTCCGATGACTGTTTCTTCCATTACACTTCGAGTTTGGGCATCAGCGTTACCATTAACCTCAAGTTTTTGTGGATACTGTTTCTGAAACTTTTTAATTGCTTCTTCGGTAGGATTATCTGTCAAGGAGTTGTTATTCCGCTTCCAGGGAGCAAATTTAGTCAGATCCGGCTTAGGATCTATCTCAGGAGCTAAATATCCCAACCCAATCAATATATGACGGATGACTTCAGGGCTACTAACAGCCATACTTTTTGGTTCCTTTGCTACTAAACTACCATTTAATGTATCTGGTTTTACAAAAATTATGTAAGTAGAAATCAATAAATTTAACATGTTTGTTTACAAGGCGTTCCAAACTTTAAGCGATGCGTGACCCAAGGTGCAACTCTTTGAAACATTTAGCTTTGATGGGCGATCGCCTCGGTTTGTTTCTAAATAGCGATCGCACATATTACATGCCATTATAACGACAATGCTCCAGACAAAATTACGCAGTAATAATGCCGTAAGCTCGTCATTTTGGTAGTTTAAGTAGCGCGATTTTTAGGGCAGGGGGCAGGGAGCAGGGGGAGGAAAAATCGTTTTGATTCCAAAAATTGGATAATTTATTTTTTGGAGTTCCTTTAGACGTTACTCATTGCTCAGAAAACCAAACTCCGACTTAATATTCCAGCGCTTACCGTCGTGAAGGAGTAATGTTAATTTGTCGGCAGTAAACTCAAAATGCAACTGACGCTTTGCAAATTCTGGCCAAGCAACTCTAAAGTTTTGCTTTGTTAAATCTCGAAACGCAACCGTTATATGGGGAGCAAATGGGCGAGTTTTAGAAACCTTGTCAACGATTCCCAAGTTGCTTTCTGCATAAGTCATTAAATCAGTTTGCAAAGTCCAAAGTTCTTGACTTCTGACTACATTAATGTATATGACACGAGGCGCAAAGGCATCAAACCCCTTGAGTGTAATTGCTACTGGCTGTTGTCTACTAGCAAATTCCTTCAAGGATGCTTCTAACAGTGGCAAGTTATCATCTGCCCATTCAAAGGGTGGTTGCAGGGTAATATGAGGCGGAGATTTTAGCGACCCACTACTAGCATAGCGATGGGCGAAGTATTGCTTAATCTGGTTGGCGTAGTCTTGAATGTCTTGTGGTGGTAAAAGAGCGACAAAAAAACGGCTCATTTAGTTTATCTCCAAATTACAACCAATTCCCAATCAACACATAAGCAGACCAAAAGCTTGGTGCTTTGTAGTTAGGATGTTTCAGGAGTTCTAGCTGGGCCCGGTGAACAGCTTCGGCTTTGCTAATTTTGCCCTTTTTGAGTTCTCGATAGAAGGCACTAACAAACATTGCTGTGGAGCGATCGTCAATTTGCCACAGGGACGCTATGGTACTGCGTGCCCCAGCTCGTACAGCTGCTCCTGCAAGACCCAGTGCTGCACGTTTGTCTCCTGTCGCTGTCTGGCAAGCACTCAAAACTAATAACTCTACTATGGTTTTACCCTGACTGCGGAAGAGAGTATCAAAATCTTTGACGTTGATTTCACCATCGAAATCCAAAATAAAAGTGTCTTCAAGGCGGGAACTAAACTGACCGTGGGTTGCTAAATGCACTATGTTGAATGAAGTATCAGCAATTTCACTCTCTAAATTCTTTTTCTTAAAATCTCTATCTATTAGGCTAGTGGTCGAGACTCCTGCTTTAATAATGCCGTCGAATTCAGATTTGATCGCAAGCAACGGTGCAAACTTAGAAAAACCTGGTGGCGGTTGAGTCAGTCCTGCGGTTAGCGCCCTTAATTGCTGTTGTATTAGCGGTTTAGGGTCGAGAAGTTGCAAACCCACGCTCAGAGTAATTGCATATTTCTCTACCAAATATTGCTTACCATCATAGAGAGCGGCCATTGGTAAATTGCGTAACGCGCCATCAAGGACAAACACTAGGCTATTTACCCGACTTTTTTGCAATTGTGACTCAATGGGTTTGAGCAGCCAGTCGTAAACTTGGTGTGCTTGGGTTTGAACTGCCTTGATAGCGGTGGGATTGACAAGATTTTTTCGCAGTTCTACTAAGAGTTTCTCTACATCTGCTTGGGATATCTTGTTACTGTAGTTTTGTAGGGGTTGTTTGGGAATTTTAACAATTACCTGGAGTTCGTCAGGAAGAATAATCGGATAAATAATGGCAGATGTAGGATTATCTTTATCTACCACTTGATCGAGGGATATTCTTTGACCTTGTAGGCAAGCTTGCTGGAAGAAGTCGTTCAATTCTGCTATTTGGAGTGCTTCAATGCGCTCTCGTGCTTTCTCTAATATTTTTTCATCTGGTGATTTTCCTTCTTGGGATTTCAGGAGTAACTCAACTGACTCTCGGTAAACGGGTTCCACGCTGTCCCGGAAGTTGAATTGCACATC
>NZ_DASQZC010000100.1:0-5558 GCF_035638895.1 Nostoc sp. | reverse complement strand
TAATCGACACGAGGTACAGCACCAGGAGTCATTAAGGTGCGTAGGCTTTTTTCCCTTTCTTGTGCCAGTGCCAAATTACTTTCAATTTTGATCCGAATGCTATCTGCGTTGACAAGGTTTGTTTTGGCATTGGCAACGCTGCTTTTGGCATTCACTAAGTTGTCTTGCAACCGAGTTAAACGGACTTTGGCTTGATCTATAAGTGCTATTTGGCGATTTGCTTCTGCTTCTGCCCCTGCTTGACGCGCTTGGAAGTCTTGTAAGCGAGAACTTAACAGTTCATCTTGCACTTTCGTCCCAGTAGTTTTGCCTCCGGTGCGTTCTGCATCCAAACGTTGCAAATCGTCTTGAATCAATCTAGAAGATTTGACTAGGCGGGAAACATCGGTTATTTGCAAATCTGGATCTTTTTGAACCAGAATTTGACCTTTAGTAACGCGATCGCCTTCTCGCACTTTAACAGCAACAATTGACCCCCCACCCAAGGATGTCACCGGTCTTACCTGTGTAGAAGCAATTAATTCCCCTGGTGCTGTTGCTACTTCATCTATTTGCGAGAAGTACGCCCAGGCGATCGTTCCAAATACGATGACGCTCATCGTTCCCGCTAATAGTCTAGTGTACAGGGGTGGCAATTCCTGTACCGCCTTCCCCAACTCATAAGTAAGTTGTTCCTCTGGTTGGGCGAATCGCTCTTTTGTCTGACGTGCTTGAGCAGCATTTACAGCTAGGGAAGATTTCATAGAATTTTAGATTTTAAAAATGGGGAGTGGGGAGTGGAGAGTGGGGAATGGGGGAATAATTTATTGTTTATTTATCATTTATAGTGTTTTTCTTCACCCTACTCCCTATTCCCTACTCCCCACTCCCCATTTAAACTGCTAGATAACGCCGCAAAAAACTTTCTAATGTCTCCAACTTGAAGTTATAAATCGCCTCCAAATTGGCAATTTCATCTTTTGTACAGAAAAATTCATTTGCTAGCAATGTACGATAAGTTCCTAAAGCTTTTTGGGTTTGGGGATTAAATAAACCCAATGCACTCTGTAACCCATCAATGAGAAATAGGGGTGAGTTAATTATTACTGGTTCTTTGGCGAAAATCCGACCAAAAATCCGGGGAATATCTTCCCTTAATAAAATCTCCGGGCCTCCCACTGGTAAAATCTGGTTACGAGCGCCTTCAACTGTCACAGAATCCACTACTATCCTTGCCAAATCATCAGTACTGACAATTGAGCTACGGTTTTTGCGATCGCCAATTAGCAAATACAATCCCGTTTCCCGAAATTGTTCTACTAATGGCAGCAAGTTAGATGCTAATCCAGATGGGCGTAAAATAGTGTAATTTAAGCCACTAGCTGACAAATATCGCTCTACTGCTCGTTTGGCTTTGAACACAGGAGCGTCTTCATATCCGCGATCGGCTCCCAATACGGAAATGAAGACAAAATGCTCTACACCATTGGCTTTCGCCTGGTCTATTAGTTCAATATTGGCGCGGTAATCTAAAGAGAGGGCATCGCTATCAGAACCGTGGGCGCTGATAACATACTTGACACCCCGACTAGCTTTCTGGATATCTCTTTCTTCTAGCAAGTCACCGATAAAGATTTCTGCACCCCGGTGTTCTAACTCGCTGTAGCGCGAGGTAAGGCGGACAAATGCCCGCACAGATTGTTCTCGTCGCCGTAGTAGTCGCACAACTCTGCGACCAATTGCTCCCGTTGCTCCAGTTATTAGAAACATATAAATACCTAAATTGAATAGTTACAGGGTTTATATAGGGGTTCGCTCGTTTGTATGCAATACACTTTGACACTACTTCCATTCCTCTCTCCTTTTAGGAGAGAGCCTTTGAATCTTACTCCCCAACGCTCGCAGGGAAGGGGCTGGGGGTTAGGTCTTTATTAGCCAATAAGTCATACCTTATTTATCTTAATCTCAAAAAATTATCCCCCACATTTTTGTAGATGCAGGGGATGAGGTAATAGGATTAGTTTTACTGGCTCAATAAGTCAACAGCTTGTTCAAGCGACATCTTAGCTTTGTGCAAATTCAGCAGGTTTTCCTGGTCGTATCGGTCAGGATAGCTCATTTTCCTGCCCTCCAAAGTTATCCGAATTAGTGCTGCTTGCTCATCTGTGGGTGAATTCATCTCTTCTAGAGCAGAACTGATTATCTGGATAGCGTTAAGTCAGAATTTAAAATCCCCCCACATCTTTGCAGATGCAGAGGGAGTATTAACAATTCAAAATTGTTTCAGACGGTGATTTAAACACTTTGTGCAAGCAGCCCACCTCAAAACTATTCAGCAGCTTTGTTATTAGCTCTATTAGCTCGCGCCTCAGCCGAAGCCATCACCTCATCCATATTCTCTAACACTTCGCCAGGGAAGTTTTCCAGAACTCTGGTAGAAAGAGCAACCCGCCCTTTACCTTCATCCAAGTCAATAATTACAGCTTTAATGGGCTGACCAACTTGAAATACCTTTTCTAATGAGTCGATAAATTTTTGGCTTACCTGCTTGATATGAAGCAAAGCCCCCATACCATTTAAATCGACAAACACACCAAAAGGTTTGATGCCAGTAACTTTACCTTCCACCAGTTGACCTAGTTCTAATAAACTGAAGTTGCTAGAACGAGTTGCTAAACGCTGGGAAAGGATGAGTTTGTTGGTGTTTTTATTAATTTCCAAAAAGCCTACAGTCAGATTTTGACCTTTGAGAGCTTCTAAATTATCACGCTCTGCCAGGTGCGATCGCGGAATAAATCCCCGCAAGGAAAGAATATCGACGGTGACACCACCTTTATTTACACCCATAACCCGAACTTGCACAGTCTGAGCATTTTCCTGCATTTCGGCCAGTCGTTCCCAGATGTGCTGGATTTCCAACTGCTTGCGAGAAAGGGTGACTTGACCTTCTGCATCCTGATCTCGGATAATCAAAAACTGCATTTCCTCTTGCAATGGCAGCACCTCCGATAAATCGGTAACTGCTCTCAAAGAAGCCTCATCGCGCGGCAGAAAAGCTGACGACTTGCCACCAATATCGACATAAGCTCCATCATGGTCAAGTTGGAACACTTTGCCATGTACAACCTGTCCCTTTTGAAACTGGTAGTCGTGTTTTTCTAGTGCTTTGGCAAAATCGTCCATTGTAAACGGCGAATTGGCTGTTTGAGAAAGTTTCGATTCGGAATTCATGACTTTTGAAGATTAATTGTTATTTGATATGGTGCAACTGGAGTTTAGATTGTTATTTGTCATTTGTCATTTGTCCTTTGCTAATGACCAATGACCAATGACCAATGACTAATTCAGTTGACTAAAGAGTTCTTTGACTTGCTCCCAAGCATCAGCAGCAGCTTTAGGATTATAACTGGCACGACGGTCACAGAAAAATCCGTGATCAGCTCCATCGTAACGAAACACACGATGAGGAATTTTATATTTTTCTAACTCTGCTTCAATCTCATCTACTTGTTCGGGTGGGATGCTAGCATCTTCTCTACCAAAAAAGGCATAGAGAGTGCCTGTAATTTCTCTGGTACGGTTAACAGTGGGAGCGCCACCTCCTGGTGTGCGAGTGGTAATTCCAGCGCCGTAGAAGGAAGCCGTAGCTTTAACATCTGGTAAAGTAGCTGCAAGATATGCAACATGACCACCAAAACAGAAACCAATACAACCAAAACTATCTTTTTTGACTTGGGGCAGATTTTTGAGGTGGTCAATTGCTAATTGAATATCGCTCAATAACTCTGAGGCTTGAGTTTGCATTGCGTAGCCTCTGCCTGTTTCAATATCTTCGGGTGTGTATCCGGTTTCAAAACCAGGAGCAGTCCGTTGAAAAAGTGCAGGTGCGATCGCTACATACCCAAGTTTGGCAATCCGTTCTGTAACATCCCGAATGTGAACGTTAACACCAAAAATCTCTTGTAATACCACCACTCCTGGGTAAAATCCAGCTTCTTTTGGCTCTGCTAAATAAGCAGAGAGTTGAATATTATCTTGCAAAAGATTAACCGTTGTGGTAATTATTGCTTGCTCTGTCATAATAATTTTTACTAGTGCTGTATGATTAGCCGTGTGTTTATTTGATATAACTATGCCAGTATGCCCAGGTCATTTCCATTTAAATTATCAATTACCAATAGCAGCGCATTAGAAATTTGTACCAGAAAAACTTCATGTGTAAATAAAATATTTGACATGTAGCAAATGCAGCTGGTCACTAAAGGAGGGCTGAGTTAAAAGTGCTGTGTGCTGAGTAGTAAACCAACACTCCCCACTCCCTACTCCCCACTCCCCACTCCCCACTCAGTATTCAGGAGGTTTGCTGATGATTCAATTCCGTATTCAGCCAGACAGCGAAATTCCCGCATCAACCCAGCTGTTTAATCAAATCCGGTTTGCGATCGCTTCTCGGCAATATCCCCCTGCTTACAAATTGCCAAGCACAAGGGCATTAGCAATGCAAACTGGGTTACACCGTAATACCATTAGCAAAGTTTACCGTCAACTAGAAGAAGACGGATTTGTTGAAAGTATGGCTGGTTCCGGAATTTATGTTCGTCCCCAAGGTCATGAGGGCGGTAGTAGACTGCAATCACCAATTCTCAAACAAAATCCTGATGCATATCAAGTTGTCCAGAAAGCACTCGATGATTTGCTCACTCAAGGATGTTCACTCAATCAAGCCAGAGAGCTATTTTTAGCAGAAATTGACTGGCGCTTGCGTTGTAGTGCGCGGGTACTGGTTGCAGTTCCATCTTATGACATGGGTGCTGGTGAGTTGATGGTCTATGAATTAGAGCGATCGCTAAAAATACCAGTCCAGTTGGTAGCAATGGAAGAATTAACTGCTGTGTTAGATAAAACTACCTCTGCGACAGTAGTCACAAGTCGGTATTTTATCAGTAATGTGGAAGCGATCGCAGCTCCTAAAGCTGCACGGGTAATTCCTCTAGATATCTACGACTACAGCAAAGAACTCAGCCTATTGAAAACCCTACCAAAAGAAAACTGTGTAGGTATAGTTAGCCTCAGTTCCGGGATTGCACGAGCAGCAGAAGTCATCCTCCACGGTCTGCGAGGAGATGAACTATTAGTGATGACTTCGCAACCAAAAGATGTTTATAAACTTCAAGCAATGGTTAAACGGGCTGAGGTAATCATAAGTGATCAAGCCAGTTTTGCGGCAGTACAAGCAGCCGTGCAAGCATGTGATGAAGATATTATTCGTCCACCGAAGCTGATTAAGGTTGAAAATTATATCGGTACTAACTCAATTAACTTGCTAAAACGAGAACTGGGTTTGGGTTAATCCAAAAATAATTCGACCAACATCTATAAAGGAGAGATGAGGTAGTGCAAATTGTAATTGTGGGCGCAGGCCCAACAGGTGTAACCCTTGCTCTGCTCCTTGCAAAACGTGGTATTGCTGTAACGTTAATTGAAGCAGCAAAAGACTTTCATCGTGTTTTTCGCGGTGAGGGATTAATGCCCAGTGGGTTAGATGCACTAGAGCAAATGGGTCTATCACCATTGTTAGA
>NZ_DASQZC010000099.1:0-53587 GCF_035638895.1 Nostoc sp. | reverse complement strand
ATCATGTCACTCAGGAATTCATATTGGGCGCGAGTCAGATTACTGGGGTAAGCTTTACTCATGTTGCTCTCTCGGTGCTGTGTTCTACGTATTCATAGTTTATACCTAGAGAGCTTTTTTACCCCTCGGCTGACTTTTCAAACATCCTCTAAGTGTATTAAAAAAATTGAGTCAAAGTTTGAGTTAATAATTATGTCTATTCGTCCTATATACCTTGATTGCCACGCTACTACAGCCGTAGATGAACGAGTATTAGCAGCAATGCTCCCCTACTTCACAGAAAAATTTGGCAACCCAGCAAGTATCGGTCATGTTTACGGTTGGGAAGTAGAAGCTGCTGTTAAGCAAACACGAGAGATTTTAGCAGGAGCAATTAACGCTACTCCTGAAGAGATTGTTTTTACTAGTGGTGCAACAGAGGCGAATAATTTAGCTATTAAAGGTGTTGCGGAAGCTTATTTTAAAAAAGGTCAGCATATTATTACTGTTGCCACTGAACATAATGCAGTTCTTGATCCTTGTAATTATTTAAAAACTTTGGGTTTTGAAATTACTATTCTCCCCGTTAAACAAGATGGACTGATTGATTTAACTGAGTTAAACAAAGCTTTCCGTCCTGAGACAATTTTGGTTTCGGTGATGGCTTCAAATAACGAAATTGGCGTTTTACAGCCAATAGCCGAAATTGGGGAACTATGCCATGCTTACAACATCATTTTCCATACCGATGCAGCCCAAGCTATTGGTAAAATTTCCCTGGATGTGCAAGCGATGAAAATTGATTTGATGTCGCTAACAGCACACAAAGTATATGGGCCAAAGGGCATTGGGGCGCTGTACGTCCGCAGGCGCAACCCCAGAGTGCAACTAGCTCCCCAGCAGCACGGCGGCGGACATGAACGGGGGATGCGGTCTGGGACATTGTATACACCGCAAATTGTCGGCTTTGGGAAAGCTGTAGAAATCGCCTTGGCTGAACAAGCAACAGAAAACCAACGCCTCACTCAGTTAAGGCAAAGCTTGTGGGAACAGCTTTCTCAACTTGAAGGAATTCATCTCAACGGACACCCTCAACAGCGATTGGCGGGAAACTTGAATATCAGCGTTGAGGGGGTGGATGGAGCCGCACTTTTGCTAGGATTGCAGCCAGTAATGGCGATTTCTTCTGGTTCTGCTTGTTCATCGGCAAGTACTGCACCATCCCATGTTCTGACAGCACTGGGGAACTCCCAACAGCTAGCTTATGCCTCAGTGCGGTTTGGGATTGGACGGTTTAATACCCAAGAGGAAATTGATATTGTGGCGAAACATGCGATCGCTACTATTCAAAGTTTACGCAAAACCTCTTTTATGGATTCTCACTCAAGAAAGCGCCAATCTGAGCTTGCTCCTGCTGATTGAGGCGAAATTCCCCAGCAGCGATGATTCCTTCCACCTGCTTAGGATTGCGTGCGCCAACGATCGCAGCCGTCACCGCCGGATTGTTTAAAGTCCAAGCGATCGCCACCTCACCGGGGGAGCGATCGTGTTGCTTACCAATATCCTGTAACACCTCCACCAACTTCAGGTTACGAGATAAACGTGGCTCCTGAAATTCACCGCTATTCCTGCGCCAATCATTATCTGGTAAATTGGCAACCCGCTCAGGTGTCATCTTTCCTGTAAGCAAGCCAGATTGCATAGGTGAATAAACAATCGCACCTATGTTGTTTTCCTGACAAAAAGGCAGAATCTCGTTTTCGACATCGCGCTTAACCAGCGAATAAGGCGGTTGCAATGAAGTAACTGGTGCAATCTTTTGGATACGTTTCAACTGTTCTACATTGAAATTTGAAACCCCGATATAACGAACCTTACCCTCATCCTTGAGCTTGGCAAGAGTCGTCCAGCCTTTTTCAATTTCTGACTCTGGGTTAGGCCAGTGGATCTGGTAGAGGTCAATGGTTTCAATATCAAGTCGGCGCAAACTAGCTTCAACTTCCCGCCGCACAGAATCCGCCTTCAAGCTACGACCAATTTCGCCCTTTTCATCCCAAATCATTGAACATTTAGTGAAAATGTAAGGGCGATTAGATCGACCCTTGAGCGCCTTAGCAACAACTTCCTCCGAATGTCCCAGACCATAGATAGCTGCGGTGTCAATCCAATTAACGCCCAGATCCAGAGCGTGAGCGATCGCTTCAATCGATTCTTGGTCATCCTGCGCTCCCCAACCAAAAGCCCATCCACCTCCACCGATCGCCCAGGCTCCAAAACCGATTGGGGTAATGTGAAGCTCCGAATTACCGAGCTGTTTGGTTTGCATATCTATATATCTCCAAGGATTTTTGAGTCAATTGCTAGTTTAGGTTGCAAATATTTTCTCAACCGCTATCTGAAGTGTGAATGACTACTAGTGAGAACACAACAGCAAATCACTACTTATGTAGGATTACTAAATCTTGAAGGTTGTGTTGATACATACTACTTATACATTAGTACAGCACGGCGTAAATCCAGCTATTATCTCAATTAACAAGTGACTCAAGTCCCTTGTCTTCCGGCACAGTGTACTAGACTTGCTCGAAGATAGTAACAGTTGTCAGTGTTTATCAAAATAGAGAAGCAAACCGTAACGCTTGGATAGCAAAGCACTAATCAAAGGTTAGAATATTTTGAAGCTTTGGACTATTCATTTGGATCAGGGTTCGCGCATTTCTACGTCTGACTTTAGCAATGGGAGTGATCGCATCTTTAAAAGATAGATAGGTCTGTGCTTTTACCGTGCCAAAAGGCATCTATTTTAAACCTTTTTTTTCATACTCGAATTACTATAAAAATTATTATACGCATCACTATGCCCCCTTCCATGCTTAAACTTTCACTAATCTCATCTGCTATGATATGCACGCAATTACAGGGTGTTGCGTCTGCCCAAAGTAACCCACATTCTGCTTTTCAGGTAATTAAGGTGCAAGAATTTATCTCTTCTAACCGTATTAAAGTTACTATTCCAAAAGCTGTGGCTGCACAATTGTTTAGCAACTTAGAAGAACAAGAAGGAAGAAAGTCTGAGGAGATTTCAGTTGCGTATCCTACACAAAACACATCTGTAATCGTTCATACCACAGTAGGTTTGGCTGATGATTCAGTGATCGGGAGACGAAATCGCATCGAGTTGAGACGCAACAAAAATAAATGGGAAATTGTCTGGGTAGGTCGGCAATACAAGTGTCAACCAAATCGAGGTCATCAAGACTGGTCTAGCAGTCTTTGCTCATAATCGGGTTTTTAGTCTTCGTCGGTCTGGCTTAATTGCTACTCCAGCCACCGTAATCAAATATATGAAGTAGTATTTTATTCAATGACAAGATGCGTGCAATTCTCACGCTTTTGGTGCAACGCTTCTGGGATTGGGGGAATGCGATCGCCTCGACAAGATTGCAGCACAAGTTCATGGGGAAAGCTAAACTACTTATGGATTCATTTCTGCGATCGCACTTTAGTCTGACCAATAATGCTCGTGGATTTTAGGGACTACCGATTCAACCTTGATAGTCTCGTCCCAATGTTAATCCTAGCCAGTAGGCACTAACGCTGTAACCAGCAATCAATTCGGGAGTTTGGCGAGCGACGGATTGCACAGTGTATGCCCAGTTGCCGATGCAAGCTTCCATACCAACATAAACCAACAAGAGTGACCCAGTTAGCACTACTACTGGATTTTGCAGTGAGCGCCCCAAATTTTCTAACACAGTTGTATTTGACGACCGAGAGCTAATCTGTCTCTCGTCGCTAAAGCTGTAGGCGTGGCTGATGGTGAGCTAATAAAGAACAAATTGGACACTAGCAAGTTGATCTACTTCCAGTATATTTCTGGAAAACAGATTGTGCTGTATGTATCTAAGATAAATATCAATTTAGACCCATAGGATCTAATGATTAATCGCTCTGCCAATTTCATTTTTATTAATTTTTTTGTCTCAGCAAAATTTTAGATACTAAAATCTCATAATATTTCTTGACAATATTTGAATATTCAAAGGTAAAGCAATGCTCAATATAGATTTAGAACGACTTCTTTACGCAGTACAAATAAATTTTCAAGCAGAGGTTACTATGATTGCTGGGCAAGTTTTTAGCGACACTCAGTTTCAGTTATCTGCTCGAAAAATCGGCAAGGTTCATGCAGCTTTAGTTGTACCACAAATTTATTTAAAATCATTACATCAAGACTATCAAAACATTATTGATAATAATTTAGCCATTACTTTTAAAAGTGGAAACCGTGCTGTAGGGAATTTTCAAGTAAATTATTTACCTAAAATAAATATCTTAACTATATCTGGGTACTACAAAGAGGGCACGGCTTATCTATGTTATTCTCCAGGGAAGAATCCTGATTGGTACAATGGCAGAGGTTATAAAATAGCTCGCCCTGATTGTATTGGAGAAAGGTTTGAGTTGTTAGCGAACAAGTTTTATCCATTTTTTGAAGAATGTTTTGCAGTTTAATTCTAATTAAACGCGTTGTCAGGATGGCTATAAAGCGACGAATTATTTGACCAGAGTGACAGATTACGGTCAAATAATCTGTCACTCTACAAAATCAGCAAACAATTCATCAGCGTTGCGCCGTGAAAAGTCAGACTTTGAGGATGCTTACCCTCAAAAGTTTGGTAAATTGGTGACAGATGCGCCGCAACGGCCTGAATGGATTGCATGAGAAAGTTGGGCACAGAAAGCGATCGCTAAAAGGTCAGTTCCTCCCAAGCAAAAAGAACTAACTCTGTAAGGATTCAGTGATTATTAACTATGGGGGCTGTCTTTGAGCCTCACCAAAATTCTAGTCGCACACCAACGTCAGATAGCATATCGAGAACTCGTATCAGTTCCATATTCTTTGACACAATATCCCAGTCAATCCCCTCTAAGATTAGATGGGGCGGCTCAAAGTGTTTTGAACTTTTTTTGGAGAAATCTCAATGACCATTTCAATGTACCAAGCTTTAATACCCGTGTCTATTCGAACACTGGATAACCTTATAAACATTCTTGAAAAAGGTGCTGCTTATGCAGAAACTAAAAAAATAGATCCTTCTGTGTTGATTAATAGTCGTCTATCTCCAGATATGTTTCCATTATCAAAACAAGTGCAAATTGCCTCTGACATAGTAAATAGAGGTGCAGCACGGTTAGCAGGAATAGAACCACCTAAATTCGAGGACAATGAAACTACATTTCCTCAACTTATTGACCGTATTCATCAAACTATCTCTCATTTAAATACATTTAAACCTGAACAAATTGATGGTTCAGAGGAGAAAACAATTACCTTACAGATGCGTGACAACACTCTCTCTTTTCAAGGAATGCCATTTCTCCTATATTTTGTTTTACCAAACCTTTATTTCCATGTCACAACAGCGTATGACATTCTTAGGCACTGCGGTGTAGAACTTGGCAAAGGAGACTTTCTTGGTCAGCCTTAATCGGAGCAGTATCTAACTCATGGCTATTCGGTATTGCATGAAATTTTTTACTCTCTTTGAGGAATTTGAAAAGTATGTTTTGTATCAACAGTAACGCAGCCAAGCCAGAGCGACGAAAAATTGGGATTCTTCCTTTTACTTTGTGACGCTCAGAATGGCGAATTATACCTAGTAAAGTCGGGTGGCTGCCAATACCGTTCGGTTAAAGAATTTATTGGTTGAGGCAGGCAGAGGGAGCAGGGGGAGAAAAAAATAGCTGAACATATACCCTCTTGCCCCCCTGCTTCCCCTGCTTATCCGAACCGTATTGGGGTGGCTGCTAGAGAAACCCTAGCAGTATTAATTAATACCGTTGCTTTCTCTGAGGAGTTGTATTGAACCATCTTTTAGCAGTGCTAGGATAGAAATTAAAAGACTTGGGTATGGCTTTCGTAACTTTAGCAATTTTCGATTACGCAGTTTATTAAACTGGCACTTTTCTATTAATTCTTTATAAAAGTAACCGAAGAACCAGTATTTGTTTTCACGACAGATACAGTTACGTGAGCTTTCTTACTTCTTAGACATTCTCTTAGGATCAACGCTATTTTGTGATTGCAAAATTACAGGCTTCTGGTAATTAGAAGTATAACCTGGTAAAACTTTTACCCCTGATTGAGTCAACCTTAGCGTTAAAGAAAGTCTGACTTTACCGCTATTATTACGTACTGAGCGATGTAATAGTGTATTAGTAAATAGTACAAACTCACCAGGACGTAATACTACAGGAATAGCTTTTTTTGCAACTTCATCAGGGATTTCAAAAAAGTTATTTCCACTAAAAGGATCGGTTCCTTTTATCTGGCAACTTTTTAAGTAAATATTAGGTATATATTCAAATCCATTATATTCATTAACTTCTGTCAAAGCTATATAAGCATTGATAGTTTTACCATCTCCTTCCAGGAGTTTAGAATAAGAGTCTTGATGCCAAAAAGGAATTAATTGCTGGGCAGGATAATTTACCCATAATTCTGACCGCCATAATACTAAGTTATCCCCTAAATGAGCATTAAGCTTCTCTAATAAGTTTTTATCTTCACATAATTGCAAAATCACAGGTGAATCTAAATGTCTTTCCATGTAAAAACATCTGGTAAACACTTGAACCGATATAATGAATAACGAACCAATATCAAATCTAATAAATGATTTAACTACCTGTCTTAATAATATTTTTATTGGGATTCTTAAAATAATATTATCAAAAATATATTGGGTAATCTCAGCTATTTCGTTACTGCTTAAACTCAGAGAATTTGGCCCCCATATTTCATCAGTACCATCATAATTAATTTTCTTTGTATTCTGCTGTTGGTTGCAACCAGCCCATAATAAACTATATTCCCATAATTGCTGTGATAATTCTTGATTTTGTGCTATTTCAGGTAATATAATTTCTTGAGCGTGACTATCTAAAAATTTTCCATTAATATTCTGATAATCTGGGGAAGTAGCACAAATAAGGGTACTATATGCTCCGGCTTCCGAAGAAATACCTAAACCTAAATATTTACTGAGACGATGCCATATAGTAATATTTGATTGTACAAAGCCTGGATGTATGGCGTTAACAGTAACTTGAGAATTATTTAATCGCCCAGAAAGTTCTCTGGTTAAAAGCAATAAACAGAGTTTTGAAATGGCATATAATTTTAGGAAATTTAAAGGTGTTCTTTTAACTAATAAATTCCAGTCAATACCACTTGGAGATAATGCCAAATCTGATGCTAACATAATAATGCGGCTAGGAGCAGATTTTTGCAAATTTTCTAGTAATAAATAAGTCAGCAAAAAATGACCTAAATAGTTCGTTCCCCAAATCAGTTCAAAACCTTCTTTGGTTGTACCTCTGTTATTAAATATCCCTGCATTGTTGACTAATATATGTAATGGCAAATTGTAGCCATTAAATAGTTTTACACACTTACGAACTGAATCTAAAGAAGCTAGATCAAGAGGTAAAAATTTCACATTTTCATTTCCGGTGCTTTGGCGGATGTAGTCTATAGCTTTTGCGGCTTTATTTGCCGAACGACAGGCAATAAATACATGATTGCCTAATTTGGCTAAACCTATAGCAGTCATTAAACCTACACCAGAATTACCACCTGTAACCAGACACACTTGCATAATTTCCGCTCTCTTAGTATTTATTTCCAACTAATTGCTAGAAATATAGCCAGTATTAATATAACGTTAAATATTTCATCATCTTGCATCATGATTAAATCCCTCTATAATTTGAATTGGGCGCTTAGGCATCACCGTGCCAAAACCTTATTTCCAGGTAATAATTATGGCGCAACAAGTTTTGCGATGCCTTCGGCGGGCGCAGCCATCGCTCAAGTCAGATAAAAGCAAGTTAGTGAGTGAGCGATTATTGTCAAAAAAGCCTTGGTAAATGCCTTAACCTTCACTAATCAGCTGTAACAAGGCTTCCGTTGATATCTTGCCACTAATATCAGCACCTTCCAATAAGCTGTCTGCCAAATTTCGCTTGTGCTGATGCAATTGCACAATCTTTTCTTCAATAGTATCCTTTGCTACTAGACGATAAATAGTAACAGGGCGTTGTTGCCCAATGCGATGGGCACGGTCTGAGGCTTGATCTTCCACTGCGGGATTCCACCAAGGATCTGTATGAAGCACATAATCAGCAGCAGTTAAATTCAGTTCTCAATATTACTTAGATTTCGACCTGTTTAATAGGTATATATTTTACTAATTTACTGAATTTAGGATTTAGCGATCGCTCGTTTTTTGTCTGACTTCAGAAAATTGCGTTGCTGCTATTGTCTGTACGTGGTTCTTTTTTCAGGCATTCTTCCAAAAATACTATGTCCTCTTCTCCCCATTTTGACTTTCCTCCTCGACCGGGTAGTTCCCAAAGCCCTTCTAGACCTTTGCTTTTCCATTTGTGCAAAACCTCTCTCACCGTTTGTAGAGTCAAATTAAAGTGAGCAGCTATTTTTTCTACATACCAGCCATGTGCGTTTAGCCTAATTATTTCTGCTCGATCTTTTACTTTCTGTGGTACATCCGTAGTTCTTAGCTTTAACAGGGTTCTGTCTTGCTCACGAGTCAAGAATATCCTTAAACGGGCGCCCATATATAAGTCACCTCGGTAGATGCATTCTCCATATTTACTTATCTTTACATAGTTTGGTTTTTTCGTACCTACCTACTTACTTTCGCAAATACTTGGTATCGGAGAAAACAGCAGGCAATACAGTCGGTACAAAAATCAGCCGTAATCAAGAGATTCGGGAAAGTTTGTATATCTCTGCATAAAGTTATCTCAATTCTTCCTTGGTGAAAATGGTCAAGTCCGTTGAGAAGGCAGGAGGCAGGAGGCAGAGGGCAGAAGGGAAACCCCATAAATAAATTTAGGGGATTCAATAGGGACTTAGTATTTCTTCTCCCAAGGGGAGACGCGAAACGCGATGCGCTGCGCGTCTCGAAATACATATTTTTTCTGTTTTTCATAAATAAATTTACTTGCTCTAAACCCTTGATTGCTGAGGGAAAAATTATATTCTCTTCCTTCTGCCTCCAGCAAGAACTGCCCTCTGCCTTTCTTCGGTAAAAAAGAATTAAAGCTGACACCTAGCTAAAAGTTAAAAAGAGCAAAGGAGCGGTAAATAATCGCTCAACCACTCTAATCAAAAAAATCTCAGCTAAGTTTTAAACAAGACACAAAAACTGAGTTCCGAGCTTCATGTGTTGAGTTAGTGTATGCTTGTTAAGGTATAAATTCAATCCTATTTTACTCCAAATGTCTATTCCTGAAATTACCCAGAAACTTTTAACAGCCAAAGAAAACAAGGGGCTGACTTTTGCAGAATTAGCAGAAGTTCTGCAATGTAACGAAGTATGGATTGCCTCTGTAATTTACCGTCAAGCGAGTATTTCACCTGAAGAAGCAAAGTTACTAGTTGATATATTGGGGCTTGATATAGACGATGCTAGGGAACTGACTAAATATCCGATAAAAGGTAGTGATGCTGTTGTTCCAACTGACCCTTTTATTTATCGGTTCTATGAAATTATGCAGGTGTATGGACTTCCACTAAAAGATGTAGTTCAAGAAAAGTTTGGTGATGGAATTATGAGTGCTATTGATTTTACTTTGGATGTAGATAAGGAAGAAGACCCAAAAGGCGAACGTGTGAAAATTATTATGTCAGGGAAATTTCTTCCTTACAAAAAATGGTAATTCTCTTGGGTGTAGATACTTTTAATGACTAGCAAAGGGTCTGCAAGCGTTTGTTGAAGAACAAACGCATCTTTTATTCGTAATACTCAGAATTAGGTAGTGAGAAAATTCTGTTGTTATGATTTTATGGTACTTATTGAAAATCAACAAGGTTGATTCGATCGCACAAAGCTTATGCACGGTCACGCCCCGCACGAAGTTTACACTTTCGCCGAAGCGGGAGTCAATATTCATCCCGAAGACGAGATTACCTTTGTGCAGGAAACGGCAGAGCGCACCTGGGCGGCGGTCGAACGTGCCCACGCCGAGGTGAGTGGGTGATTTTGGATAATGCAACGTTTCATCATGGTGGTCGGATTGCACAATTAATTGAAGCTGTGGGGTGTCAACTGATATATCTGCCACCCTATTCCCCTGATCTAAATCGAATTGAAAAATGTTGGGCATGGTTACAATTTCGACATTTGTGCCTCCCCTGCTCCCCCTGCTCATTAGACAATGCTCTCACTTTTTCGCGTTGCTCCCATCCCGAATCGGATTTACTAGTTTGTGGGATAGGTTCATCATTCTGAACGTAGGGCTTTTACTGGGTCGATCTGGCTGGCCCGCACGGCGGGAAGCAAACTAGCTCCCACCCCTACCGCTAGCGCTGATCCTAATGCTAGCACTGCAATTCTGCTATCAAACTCATAGGGTAAGCTAAAGGTATCTGTAACCACAACTGTCAATCCATGCACCACTCCCAGCCCTGCTGTCCCTCCTATTAGACTTAAAAGCATCGCCTCTAGAATAAATTGCTGCATGATTTCCCGTTGGGTTGCACCCACCGCCCGTCTCAAACCTATTTCAGCGGTTCGTTCTGTTACTGAGGCAATCATAATATTTGCAATCCCAACACCGCCAACTAATAGCGCGATCGCTCCTACTGCTGTTAGACCTTGGGAAGCCATCTCTAGAGTTTTCTGCTGCTGTATAATATCTGATACATTATTCCAAAATTTAAATTTGTAACCTGGAAATCTTTGTAACAGTAACTTCTCTGCTTGCTGGCTTAACTCTTCCACATCTTCAAGTGAGTAAGGGCGCATTTGGATACTCCCAATGTCGCGGCTACCGGTCAAAGCATTGTAAATAGACATCGGCACATATAGTTGACCCGCCGGGGGTGCATTTTCATTTAGACTAGTCGCTACCACCCCTATGACGATATAGGGTCTTTGCCCAGCATAAATCAGCTGCCCCACAGGTTCCTGCTTTTGGAAAAGTTGTTCTGCCAGCAATTGATCGATTACTATCACCGGACGGTAGTTAGCAAAATCTTCAGATGTGAAAAACCGTCCCGAAACCAATGATTTCCCTGAAGTCAGCAAAAAATCTTGGGAAACAGGTGACATGGGTGGAGTAAATTCCTTGTCCCGAAATACAGTTGGCGTAGAACCAGCCCAATTAAAAGAACTGATCGCCTGCAAACCTACCATTCGCTGTCGTAAGAATTCCATGTCTTCCAACTTGAGTTGGGTGGTTTGCCCACCAGAATCCCAGTTTGGATAAACTGAAACTTGAGGTGCGCCTCGTTTTGCTAATTGTTGAGCGATCGCGGCCCGGCTAATATTACCAACCTGAAGTGTAGCACTAACAGCAGCCACACCCATAAATACCCCTAGAATAGTCAGAGCAGAACGCAACGGGTTCCTACCTAAGGAGTGAAAGGTAATATTTAATAAGTCAAAAGCTGAAAGAGCCATAATAGTCGCTTTGCTCTAGCTTAAAAATGGGTGAGTATAAAGGTGTGGAGTAAATGTCACGAAAATAAACTGGGGGAATAAAGTCTAAATATTAATTTATTTATTACTTTTCACTTGCCTTAACTGGCAGCCCTGGCTTGAGTTGCGACTCAACGGGCGGCAGTATGACCTGTTCGCCAGGATTTAAACCAGAGGTTACTTCTACAGCCATTAACCCCTCCAATCCCAGATTAATGGGACGTTTTTGGGCTTGATTTTGGCTATCCCGAACCCATACAAAGGGACGCGCTTCCGAGCGCACAATAGCCTCCGTCTTCAAAACTACTACGTTCTGCCGTTGCTGCAACACAACCTCGACATTTACCCTACTACCAGGGAGCAGTGTGCGAGTAGGGGTATCAAGCCGAATGGTTGCAGGTACTGTTGGTTGATCTGATTGTTTTGGACTACTACCGTCTTGTTTTTGGTCTTCAGCGGTGAGTGCTTGAGGATACAAGCTTTGCACCCGTCCAGAGAACGTCTTTGCATTAGGCCCGATCGCATTAATGCGGGCAAGTTGACTGACGCGAACTTGAGCAGCGTTGAGGGTAGAAAGCTGGAGTTTCACCAGGATTTTTCCTGGATCGCCCAAAGTCAGCAGATTGGTACGCAATTCTACTCCATCACCGTCCTCTACATTGACACCCAAGACTACACCATTTAATGGTGCAGTCACGATATTATCTTGAAGTTGCTGCTGAATAAGTTGGCGCTCCAATTGCAAAGTCTGAATTTTGAGGGCGGTTGTACGTGCCTCTGCTTGACTATCTCGCAGGCTAGCCCGAGCAACGCGCACTGCGTCTTCTTGCGCTTGGGCTTGTTGTTGGGCAATAGCTCCTTCTTGCACCAAGGGAGCAAGCCTCTTGAGTTGTCGTTCCTCGGCTATTAATCGTTCTTGGGCTTCAATAATTTTCTGACGACTACGTGCTAGATTGATTTGCTCTTGTTGAATTTGCAACTGCTGATTGGTAAGAGCAATTTTTCGCTCTGGGTAACGCAGGGTCAGCAACACTTGACCAAGTTTTACTCTGTCACCAGGTTTGACCATGACTCGTTCGACTGCACCCTCTTTTGGGGACTTCAAGATTCGCTGTTCTCGTAACTCAACAGTACCGCTCTCATTGATTGTGGTTTCAACATTACCTCGCTCCACAGTTAACAAGCGTACTGCTACTGGTTCAGGAGGTTGATTCAGAGCTAAGAAGTAGGTCAGCCAACCGCCAGCGCTAGCTAAAGCTAAAACTCCTGACCAGGCTAGCCATCGACTTGGGATATTAAATTTACCTTTTTCATATTTCCAGTTCATGACAACTCGATCCAGTGAGTTTGCAGTTAATTACAAGCGATGTCTACGACGGGCTATACCTACGCAATTAGAATAGTTTTCAGGTAAATAGCTGTAATGTTGGAGAATCTCGCAGCCAGAGATCGAACACAACAAGGCGGCTGTTGTCCAAAATGCGGCGGAAATTTGATCTGAGATAATTTCGCAGACCAGAGTAATAATCAAGCCACCAAAATGCCGGCCAGCCAATGACCATGAAACTTGCTCCTGCTTGACGCATTCGTTCAAGTTCTTGGATGGCCATCTCATCATTCAGTGGCGCTCCCCAGTAATGACCGTCATGTTCTAAAAAGGGTAGAGCATCGAATCCCGCCAGAATCTCACAACCCCATTGATTTTCATCGACCAAAATCAGACGCTTCCCAGCGGGAATCACAGATGCAATTTCCCGCATCGCAATCTGTAGCCGCTCTGACCAACTCAAATTAAGTTCAGGTATCAGTTCAGATGTCAACTCACTACGGCGCATATTTATATACAACACGCGCTCTGCTAACCACTGACGATAAGATGCATCCTCTGCACGCGGCGACTGTAACAAATAAGCGATCGCATCAGTACGTTCTGCGATCGCAGCCAGCGATCCTGTTCCCCCAGAGCCGAAGTTAAGCTGAGAATCCTGTTCAGCGTGAGACCGGAATTGAGCCAGCGTTTTAGGTATAAAGAAAAGATCGAATTGCGCTGCTATCCGCAAGTATAGGTTTAAGTCTAGCAAGTACTTGGAGTGGGGCGTGTCGTATCCCCCAACTGCTGCCAGTGCATCAGCGCGAAACATGGTAGCTGCACAAAAAAGCAAAATCCATTTTCGCCCGTCAACAATTTGGTGAATAAAATCTAATCCGTCGATGAACCCCTCTAAAAAGTTACTTGAAAATCTTCTGCTTTTGTCCTCTAAGAAAGCACCATTATTGTCAACCACTTCAATTTGACCAACTGAAAAACCAGCCTCTGGATGGTTATCTAACGCTAAGACGGATTCGCTAATAAAGTTAGGTAGTACGATATCATCGTCCGGCAAGAAGCTGAGATAGCAACTAGAATTAAGCTCAATAGCTCGTTGCCAATTGCGAAATAATCCAATATTAGTTTCATTACGCACGTAAGTGATGCGCGGATCTGCAAACGAGCGAACGACTGCCTCTGTATCATCGGTAGAAGCATTATCTAACACCAGAGCTTGGAAATCTGAATAGTCTTGTGATAAAACGCTTTGAAGGCTAACTTTTAATAAATCCGAGCGATTGTAGGTTGGAATCGCGATAGTTACTTTGGTTTCATATTTCATATCCTTGCTAATCCCCCTCTGTTTGGTAATAACGTCTGCATCATAAATTAAAGACAAACTTATCTAGGACTTACGCAATAACTCTCTGAAACCCTCTTCCCTTCGTGTCCTTTGTGTCCTTCTCTAACGAGACGCTGCGCGAACGCGGTTCGTTTTTCCATAATTTTGCGTAAGTTCTATTATCTTTAAGTTATTAAATCCAGTTTTCACGACCAGAGATCGAACACAATCAGGCGGCTGTTGTGCAAAACACAGCGGAAATTTGAATTGAGATAATTGCGTAGCTGTGAGTAGTAATCTAGCCACCAGAAGGCGGGAAATCCAATGACCATGAAACTTGCTCCCGCTTGTCGCATTCGTTCGAGTTCCTGAATGGCAGTTTGGTCGTCAGGTGGAGCGCCCCAGTAATCACCGTCGCGTTCGAGGAAGGGAAGGAAATTAGATTGAGGTAGAATTTCGGAACTCCACTGATTGTCGTCAACCAAAATAAAACACTTTCCTGCTGGAATCGTGGCTGCGATCTCCTCAATGGCAATCTGTTGTCGTTCTGGCCAGCTAAGATTGAGTGCGGGTACCAGTTGAGATGTAAACTCGCTGCGACGCATACTGATATGCAACAGGCGCTCTGTTAGCCACTGACGATAAGCTGCATCCTCTGCACGCGGTGACTGTAACAAATAAGCGATCGCATCATTACGTTCTGCCATCACAGCCAGCGATCCCAATCCTCCAGGGGAGTGAAAGCTAACCTGGGAATCCTGTTCAACATGGAACCGGACTTGAGCTAGTTCTTTAGCAATAAAGAAGAAATCGAATTGCACTGCCATCCGCAAGTATAGATTCAAGTCTAGCAAGTACTTAGAGTGCGTGATGTCAAATCCCCCAACCGCCCTGAGTGCATAAGCACGAAACATCACTGCACTGGTACGCAAAATCCATTTTTGCCCATCAACAATTTGATGGATGAAGTCTAGACCGGAGATTAGCCCTTCTGGTAACTGATCCGAAAGTTCTGTACCTGTGACATGCAATGTAGCACCGTTAATGTTAATAAATTCCGGTAGGCCAACCGACAGACCAGCATGAGGATGGTTGTCCAATGCTAGGACAGACTCGTGGATAAAGTTGGGCAGCAGTACATCATCATCCGATAAGATGCTGAGATAGGGGCTAGTGTTTAGCTCAACACTCCGCTGCCAATTGCCAAATATGCCAATATTGACTTCGTTGCGTACATAAACAATTCGCGAATCCGCAAATGAGCCTACAACCGCCTCTGTATCATCGTCAGAAGCATTATCTAATACAATAACTTGGAAATCTGGATAGTCTTGTGCCAATGCGCTTTGCAGGCTAGTTTTGAGTAAATTTGACCGATTGTAGGTTGGGATTGCGATCGTAACTTTGGTTTCAGGTTTCATATCGTTTCTGCTCACTCCCTGTTTTGCTAATAACGGTCAGGCAGTATCAAGCTAAAGTGTGTAAATCAAAGACAACCAAGCGTTCATTTTCCAAAAGACAACGAAACCTAGTACGCAAATAGCGAACGAATTCAGCATAGTAGTCAAGCCACCAGAAGGCAGGCCAGGCAAACACGATGAAACTTGCGCCTTCACGGTGCAGTCGCTCAAATTCTTTAATTGCTATGGTATCGTCACTAGGAGGCCCCCAATACATACCCTCTTTTTCTAGAAAAGGGATCGCTTGGCAATTTTCAAGTAGCTGATGATGACCCAATTCATCCATGTCAACCAAAATATAATTTTGCCCTTGTGCAATCAAAGAGCCTAACTCTTTACCTAACTCGACCATCCTCTGAAGATATTTGTGACAAGAATCTTCCTTGTATTCAAATGCATCATTAACTTTAATACCTTGTTTGTGTAAATATTCCCGTAGAACTTTCTCTTCATAATAATAGTGGCTAAGTCGCCAGCTATAAGTACGCTTGTTTGTGCCATTATGACCATGAATGCGGTATAGCGACTGATAGTCATTAATACGCCTGATACTGCCGGAAAAAGGAGCCAAAAAGCCGAGGTATGACTCTGCATTTAATCGATAGTTAGTCTCAGGCATAGGTAAGATTTTCTCTAAATAGCTGCGTAACCAAACGTTACCGCTAGTAGGTGGAAAAGTATGACCTTCTAGACCATATTTAAGCTGCTCATTGTAAAAATTACCTTCTGGCAAAATACCTTCACAATCAACTTTTTCTAGTAAGTTGCTATTAACATCAATGACGCGCAAGGGCCAATGAACCTTAACTGCGTCTGGATCGTCACGCAAGATTTTAACTGCTCTTTCAATAGCACTCGGTAGCAAAACATCATCTGAATCCAAGAAGCATATAACCTCACCACAACTAATAGCAAAAGCAGCATTAAATGCAGATGCTTGTCCACCATTATCTTTTAAGACAGGAACAATTTTTTCTCCATAACTGGCGATGATTTGTTGTGATTTATCGGTTGAACCATCATCAACTACGATGACTTCTGTAGGCTGATATCTTTGATTTAGAGCACTTTCAATTGCCTCGGATAAAAATGATCCATAGTTATAATTGGTAATGATAATACTGGCTAGATTTTTTTGCATATACTTTTCCCTTTATTCTAAGCCAAACACAATTACATAATCGTTTTTTAATAAGTAAGGAAACTTTTGACGCAAATAGTCATGAAATCCAGTAAAGTACTCTAGCCACCAAAAAGCCGTCCAAAAGAAGACAATTGCATATACCCCAGTTTGATGCAATCGCTCAAATTCTTGAATTGCCATATTATCATCTGTGGGAATTCCCCAATAATGTCCGTTGCGTTCAGTAAAGGGAATAGTCTGAAAACCTTCAATGATTTTGTTGCCATTTAGGCAATCCTCATCGACTAAGATGAAAGATTTTTCTGCTGAAATTACAGCCTTCAATTCCTCCCTCAACTCATACAGATGACCAATGCGATTGCGCTCTTCCACGAAATATAAATCTGCCGTCATTTGAGCCAAATTCCACTTTTTCTGGATCTCATCTAACTCCTTGGCAGCTTGTTGAATATCCCATCTTTTAAAGAAATAATCGAGGTTATCACGTTCTGGAGGAAAAGGATGCCAGAAATGAATAACAGACTTCGGTTCAAACACAACTGGAATGTTAGAATGATACAAAGCCATACTAGAATCAATCCAATCTAAATAGACGACATCATCAAAAGGCATCACTCGATTGAAAACACTTCGACGGTAAAGTTGACAATGAACCTCTCCAGATAACTCTAGTTTTCGGCGATGGGAACCTTGATCAAGCTGTTGATCGCCAGTAGCTGGCAGAATTTCCAACTTGATCCCATCCGTGGTTTGTACTGAATGAACCTGTCCTAAGTTTGGGTCCCAGTGAATTTTAGTTGCACCCAAACCGCCCTCGATAATACGGGGAATGGCCACATCAGCTGGATGTTCTTCGCAAGCCTGGATGAGATAAGACAGCCAACCCTCTTCTACGAGAACATCATTCTCGATGAAACACAAGAAATCATCATTAGGGTTAGATTCCTGAATTACCAGATTTCTTGATTGGTTAGGCATCAAATAATAATCTTTATAAATGACTTTGACATTGCTACGCCCCGCAAGCACCTGTTCAATTTGCTGCCAGTAAACTTCAGGAGTGTTGCAATTTATCACAATTAAATTAAAAGGAATATGCGTGTAGTCAAAAATTCGCTGCAAAGATTCAGCAGCTAATGAGAACTGTTCGCGAGGAAAAAATCCAATGGTGACTGTTGGCATATTGATATTCCTAAATTGAATCATGATGATTAATTCATGGCTGCTTCTAGCAGCGAGGACAGAACTTTATGGGAGTCAAAATATTCTTCCGCAATCTTCCGTGCGCCATGACGATGTTTTTCATAGTTAGAATTGATCGTCTGGACACCATTCATCGCCTCGCACAGGTCTTGGAAGATTAAAAGTCCTTCTCCGATGGGTAGCCAATCGCTTAAGCCTGTGTCTTGAACTAGAATTGGCCTACCGGAGGCTAGGTAACAGACGCTGCGATCGCTAAACCAGCCACCTTTGGTAGCAACATAACCCTGTTTTGCTACTCCAAACTCAGCACGGGATGCTTGAACAAATTTCTGGTAAGACTCTGGTGTAAAGGACGCAAGCCATCCGAGAATCACCTCCCAGCCATACTGCAATAGTTCATCAGGAAAGCCGCCGCTTAATGCAATCCGAAACTGCTGTTTGGTGAGTTGCGGTATATCAATAAACTTTAAGAACTCTTTATCTTTGTTGCCGTAGGTGATTCCTTCGTATACTACCTCTTGATAACTGTGCCACTGCATAATCGAACTGAAGCCGATGGTGTCATTGTCTTCAATTACTGGCCAGTAAGGCAGTGCTACTGGAGGTAATGTCTTTAACCAATGCCTACCGTTTGTGGGGATAAGACAGTCTTGGGCATCAATGCGTTGCCCAATTGTGAACAGGCGATCGCAACGTTCAATCGTCTGTACTAATTCCGAATTACCGCTAGCAATATTAATCTGCGTAAAACCGGGATCAGCATCAATATAGATGCGGCGCTGCGGCCATCCATACTCATCTCTCCAAACAGAAAGTGGTGAGCCACGGACAATCATTAAATCAGCCTGAAAGCAGATGTCTTTAAACTTGTCAATCTCCATTCCGACTGAATGCTCGTCAGTTCGGTAAATCCACTTGTTCTTAAAACCAAGCGGTTCTAGGCAGTTTTTAATATAATTTGTCGGATAGTCTAACTCCGTCGTGATTTGCTCGGTTTCCCAGTTGTAAACCCACGACATCGCTCCACATTCTTCCAAGTAGAAAATATCATGTCCGAGGGCACGCAGACCCAGAAGGTATTGCAGGTCAGACCAGGCGTTGCCCCCTATGGGAAATCGACCGATAGCACTAGCAAAAATTATAATCATCCTATTTTAAATTTATTAAATGTTTTGATTTAGATGTATTAGCTGATAATTTCTCGTTCTGCATAGGCAGTCAGAGCAATGGAGATAGATAAGGTGTGTTCATATTTAAAACTGTCTCCAGTAGTCGAGGTAACACCACTTTGTAACTGAAGAATTGCTCGGCTAATTCCCTTGCTGCCTGACAGTGAGCCTGATAATTTGCATTGACGCGCTCGATACAGCCGACGGCTTCCTCTAAGGATGAAAACACCAACGCACCTTGTCCCGTCGGCAGCCAATCGCTAAATCCGGTATCTTGTAAAATGGCGGGACGACCAGCAGCGAGATAGCAGACGCTGCGATCGCTAAACCAACCGCTACGGGTTTTGACATAAGCTTGTTTAGCAACGCTAAACTCTCCACGGGAGCCAGTCAGGTAAGTTATGTAGGTTGACAGACTAGCGCTAATTTCCTTACCATCTCGAACTAACCAGCCTGCTGCTTGTAAAGATTTCGTAACCTCTGCTATTTCTGCGTCCTTGCCAGCAAGAGCAAGTTCGAGTTTTTGCGAACAGTAGCTAGGGAGTTCCAGCAGGCGCATAAATTCCTGATCTTTCTGTCCATAATGCTCACCTTTGTAAGTCACGCCTCCATAAGCATTCCAATTGGCAATTGTCGTCAATGGTAAATCTGCGCGTTCTTCGCCACTATCTTTGGGAGTAAGTATCGAATTCCATATCTCTGGCACAACAGGCGGTACAGTGGGGAGCCATTCAATTCCATCACTCGGTATGCCGCAATCGGGTTGCCCAATATTAACGCCATAACTAAAGTAGGCGTGATATTCATTGCGACCCTCGGCGGCAAACGTCCCAATCTGAGTAAAGAATGGGTCCATATCGATTAATACTCGATGTTTGCATAAAAGAAATTCAGCTAACCAGCAAACTCCACCGATATTTAATAGCAGATCCGCCGTTTTGAGCATCTGCTTTATTTCTTGCCAATCTGCACCATATACAGTTTTTGTATCACGATTTACATAGCACACTGTCGCATTTACACCATAAGTGTTTATTAGTGCCTGGACTGCGTGCAAACCAAAGTCGGGATCATCAGTGTAATTGTGATTGATCGGGTTATAGCAGGACTCAGACCAGCCGCTTTCCTCCAGGTATAAAACTTCATGTCCCAGATTATGTAGCCCTAACACATAGTGAAAGTAGGCTAAGAGATTGCCAGCTACTGGATGTCGAATCATATATCCGCAAACAACAATGCGTGCCATGCTTATAACCCCGCTCGTTCCATGAGACTGCCAATCACTTTCTCTGCGGCAAAGTACTCTGAGGCAATTTCACGGGCTGCCCGGCAATTGCCCTCGTAGTCGCTTTCGATCGCATCCACTGCCGCCAAAATATCTTCCATAGTGTTGAATGCAAATAATCCCTTACCCGTGGGCAAGAACTTGCTAAACCCTGTTTCCTGGGTGATTACAGGACGGCCTGCGGCCAGATAGCAGGCAGAGCGATCGCTAAACCAGCCACTATGCAATCGCGTGTATTGATCCTTAGCTACGGTGAATTCTCCGCGCGATCGCTGGATATAATTGCGGTAAGAATTCAGATTTTGGGAGAGTTCCATCGAGTCTACCTGGCTCCAACCGTGTTTTTGCAGCAGGTGTCGGACATCCTGACTGATATCAGCCGCCGCAATCTCAAATTGCACTGAGCGCTGGTGCGGCAGATCGATAAATTTTTCAAACTCGCGTGCCTTGCGCCAGTAATAGGTTTCACCTTGATAGGTAATATCTTTACCTCCTTTGTTATCCCAGGTGGTAATGGTGTTGTAAGCAATGCCTGGCGCATTATCTGACGTATGCCACAAGTCTGTTGCGATCGCTTGACGAGTCGGCAACCACTCAAAGCGGGAAGTCGGGACTCCACAATCAGGCGCACCCAGATTTTCGCCAAAGCTAAAGTGTGTATCATGGGCTTCCAAGTCAGCAATTAAGGTTTTGTCTCCCTGAACAACCCGAATTTGAGATCCAACTGGATCAGATTCAACATAGATGCGGCGACGACAAGCTAAATGCTCCTCACGGATTTCTTGAGCGCCAGTTACATTCAAGAATGCGTCTGCTTCCTTATATAGGTTAAGGATTTGGGTTTCGCTCATCCCATAACACTCGCCCCCTGGATAGTGACCGCGAAATCCCCAACGCTCTTTAAAGCCATAGACCTCCAAAATTGGTGCGACTCGCTTAATGTTTTCACTAGCGTCTGGAGATAGATCGTTGATTAGGGGGTTGTAAATCCAGCGTCCTGAATCTTCTATGTAGTAAGGATCATAGCCGAGTTGACGCAGCCCAAGCATATAGTGGAGAAATTGATAAGTTACTCCTGCTAGGGGATACCAAAACAAAATCCCGAAGACAATAATTTTTCCCTTAGTAGGGGGTTCACAATTCATGCTTGCTACCTCCTGTCTCTAACTGGCGAACGATCCGAGCAGGATTGCCAGCCACAACGGTATACGCTGGAACATCCTCGCTAACAACAGATCGGGCACCAACGATCGCCCCTTCGCCTATTGTTACCCCCGGCAAAATACAGGCATCAAATCCAATCCAGACGTTATCTTGAATCCAAATTGGTTGGGCTGGGACATCAGCGTTAGAGAATTGAGAAAGTTGACACGATGCTCGTTCTAAAATTTTTCGTCGCTTGGCAATGTCGAACGGTAAGCGGTAGGTATCCATGAGAACGACTTGCCAGGAGATCAAAGCATAATTACCAATCTTCAGTTCGGCATCGCAGACGATGCGGGCACCGTGAATCAATGCATATTCCCCGACCTTTACCTGAGCGCGGGAACCTATGTCAAACATAGTATCTTTATATACAGCAGAACCTTTACCCAATCGTAGCCCTACTGCCAATTGGCTGCGGTAAAGTTTAAAGCTAAGGCTAGTTTCAATATAAGTGTCGTCTCCTAAAACAACATTGTCGGGAATCGTTCCCGGATACCAGTCCCAAGGCAATGTTCGTGTGGCATCCATTAGACTTCTACCTCCCCAATCACTTGGGCTGGATTGCCCATCACTCTGCTACGTGGTGGTATATTCCGTGTCACCAATGCCCCAGCCTCAATCCAAGCTCCCGCGCCGATGCGAACCCCTTTGAGGATCGTGACATTGGGGCCAACCCAAACATCATCTTCAATGATCACCGGCTGGCACATCACAGGAGGGCGGAGCCGTCCTTTTCCTAGAGGAGAGCAGGCGATCGCATCTGCAATTCGTTCTGCCGGCGCGATCGGATGAAAGTCTGTGTCAGCGATCGTGGTATTCCATCCCAAAACCACATAGTTGCCGATGCAAATTTCCTGTTCGCAAAGCAGGATGACACTAGTCAAATAGCAATAATTTCCAATCTCAACCCTAGCAGCTTTGCCCAGCGCAAAGTGGACATAATCTATCGTGCAGTTTTCTCCAACGAGTAGCGCGGGGTTGATGCGGCTCTGGAAGCGAGCAAAACAGCGCTCATCATGGTTGATAACACTGTTGAGTCCCACCTGGACATTGGGTGGAAGAGCTATTGTCTGGCAGTCGGGTGGCTGGTTGGTTAAATCATTCACAATTTCAGGGGAGCGCTGCATATTGTAATGCGAATCAAGATGGGTTGGTAAACGGTCTATTAGGTTCTGGAAATTTTGTATAATTTAACAAGAAAAATAATTAGTAATTAAGTATTTTCCTAAAAGGATATTTTTGTAATTGCTTTATTTAACTTGGCTTTTTACTCCAGCTTTGCGGTACTAAGCTGATGCTGTTTGAGTTGAGCCGAAGTGTAATTTATACAGCTTCTTGTAATAGCCACTTACCGCTAGCAACTCCTCGTGAGTTCCCATCTCTACTACTTTCCCCTGATCCAAAACTACGATTCGGTTGGCTCGTTGAATTGTCGAGAGACGATGGGCAATAATAAACGTAGTCCGTCCTGCCATCAGTCGCTCTAATGCTTCCAGAAACAGAAACTCGGTTTGAGCATCCAGAGCAGAGGTGGGTTCATCCAGAATTAGCACTGGAGCATCTTTGAGCAGGGCGCGGGCGATCGCTAACCGTTGCTTCTCGCCTCCTGAAAGTGTGGCTCCGCGCTCACCAATTATCGTGTCATAACCTTGAGGTAATCGTTGAATAAAGGTGTCAGCATTGGCAGCTTGGGCGGCTTTGACGATCGCTTCGCGGCTAGCATTAAAGCAGCCATAGGCAATGTTCTCTGCGATCGTTATCGGCAGCAAAAACGGCTCTTGCAGCACTAGGGCAATCTGCTCGCGCAGACTTTTCAGTTGCACACTTTGGACATCCACCCCATCAAAGAGAACTCGTCCCTGCCAGGGGTCAAAAAACCGCAGAATCAGGGACACTAGGGTAGTTTTGCCAGCACCAGTTGCGCCTACTAGTGCGATCGTTTCTCCGGGTCGCGCTTCTAAGGTAATTTCTTGGAGAACGGGATAGTTAGGTTCGTAACCGAAGGTGACTTTCTCTAAACATACGTGTCCGCGTCCTCCTGCTGGATGAGCAGGCAATGGTCTGGCAGTAGGGGCATCTTGCACCCCATCTTTAGCATCTAAAACCTCTAACACTCTACGAGCACTAGCTGCTGCTGCCGCAAAACTGGACGATATATAAGCCAGAGTCGCCATCGGCACGTACAGGGAGCCGAGATAAGAGAGAAAAACCAGTAAAGAACCAATTGAGAGCGACCCATCCAAAACCTGGAAGCCACCGTAAGCCATGATTGCTGCTGTTCCTACTGCGGTTACGCCTCCCACCCCAACTTTGAATTGCATTTGGGCAAGGATAGAGCGTACATAAGCTTGGAGGGCTTTTTGAGACAGGTAGCGAAAGCGCTCATCTTCGTGTGCTTCACGTCCGAATGCTTGAATAATCGGTAGCGCTGTCAAGGTCTGCTCACTCAACGCCACAATCTCACCTTCAAATTCTTGATACTGATAGGTTCGTTCAGTCATGGGCTGGTTAAAGACCCAAATTAGTAACATTATTAGAGGAGCAATCAGAAGTGAGAGCAGTGAAAGGAAATGATTAATCTGCCACATGACGGCGAACATTGCTAGTAAATTAACCAGGGAAGTAAGCATGGGCAAAAAAACCCCCATCACCAGATTCTGAATGCAGATGCTGTCAGTCATTACTCGCCTAACAAGATCGCCAGCCCGTTGTTGGTTGTGGAATCTCAAAGAAAGATGCTGTAAGCGATCAAACAGTGCTGCTGCCAAGTCATAAACCATCTGGTTGGCAACACCAGCTCCAACATATTCCTGTATAAGACGAACCCCCTCACTAGATAAAAATAGAAAGATTGTGGCACCTGCTAACCAACCGAGCAACTGAATGTTGGATTCACTACCAGGCAAGGTTTTGAGCCAAACAACACTATTAGGCAGCGATTGGTTGCTCAAGACGCAATCAACGATCAACTTTAAAGGCCAGGGCTTGAGTACATTCAGCCCCACATTAATCAGCATTAGCACCATTACAAAGGTGAGTCCGTGCCAACGAACCAGGGCGTAACGTGCCAGTCGCAGCCACCACAGTTTCATAGAACGACCTCCTGCGCCGGTTTGGAAAACTGTAAGGAGTGCAAACGATGATAGAAACCACCGACAGCCAGCAACTCTTGGTGCGTTCCCATCTCCACAACCTTTCCTTGCTCCAGAACCACAATCCGATCTGCTCGTTGAATCGTCGAAAGTCGATGGGCAATGATAAACGTAGTTCGCCCTTCGATCAGGCGATCTAAAGCTTCCAGCAGTAAATTCTCAGTCTGGGCATCCAGGGCAGAAGTAGGTTCATCGAGAATCAGTACTGGCGCATCCTTAAGCAACGCGCGGGCGATCGCTAGTCGCTGTTTCTGTCCTCCAGAGAGGAGCGCTCCTCTTTCGCCAATCAGGGTGTCATAGCCTTGGGGCAACTGTTGGATAAAGTCGTCTGCCTTTGATGCTTTGGCTGCTGCGACAATCTTCTCTAAACTTGCTTCTGGACACCCGTAGGCAATATTCTCTGCTACCGAGAGGGGCAGCAAAAACGGTTCTTGCAACACTAGGGCAATTTGCTCGCGCAAGCTTTCCAGTTGTACGTCTCGTACATCCACCCCATCAAAGAGGACTCGTCCCTGCCAGGGGTCAAAAAAGCGGGGGATCAGGGAAACTAGTGTACTCTTACCAGCACCTGTCGCGCCTACCAGAGCGATCGTTTCTCCCGGTCGCGCTTCCAGGGTAATTTCTTGGAGGACGGGATAGCTAGGTTCATAACCGAAGGTGACTTTCTCTAAACATACGTGTCCGCGTCCTCCTGCTGGATGAGCAGGCAATGGTCTGGCAGTAGGAGCATCTTGCACCCCATCCTTAGAATCCAAAACCTCTAATACTCTATCTATATTGGCATCTACAGACTTTAGGCTCCCGTAGATGCCAAATAGTCCCTTAAATGCTCCTTGTATAGACTGGAGATATGCTAAGAAGACGAGCAGGCTACCGATACTCATAGCCCCTAATAATACCTGCTGCCCGCCCACATACAGAACAAGCGCAGTACCAATCGTTGTCACAGTACCATTTGCCACACCGTAAACACTCTTGAGCAGAGTTTCACGTTGTGATAAAACAACTGCGTCTGCCGCTAAATGTTCAAACTGCCGGGTATTGTAACTCTCTCTACCAAATGCCTGGATCATGGGGATTGCCGTGACTGTTTGGTGGACAAAACTGGTGAGGCGTGACTGGGCTTCGCGGTTAAGTTTTGTCCGGCGCTTGAGTCGGGAACCAAAAACAAGGGCTGAACCACCCATCATTGGTGCTACGAAAAGCGAAAGCAACGTTAGTAAAGGACTCAGATTCCAGGCGACGATGCTAATAGTTCCTAGCGTCAGCAGGTACTGCACAGGTGAAATCAGCAAAGCACTGCTCAAGGTGTAAACGCAATAAGTATCTCCCGCCAAACGGCTGAGGGAATCACCAACAGTCCGTTGGTTATGGAACAACAGTGAAAGGCGTTGCAAACGATAGAACAGTTTCTGGGCCAGTTCGTAGACCATACTTTGCCCGACAGCACTCCAGGCCCAGCTAAGGGTAGTTTCCAAGGTAGCGTTTAGAGCATAAAGTCCGAGGCTACAAACAGCGGCGACAACGACCAGCAACATCGGTGTGAGCGCCAAGTTAAAAGTCTCCAGGAATGATCCAGCTAGTGGGGGGATCACTGCTTGACCGAAGGCATAATCCACCAGGATTTTCATCGGCCAAGGTTGAAGTGTTGCGGTGGCTGAAGTGCCAGCTGTGAGACCGAGGATTGCTATTATGGTACGCCAGTGGCGCAGCGGATATCGGAGCATTTGCCCGTATCGATGCATTATCGCTTTGATCTCTTGCCTCACTTACAGATTTACCTCCCGTCTAGTCATTTCATTTGTTACTGGAGTACCAAGACGTTCGTTAGGACTGTAATATTGCACTTTCTGTGACAGACTTGTTGCTGGTGGTTTGTATTGGCAGCAAGTTAACTCTTCTGGCAATAATCTCCAGTACTTGATAGAGAATACGCCCTAACTGGAAGTTCTGATATAAGATGAAAGCGGCGTTGAGCATACCTACTGCAATTGTGAATTTCGCTACTTCTGGCATTCCCAGAATGATCGCTATAATTGTGAACAGACAATAGCCAACCATAGCCATAATGGCTAACTGTGACATTCTCAGGGCACACCGCACCCGCAAGACTCTTTTGTTACCTCCATGATTTTCGGTACATACTTTGAGCTGAACTTTTGACCAAATCCCCTGGTAAATCTCTAAATCCCAGTCGCTCCAGCCTTGATCCATTGCAATGAAATACTTGGAAGGCAGGAGTAAATCCATTACCTTTTGCAGCAGGTTCTCCTTCTCCATTCCTGTTTCTGTCCAATAGGACAACTCATAAGCGCGATCGCGCCAGGAAATATTTACTCTGCTGGCTGGCGAATCAAACTGAATTAAATCTGCTTGAGTTAGTGTTTGAGTCATTTTTTTAATGCTTTTATTTTTATTTACAGTTCATCAAACTTTATCGGCTCGGCCTTCTTAAGTTCTTTGATTCGCCATTTGTAGCGCTCTATACTACGTAAAAGTGGCCCCAGGTAAATCAGTAGCGCCACAAGCAACCGTGCCCTGATTTTAAGAAAACGAGAGTCAATCCGCGCTTGCATAGCACCAGCTACACACCAGCTAAAAGAGATGAGGAACATTACTGCACCCAACCACGGGCGATCGCCAGACAAAAGTGCTGACACAAATAGGATCAAAGCTGCGACATTCCACTCTAGTGTCAGGGGGAGGTAAGAGATCAGAGAGGAGGAAGGCTCGTACAAGGTTTGAAACAGACCGCGACCAAACACCCCAGAGTAAATAATTGGTTGACCAATACGAAGAAATGTAGATAAATCTCCGTAAATTCTCCCCAACCAAGAGGGTTGTCCCAGAAGGTTAAAGCGGTAAGGATGCTGAAAATAAACCAGCGCTTCTGCCTTGCCATAACCTTGCTGTTGTTTGAGATAGGCAGCTACTGTGTTACGGCGAAAATGCCATACTATTGCCGTTGGGCTAAAACCAATGCTATAACCTCGATCTTGCAATCGCCAGCAGATATCTACATCATCCCCAGCAGTACGAAATATCGGGTTGAAGCCGTTAATTTCTTGTAGAACGTCCCGACGAAAAGCCATGTTACAGCCAGCAATATGTTCTGCTACCTCATCACTCAAAAGTATATGGGTAGGTACGCCGGGAGAGACAGCAACGCAGGCGGGAACAAGAGAGTCTTCTGGGGGAGATAAGTTTGGCCCGCCTACGGCAGCTAGACCAGAGGAGAGAAACTTGGCGACCAGATAGGTAAGCCAGTCTGGATCTGCCATACAATCAGAATCTGTATAGGCGACAATCTCGCCAGTTGCGGCGGCCATACCAACGTTGCGGGCGACGCTTAATCCCTTGTTTTCTTGGTTAATTAGGCGTACATAGTCGTAATGCTGAGTAATTTCGAGAGTGCGATCGCGCGATCCATCATTAACTACAATTACTTCATAGTTGGGATAGTTGAGTTCTTTGAGAGAAGCTAGACAACTATCCATTGTGCGTTCAGCATTGTAAGCGCATACAACCACTGAGACTTTGGGATACTCAGGTAACGCTGGCGGCAGAGGTGCTGTGTAATATTCCTGAACTGTCTCGAAAGCTGGTTTCTTAAGCCTTTCGGCATCAACTAAACCAAAAGCCCAGTCCTGTATGGCATATCCACCAGTAAACCATTCATCCGTCCAAGAAAAGATGATCGTTCCTGCTGCTCCCATCTCAAAACTAGATGACAGCTTTTGAGAAAGAATTTCGGCTTGCACTTGGGTTCCTTCACCCATTGAGTCAACGCCAAACTCACTCAGTACTAGAGGTTTATCCTCAGCAAGGTTATGAAGCCGAGAGAGGTAGCGGCGAAAATCTTGTTCCCGATGCAGGTAAACGTTAAAGCATGAGAAATCAGTAAAGTCAATATTTAAATACTCAGTGCAAGGATAATTCGCATAGCTTACTAAACCTTCGGGATCACTGGATTTTGCTACCGCCATTAACTCTTTGATAAAAGCCCGAACTGGTTTTGCTCCATGCCATCGGACAATATCTGGAGGAATCTCATTGCCCACTAAATAGGCAAAGGTGGCGGGATGATCCCGGCAAACTTTAACTCCTTGAGCAATGCAGTTACGGATTTCTGCTTTCACAGCAGAAGAGTCGAGGAAGGCGATATGCTGAGACCAAGGTATACCAATTAACAGCCTAAGACCATAGATTGCAGCTAGATCCAAAAGCCAATCAGGTGGAACAGTATAGGTACGCAGACAGTTAGCACCCATTTCTGCAATCATGGCGAAATCTTTTTCCACAACTGATTTTTCTGGAAAGGACTCACCGTGGCTACCGATGGAGAAAGGGCCGTAACTAACTCCTTTAAGAAAAAACTTTTTTTCTTTAATAAAGAAAAACTTACCTTTTACTGTGACTACTTCGCCTTTTGCAAGTGGTTCAGCACAGAAGCCAGAAGGTGTTGAAGTCAAGTTTAGCAAATTACCCCCGACAATTCACTGCAAATTTATTTCCTTTTTGCTGAAACGCTAGCCCAATCTACTTAAAAGAGAAACACACACACAGAAACACATAGATACTTATATGATTAACGCATCCGCAGCATATTGCGTTAATAGCACCACAACAGCTATCAATTAACAATCTTGTAATACTTAAACTTTCCCAGTAATGCGTTTGCGATCGCGTTTATCGAAATGTATAAGTTAACGTATATTTTCAGTGTAGTCTTGTATCCAGTTGGTCACTCATCGGCGTAAAAATGCTTTAACTCAGCAACTGGCGTTACTAAGTCAGTTCAAAAATTTGCGGTTGAATACATGAACTTATCCCACTATTCTAAAAATCCCTACTTCTTTTCATAAAATGTGATTGAAAAGTTTAATTTTTCGTTTTCATTCCTCAATAAGCTTAAACTTTGTAGCACAGATATTATCGAATAGAATTCAGGAGTCATATCAATTCACAAAAATAGTGATACAGCGTATTTCAGGTAAATGAAGTACACGGGTAGGGGCACAACATATTCATTGGTGTCAACTTAAGCAAAAACTCTTTTAAAACCTTGTTTTCAGCCTCTCGCTGGAAATGCAAATCAAAAGTGGCTCTGCCGCAAGTTTTGAGGCGGAGCCTCAACGACGGGCATTCTTAGTCGGAGACTCTTGACGAGGCAATCCTAAAAGCTTTTTTTAGACTGGTTTTTACGTTAACTGTTACTACTGTGGTTTATAACCCTGCTATATGCCGCTATATCTCATCAATCTTTTGGGGGTGGGTAACAATAACGTTGCCAAAATACTCTCTGTTACAGTGGGAGTTATTTTACAATTACTATTGAGACAATCTACTAATAGCTGATTGGCAGTGTAGTACTGTTTGAGTACTTCTTTGTGCTGCTCACTGAACTGCCATTGATGACCAATATTGCGACACCGAACTATCACCAACCTCAATTCATTAGCCCAAGTCTGACCGTTAGCATTCCACCATTCTTTTAACTTTTCTTTGCCTTGAACTGGACTCGGTAATTGTTCTTTAAGTTTTTGCAAAGAATGCTGTAACTCAGGATTGCAGGCAAGAGTTCGGTCATCAGGAAGAGCAAAGCTTAAAGCCAAAACTCGATCCAAAGACGGCTCATAAGGCAGGGCAAGGCTTAACTGAAGCGCACACTGAAGAGCTATATCTAGAGCTAAATCAGGAGTAAGATTATTAGTGAGCCTGAGATCGATACCAAGGGAAAAAGCCAAGTCATTAGTCAAGTTCACATTGTCGAGAAGTTCTAGTGTTAGATAAAAGGCACGAATAGCTACTCTTTTATGGGTACACTGAATTGAAATAGACTTATGGTTAACCCAGTTCAAGAACTTTTGCAATTGCTTATCAAAGACGACAAGCTGATCAATATCTTGCTTCATGAATTGCAATAGACAAGGAAGATTATCCAACATGCCAGCAGTTAGTAAAAAGATTTTGCGCCAACGTGGTTCAGTCAAATGGCTAACTAGCTCAATTAGTTTTTTTTCTAATATTTGTGGGTTGGCACTAGTAACAATATTTTTAGCTGTTAAATACTCCTGAAAAACTATATGCGAGAACGAGTAAATTCCCCGTGCCTGCTCTATTAATAATCCATGTGTTTCAAGCAATTTCAGCACTACTTCACTGTTGAGTTGCAATACTTCCGGCTCAGTTTGGTCTATGGGTAAGTTACAAAGGTAGTCCGTAATGTATTGCTGGACATTACTTTGCGTGAAAAAGTAATCACCTTGCTTAAAGGTAGTAGCAGCAATTTGACTCAGCAATCCAAACTTTTGAGGTAAAGACAAACGAAGATAAATTTCATTTCGTTTAATGTTCCTTACTTTATCCCAGCGATTGAGTAGAATGTCCAATCCTTGCTTGTAAAGTTCGACTTTTCTAACTGGAAAGTCTGAATGGTCTTGGAATACACAACAAACCAGGTTAAGCAAAAGTGGCGTTACGACCAGTTCTCGAATTTGTTTATTCTCCAATAACTGTAATTTTTCCACGAACTGACAAGTTAAGGCTTGTCCTTTCTCTAGGGAATTATTGCTAACATTAATAAACCAGTTTTGGACAAAATCCTCAATTTGGGAGGAGTTAAAATCAGCAATTTCAATATCGCTAAATTCCTCAAACCGATACTGTTGGTAACCAATCCGACATGTAATAATAAACTTGTTTTTATAATACTTTTCCGCAAAAATCGCAATTTTGCTGATTATTGTTTGGTTATCATCTTCTGGAATTTCATCTAAACCATCCAGCAAAAATAATATTTTGCCGTCAATTAATAATGTTTGGATTTCTATGTCTGAAGCACCGCAATCGGCAAGTTCTTGACTAATATAGCTCAATAAACTGTAACTTTCTGTTTCTCTAGCATTCTCAGCAAAGCTTTTCAAACGAATAAAAATAGGTATCCGATCTAATAGTAATTTGCCTTGATTGCATTGCATAGCAATATACTTTAAAAATGTAGTTTTCCCAGACCCTGGTTTACCTAATACCATTAGTTTGGGATAGGTGATAACTGCTTGTATTGCAGAGACTCGTTCTTGATAAAGTTGATTAAAATCAAAACAGTCGAACTCTTCTGGAATAGACTCTTGTAGATCGAGGATATCTAACCATCTTCGACTTGTAATATTATTCAGAATATTGGTGTCAACATAAATTTCTTCTAGTTGAATTGGTTGAGGGATATCTAACAACCGCGTAGTGGCACATTGGGATTGAATCTTATCACTGCGACGCGATCGCAACATTTGCACCAAGCTTTCGACATCTTGGCAGTTTTCCCATGTCTGGTTGTTTTCTGTCAGTAGCCTCTGATCAGGAAGTTGAGCAATGTCTTGCCAATCTAAACCGAGTTGAAAGCAAATCTCCATAAAGTTGTGACGCTCAATCGGCTTCCCTGTAAAAAATTTCCAGATTGACTGGCGAGTTTCAAGTCCTACCTCACTAGCTAAATACTCTTGCGTCCATTCCCTGACTTTGAAAGCCCTTTTTGCTTTCTCAATGCCTACAATAGATGCTTTCAACGAACGTCGTGCCATACAACAGTTTTGAATCTCTAGTTATTAACTTAGGTTAAGTATTGAATAAATTAATGATTAACTATTAATTTATACTCGTATTAGATGCTACTTCAAAGTTTGAGTTTTATAAACTTTTCTTTAATAGCTAAAAAAATCCATTAGCTGAAACAATAGTGTAGTTAGCCTAATTAAATGTTTATCAAGATTGGTTTCTGAGTAGGTTTTAAAAATAACTAATTTAGAACAGTGGTTTCTTCCCCCTTATGGCTTAATTTTTTATCAAAAAAGAATGGCTTTTAGCTTTTTACTATTAGATGTAAGAAAAGTAGGAAAAGTAGGAAAATTAGGATAAATAGATAAATTAAAGCAAACTCAGATGATATAACTTATACGTCAAGTCATACATTCTCCTAAACGCGATCGCAAACACACTTATTACACACTGGTATTTATATAAAGGATTGTGCTAGTACCATAACATAACGCACAGTTAAAAACAGTCTTGTAAGCGGTTCTTCATGCGAGGTAGCTCGTCTTGAGGAAATGGTTTTGTAGTTTTGTAGTGAGTCAACAAAGGTTTTTTACAAAACCAAGCTCTACCTATCAGGTTTGACATCCATGAAAATACTGGTAACTGGAACTGAAGGCTATATCGGTTCTTTATTAGCCCCAATCTTGATGCAACACGGTCATGAGGTTATTGGAGTTGACACAGGATTCTACAAAGTTGGTTGGCTATACAACGGTACCGAACTCACAGCCAAAACTCTTAATAAAGATATCCGCCATATCACAGTTGAAGATTTACAAGGTGTTGAGGCAGTCATTCATTTAGCTGAACTCTCCAACGATCCCGCCGGGCAGTTACGTCCTGATGTGACTTATGAAATTAACCATCAAGGCTCAGTTCAACTTGCTCAACTAGCTAAAATAGCCGGTGTGCGTCGCTTTGTCTATACGTCTTCGTGCAGTGTCTATGGTGTTGGTACTGATGACCACGTTACGGAGGAGTCTCCTGTCAACCCCCAAACGGCCTATGCTGAATGTAAAACCTTGGTAGAGCGAGATGTCAAGTTATTAGCTGACGATAGTTTCTCTCCTACGTTTTTGCGGAATGCCACCGCCTACGGCGCATCTCCCAGAATGCGCTTCGATATCGTGTTAAATAACCTGTCTGGGCTGGCATGGACGACTAAAGAAATCAAGATGACAAGCGACGGTACTCCTTGGCGACCGCTAGTTCATTTGCTAGACATCTGCAAAGCAATTGTATGTACCCTAGAAGCTCCGCGCGACATTATTCACAACCAAATTTTCAATGTGGGTGACACTGCTAGCAACTATAAAGTCAAAGAAATTGCCCAGATAGTAGCTGAAGTTTTTACTGGATGCCAACTTTCTTTTGGTGACGCTAGTGCTGATAACCGCAGCTATCGGGTTTCTTTCGAGAAGATTAATACCAGACTACCGGGATTTAAGTGTGAGTGGAATGCAGTTAAAGGTACACAGCAATTGTTCGATGTGTTTACTGCTATCGATATGTCAGAATCCACTTTTTTATTTAAAGGGTTCACTCGCTTAAAGCATCTGGAGTATTTGATTCGGACTCAGCAAATAGATCAAAATTTCTTCTGGAATAAGTCATGGTATTCACAGAAACCGCACTCAAAGGTGCATTCGTTATAGACATAGAGCAACGGCAAGATACTCGTGGCTTCTTTGCTCGTACTTTTTGCGCTCAGGAATTTTCGGCTCATGGTTTAAAGCCAACAATTGCCCAATGCAATGTCGCTTTCAACTACAAAAAGGGTACTCTCCGGGGTATGCATTATCAAGTTACTCCGGCAACCGAGGTAAAGTTGGTTCGCTGTACTCATGGCGCTATCTATGATGTGATCATCGACCTCCGCCCTGAATCTCCTACATATAAGTTACATGTTGGTGTTGAGCTATCAGCAGAGAACCGTAGAGCTTTATACGTGCCTGAAATGTTTGCTCATGGTTATCAGACGCTAACTGATGCGGCTGAAGTTGTGTATCAAATGAGTGAATTCTATGCGCCAGATTATCAGTGTGGGCTGCCCTATAACGATTCAGCTTTTGGGATTGAATGGCCTTTACCTATAAGTGAAATTTCTGAGAAAGATACAAACTGGCCTTTGTTTGAATCTGTTTTAGACTCTAGCCACGCCCAACCAGGTGTGAGGATGTAATGCTTCTCATATACCACTATCAAATTGCATATAACAAACAGTGTGGGAGCTAAAAAATAAATGACTACGACAACTTTGCAAACCTCTGTACAAAATGGTATAAGCGTAAATCGTTGTAACTGTCGATTCTGTGGGACAACGTTAGAGCAAACCTTTGTGGATTTGGGAATGTCACCACTGTGTGAAAGTTACGTGACAGCAGAACAGCTAAACCAAATGGAACCATTTTATCCACTGCATGTCTACGTGTGCGATCGCTGTTTTTTAGTTCAACTTCAAGAATATGTTAGTCCGCAAGATATCTTCAGCCACTATGCCTACTTTTCGTCTTACTCTGATTCTTGGTTACAACATGCCAAAAATTATACCGAAAAAGTAATAACTCGCTTTGCACTTAACACCTCAAGCCAAGTAGTAGAAATAGCTAGTAATGATGGTTACTTATTGCAATATTTTGTATCAAAACAAATACCTGTTTTGGGTATAGAACCAGCAGCTAATGTTGCTGAGGTAGCTATTACAAAAGGCATTCCTACAACTGTCAAATTCTTTGGACAAAACACAGCAGATGAATTAGCTGCTAATGGCAAGCAAGCAGATTTATTAATAGGTAACAATGTGCTTGCTCATGTACCTGATATCAACGATTTTGTTGCAGGCTGTAAGATTTTACTTAAGCCTGAAGGTGTCATTACTATGGAATTTCCTCATTTAATGCGACTAATAGAGGGAAACCAATTTGATACTATTTATCATGAACACTTTTCTTACTTATCCTTACTCACAGTAGAGAATATTTTTGCTGCTCACAATTTAACTATCTTTCATGTAGAAGAACTGTCTACACATGGTGGTTCTCTGAGAATTTATGCTTGCCATGTAGACGATAATTCTAAATCTATCACTCAGCAGGTAAAGGAATTAAGAGCAAGAGAAGAAGCAGCAGGGTTTAGCAAGATAGAAAGTTATTTTTCTTTTGCTGAAAAGGTGAAGGAAACCAAGTTTCAACTTTTGGAATTTTTAATCGCAGCTAAACGGCAAGGAAAATCAATCGTTGGTTACGGCGCTCCTGGTAAAGGTAACACTCTTTTGAATTATTGTGGAATTAGAGAAGATTTCCTTGATTACACTGTAGACCGAAATCCCTTCAAACAAGGTAAATTTTTACCAGGTACTCATATCCCAATTTTTCATCCAGACACGATTCAAGAAACTAAGCCAGATTATCTGTTGATTTTACCTTGGAATCTGAAAAATGAAGTAATGTCCCAGATGTCGTTTGTACGTGATTGGGGTGGGAAATTTGTAGTCCCGATTCCGGAAGTCAATGTCTATGCTTGAGCAAAAAAGCAACTTGAATTTAATCTGATTTATTAATACCAAAGGAAATTACAATGAAAGTAGTTTTGTTTTGCGGTGGTTTGGGAACAAGATTAAGAGAATTATCCAGTAATATTCCTAAGCCAATGGTTCATATTGGTTACAGACCAATATTATGGCATGTGATGAAATACTATGCTCACTATGGACACAAAGATTTTATTTTGTGTCTTGGTTATAAAGCAGATGTCATCAAAAATTATTTTCTCAATTATGATGAGTGTGTTTCCAATGATTTTACTTTACAGAAGGGGGGCAAGAAAATTCAACTTTTGAATAGTGATATTGAGGATTGGAACATTACTTTTGTTGATACGGGATTGAGTTCAAATATAGGCCAAAGGTTCAAGGCAGTTGAAAAATACTTACAAGGCGAAGATGCCTTTTTAGTCAATTATAGCGACGGCTTAACAGATTTACACCTACCTGACTTAATTGATGACTTTTATAGACATAACAAAATAGCCAGTTTCTTGTGTGTAAAACCATCGCAAAGTTTTCATTTAGTTTCAACACAAGAAAATGGTTTAGTAAATGATATCCAAAGCGTTCAGGAAGCTGGTATTAGGATAAATGGCGGTTTTTTTGTATTTAACAAGGATATCTTTAAATACATTGAGACTGGAGAGGAACTAGTGCTTGAACCCTTTCAAAGACTAATTAAATTAAAACAATTAGTAGCTTATAAATATAATGGCTTTTGGGCGTGCATGGATACTTTCAAAGAACAGCAGCAGTTAGATGATATGTATTGCCAAGGCAACGCTCCTTGGGCGGTATGGAACCTTATTGAAAGGAAAGCAGCATATTTAGAATATAGCCGAAATTATCAGTTTGCTAATGATTCCGTACCAATCAGTTTGGCTAATAGTTAAATACCAATTTATTTTACAGTAGATATCTCATAAGAGTATCTGCTGTAATTATTGTTTGAAGCAACTATCTTAGACAAACTATTCTCTAAAAATAAGAAATCACTAATATGCTTAAATTCACTTTTGAGGGAGAAAAAAACTTTGGTTATAAAGTTTTGTGTTTAGGATCCCATTGTGATGATATAGAAATTGGTTGCGGAGGCACGATATTAAAGCTGGTAGAAACTTACCCAAATATTATGTTTTATTGGGTTGTATTTAGTTCAAACTTACAAAGAGAAAAGGAAGCTTATAATAGCGCTAATAAATTTCTCAAGAATACAAATATAAAAAATATAGTAATCAAACAATTTCAAGATGGATTTTTTCCTTTCATCGGAATTGAAATTAAACATTTTTTCGAGGAACTAAAACGAGAATACAGCCCTGATTTAATTTTTACTCATTATCGCCAGGATTTGCATCAAGATCATCGCTTAATTTCCGAATTGACTTGGAATACATTTAGAAATAATTTAATTTTAGAGTATGAAATCCCTAAATATGATGGTGATTTAGGTAATCCTAACTTCTTCGTTAATTTAAATGAGGAAATTTGTCAAAATAAAATTCAATATATTCTTGACAGCTTTCCGTCACAAAATAATAAACAATGGTTTACAGAAGAAACTTTTCTATCAATTCTAAGACTGCGAGGAGTTGAATCTAATTCACCCAACAAGTATGCGGAAGCTTTTTATTGCCGTAAAGTAGTTTTTTAGCCACGTACTTTGTTACAGCAGGTAAGGAGATTTATAATTTGTACAATCGAAATCGTTCGCAGGTTTACCACGTATATATTTCTTCATTTTGAATTGTGAATGAGCAAATTTTGAATTTTTTACTCTCATTATGGAAGCTTTATTAGGTCAGGTTGCAGTTGTCACAGGAGCTAGTAGCGGTATCGGTAGAGCGATCGCTTTGGGTTTGGCGGCACAAGGTGTAAAACTTTGTTTGTTAGGACGTAACCTTGAAACCTTGCAAATAGTCGCCGCGATTGCTAAGGAAACTTCTCCTAACGTTGTTTGCTATACAATCGACTTGATGGTTGATGAAGATATAAGCAAGCTAAAAACAAATCTTGAGCGAGATTTTGAACAGATTGACCTGCTCATCCTGAGTGCGGGTATGTTCTCAATGGGGACATTTCAAAAGAGTTCTGTTCAAGACTTCGATTTCCTGTATCGGGCCAATGTTCGCGCTCCCTATCTCCTGACACAAACTTTACTCCCCATGCTTTTATCCAGTCGGGGACAAATTTTGTTTATCAACTCCAGTGTGATTATGAATCCCAGAGCGAATGTGGGGCAATATGCGGCCACCAAACACGCTCTTAAGGCGATCGCTGACTCTCTTCGTGTAGAAATTAATGCCGAGCAAGTGCGGGTTATGAGCGTGTTTCCTGGGCGTACTGCTACTCCTCAACAAGCAAAAATTCACGAGATGGAGGGTAAACTCTATTATCCTGAACGCCTTATCCAGCCAGAGGACGTGGCCGCAGTAGTCATTAATTCGCTAAGTTTACCTCGAACTGCTGAAGTTACTGATATCAGTCTCAGACCGTTCGTGAAATCCTGATTTGCTCAAATTAAGTTGTTTCTTTCAACAAATTAAACTGCAACAAAGTATCTGCTGTTTTCTTAATCAAATCAAACTCTAAGCTTGATTTTTCAGAAATATCCAACAGTGTGTGATTGCCATCAGAGAAGTTTAAAATCCATAACATTGCCATTTCACTCTTCTTTGTATCAGTCTGCCCACCTATAGCGCTGTATAATCCTCGTTTACCTAACTGCGGTTCACATTTAGGATTTTGATTTAAGTATTTTTTATTATTCTCTATAATGTCTAAGACTGACAAAATTTTTGAGAAAGAATCAGCCAGATATTGGGGTTTTACTATATCCAAATTATCTGCTGATGTATGATATTGCGGATAAGTACCATGAGGCGATCGCATGAAACAACCTACAGGAAGATTAAATCCTGGTGAACAAAATTGCCGTTCATCATAGCCATAGGGAGAGAACTCCATAATTTCATAATCTTGTCCAGAATTTTTCAAAACATGAGTAACAGCTTTATCAATTTCAGCATTACCTTGACGGCTTTTTTTGTAGTGAGATTTACCCGAATCACCAACACAAGTTACAACTAAACCATGTTTTATTTTGTTAACATTCGCTTCATTTAAAGCCAGCCAAGTTATGGAACCAATTGTTCCAGGAATAAACAGAAAACGATAGGAGTAATAAGGTGAAATTTGGCTAAGATATTTGGCTAAAAAGGTTGCTAATGCTAGACCCGATAGATTGTCATTACAAAGTGATGGGTGGCAGGTATGACATGAAATAAGAACTTCATCTGCTTTTTTACCTTTAATGTAATACTCTCCGTAAGTTAAACAACCATTCTCTAAAGAAGAATCAATGCAAACTTCATACACTTCATCTTTTAATTCCAATAATTGATTGTGACTGAGACAGAATCCCCAGTTCTCTTGATAGTAAGAGGTTCTATAAGGGATCCAATCAGGGCGATCGGGTAGTGTAAAAAGATGTGCTTTTAAATCCTGTAATAGCATCTTTTCATGAATATTTATACTGTAATTAACTATATGCAGATTAGATTCATGGAAATTTATAATCTTTTCACCCTGTAAATTTTTAATAAACGCATCTCGGATATTCCATTCTTTAGGAATAGTCCAATCGAAGACTTGAGTCCCTGTGGGGATATCATGTACAACTAAGGGTATATATTTTTGAATAATATCCAGTGTGGTTCGTAAGCCATCACCAGTAATACTACGACAAATAGGATATAATTCAGATATCAACTGGTACATTTGATAGCTAATCTCATTTAAGCTAATACTGCTATTTCTATCAGTAGTTATATACATATTTTCTATTAGGTTATTTGATAATATCTACATATTTATAATTTACAACATTATTTTATTAATATTCACTAGTATAGCGGTTATCAGTCCAGTTCAGTACACTTAGGAGAGAGTAATTCTACTGATAACTGGTCACTATGAAAGCCTACTCTCTGGGCTTGCGTCAGAAAGTTGTTGATGCTTATGCCTGCGGTGACATTTCCCAACGAAAACTGGCTAAAAACTTTGGCGTCACCTTAAGTTTTGTCCAAAATTTACTCACTGGAGTTTAGACTAAAAGCGATATGAGAGAACGCAAATCAAATGGAATTTAGAGATTAAAAATATTCTCAGTTAGCCTCAAAGCATCCGCGACCTTGAATAATTATGTAGTATATTTATTTGCATCATAATACAATAATGATAATCATGGAAACGATGGGAGAGAAACGAGCATCGTTCGTTTCTCTCTCACCCCCCTAAAGACAGCAGTAAACGCGCTCACAGTTCTGTTGGCTGCTGAACTTAAAGATACCCCAATTAAAATCAATGCTGCTGACCCAGGTTTCACAGCAACTGACATTAATCAATACCAAGGACACCGCACTGTTGAGCAAGGAGCGATCGCTACGGGGGGCTACGCCTACACAGCAGTCAGACTTGCTACTCTACCTGATGATGCTTCTAGCGGAGGGTTTTTTGATGAGGATGGCGTGGTTCCCTGGTAGAAAGTAGGGAGGCATAAAGCATTGAGCAGGAATTAAAAAACTCGATTCATCCACCTTTGATTTCCGTTAACGAGCCTTTGAACTGCATGAATCCACCTTTGATCTCCGTTGATCCCGCTTGTCTGCTTGTCCTCTTTTCCCCACTCCCCATTTAATATGGATTTGAATCAATCCGTCCCCTTTTAACACTTCTGAGATAATACCCAGAGGTTGGTCTGTTTCTCAAGTTAAAGGTATCGCCACTGCGAACTTTCCAAATTTTGTAATTGGAAAACGTCAAAGGCGTTCGGGGTTCGCATACTTCCGGCAGATGATTGCCAAGTACAAAGTACGCATCACCCCTACCCATAACTTTCACCAAACCGTTTTTATCCACAAGAACCGATGTACTTTCACAAACCGCTATGCCTAAAACACTGCTAGATACACCGTCCTTAATTTGACGAGCAATGAAAGCCATAATTCGACCCATTCTTTGCCGCCTGTCGAAGTGCGTATCTACAATAGTTCCCTTCAAATTACTCCAATTGAAAAAGTTGTAAGTAAAAGTAATGTCTCGGTAGGGATCATCCAGTGCATCTCTAGTTTCAATGCCTTTTTCAGAAGACGCACAAGCATCATAGACACAATCACTTTGGATCATCGCACCCGCACTAGTGCCACCAATACCACCTCCCTTAAGATAAACTGACTTAACAGCAGCCTCAAGCTTAGTATCTTTCCAGTTGCGGATGTATTGACATTGGTCGCCGCCAGCAAAGAAAATCACATCAGCATTTCTAACTTTTTCATAAATTTCAGCTTTGTTTGCTTCTTCTCTATTGCGAATCAGAAGAGTTTCCACAAAGTTTACGCCCTTCATTGCATAAATTAGCCGATTGTAATCGTGATTACCATTCGTGCGGAGAACTACAACATTAACTTTAGTGCCGGAGTTAGTACTTCCCCTAACTTGGTTGATCATCCACTGGATTGCATCATCGACATCGGGGCCACCCCCACCTAAGGTAAGGACTGGGCCTGCTAAGGAAGGTCTAGGATTGTCGAAAGAGGGAGAGGGGGAAGGGGAGGGGCGGACATCAACAGTGTCACCCAAGAAGTAGCGTTTCCAGCTTTCAATAAAACGGTTTATTAGGAGGGTTCCCATCTTCAACAACTTGATTCCTATATTTTTCAAGCGCCTTGCTATGCTTGGGAATGCCTTTGTCATACTAAGCTTCTGGAGCAAACTGCAATTATTGCTAGGCTGTTACGCACTTTAATTGCTTATTTTTCCGTGAAATTCGTCCTTTGTCATTAGTCATTTATCAGTTGCCTTTTATGAATAATCAATGACAAATGACAGTTTTAACGAAAAAATCTGCAACTTAAACGCGCACTAGCTTAACTTTGGCACTAGATAGGGTAGAATTTCCAGCGTACAGGGCTTGTACTGTTTGTTAACGTCAAATAGCCCAGAGTAATCATTTATTCTCTGCTCTACTCTGCAAAAATCCCCACATTGGTTGTGGCTTTTAATTCCAGCCAGATGAAATCCAAAATCTACTAGGTATCGGTTGTCACTGTCCAGATATTTCCGTAGTTGCTGGGAATATTTACCCAATGGAATAACTTTTGCGTTCTAGTAATGCTATCAAACTTGCATTAATCATATCCCCCAAACATAAACAGAGAGACTTGTTCATCAGTAGCATTCATTAAAGCGTGGAGATTACCACCTTTTAGCATGGCAAAGTGTCCGGGTTGTAGTGTACGGATTTCAAAGCAGCGTTCTCGCTCTGGCATTTTGCACCAATCACCTACTACCATAAAGCCTTGGCCATCCATCATCAGAAAAACTTCCTGATTATCACGATGGCGATGTAAACCAATCCCACAGCTAGGATTGAGGACGTGCAAATCCATGTAATCTACGGCAAAGAATCGTTCAAAACCGTTGCCATGATTTTTGCTACCAAAGGCGTTGAAGTTCCATGAGTTTAATTGGCGACCCAATTCAGGTTTACTGGAGTAGTTCCCATAATTAGACATTAAATTGCGATACTCCAAAAAGCCAACACCACCATGAGGGTTAGGACTGATACCTGTTCCCAAAAAGTGATCCCATCCCCGGAGGATCATGTTGAATTCGTAATGGTAGTTTGCCCCATTTTGGGAGTCCCAAATTTTTTCGCTAAAATCTGCCCAAGCAAGTTCCACATGGAGGGGTAACACAGGATGCATTGTGTTTGTGGGGGCAACATCAAGTATGTAGCGATCGCTTAATACTTCCCGGTTGAAATCTGTAATGCTGCCATGTACTAAGTCATTACGTACTTGAAGTTCACCGCGATCGAGGGCATTGCGTCCCTTGTCGTCTAGCTGACTTCGCAGATCATTGCCTGGATAACCCCAAAATTCAACTTCATAGCGATCGCTCAGTGGATTATACGGCACCAAAAGCAAAGTAGGAGTTGCTACACCTGCCACTTTAATCCAGAGTTTAATTTTTTCTCCTAGTTTATGGTTGGCAGCAACGGATAATTTACTATCAGGGCCCCCACGGTAAGAAACTCGCAAAAACGGCCCTGTCCAGTCTCCTACAGTCACCAAACCTCGAGTCAAAAAGGTGTCGGTACTAACGAAATCCTTGACATTTTGCTTTTGGAAATCTGTTTTATTGTCCTGTTGAGTCGGGTCGAGAATATTAGCATCATTTCCCTGAGGCCCATATAAAACAAGGGATTCATAGGGAAATAAATGCTGGAACTCCCCAGTTAAATAAAAATCACGTTCAGCCGCTAATTGGGCGCGTTCGAGAAAGTTCAGCAACTTCAGCAGGGGATTACCCCGACTATAGTCAGGCGGGGTATTGGGATCGACTTTAAAAACACTGTCAGAATGAAGGATAAACATGGCAAAAGTTAAGATTAGATTGTGTGATACAAGAAAGCAACGAATTTTAGGGGTTTTGTACCAGGGTTACGAATGCCATGCATCCCACCACTCTTGGTGAAAATAACGCTACCTGGTTTCACGGGGAGTTCTTTAAATTCGCGGCTCCCCAGTCCCATGACTTGACGTTTTACAGTCGGGTATTTGTCTGTTGCGGGATCGTCGCCGGCACGCATATAGGCGATGCCCTCTCCCTCGGTGATGTAATACAATTCTTCCGTACCAATATGTTGGTGAGTGCCTTCCACTGTGCCGGGAGGAATTGTTACTTCGTGGAAGAAGATGTTGGAACCGCCTAATTCTCGTTGAACAATCCAGCGCATATCAATAATGTTGTTGTCTGCTCGATCTGGATTGTCGCCATCCATCATGGCATTCCGATAGCGCACAGGCTGAATGTCCGGTGCTTGTAAAAACCAACCGCGCTGGAAGTTGATTAGGTAGTTGAGATCCTCAACGGTATTTTGCTGTGAACTGGGTTCTTGGGTGCGTGGTTCTTGGTGCGATCGCGAATAGTCATTATCCCAACATGCATCAGCATCACTAATTTGGTAGCCAGTGGGTAAATTGCGATCGTTTTCACGAAATGCCAATTCTATCTGTGTCAGTGCTTTGATATCTCGCAAAGCTGGGTTAAATGCCTTGACTCGCGTAATCGGGCCATTGCGCCCCATCTGATCCAAAATCTGAAAATCGTGGTAACTGGTGGCGGGAGCTTCTAGGGTTTCCCATATCTCCACCTCGTAAGCATCAATCCACGCGCAATAGTGCAGCTTTACCCTGGACTCTGCTTTTTTGCTTTCATCTTCTGGTAACAGCCTTACCCAGGCAATCACCTCACTACTGAGCAACCGCTTTTTCTCGCGTACCTGCTCTACTAAACGACCGGATCTGTATTCCAACCGCAGAAAATTACTGATAAACTTTCCATCGAGATATACTTCTCCCTTCAGGGCATTGATACCCAGGTAGCTGCGAACCTCTCGCACATTGTAACGGTAGCGGGGGCTGCGCGTAGCGTTAAGGTATTCAGCATGGTAAATGCGATCGGGAAAAAAGACAACTTTGAAAATCTCGTTCCACGGATTACTTTGAATATCGTTAAATGCTGGGTCCATAAAGTTAAAGCCTCTTAAGTAATTCGTCAGCTACCCGAAAAGAATTGGCCTGAATTGTCAAGGTTGGGTTTGCGCCTCCCGAAGTGGGCATAAATGAGCCATCGGTGACATAGAGGTTATCAAAGTCCCAAACTTTGCAATTGCGGTCTAGCACTGAGTCTTTGCGGTCAGTACCAAACCTTGCTCCTCCAAGAATGTGGTTAGCAATCCGTGCCAAGGCGTTTTCTGCCAGGTATACGCCACCCTGACCTTTAAATTCAAATTTGAATTCGCCTGGAATTGTATTACCACCCAGCTTCAAAACCTGGCCACACATTTCAGCCAAGGTATCCATGAGATATCTGTCGTGGCTGTGCCATTCTTTGATGATGTGAGCCACAGGACGACCCCATTTATCTTGAATCGTGGGATGGAGTTCAATCCGATTGGTCTTCAGGGGTACTTGATTGGCCATAAAGCTGACGGATAAACCCCTACCCATGTTGTTGTCCAAAAAGTCCGTTAACCCTTGAGCCGCTAAACTGGTGTCCTCGATAAAGCCTTTCCAAAGAGTGTCTAAATCCCGACTACCGTGGGTACGCCCCAAAGAGATAGGCAAGGCTTGATCGGAAGTATTGTTGTAGATTGCTCCACCTGCCCAAAGACCTCTGCTCTTGAGAAAGTCGTCAGTAGCGCAAGCATCGGTTGCCCAATCAGCATCAAGAGCTAAGGTCTTATCGCTACGGGTGGGCATGAGGGCGCTAGCACCTCCAAAACAGTGGGTAAGGAAGTATTTACCCAGTAAATCATTTTGGTTGATGCGTTTGTTAAATTCGGAACTGAGCTGTGCTGACAGCTTCAGCAACCGAATCGATTCAATGGCAGAACAGGCTACGATTACCAACTTTCCTTGAACATACCGGGTTTTACCACTCGGATCGCGGTATGCTACTCGGCTGACTTTCGACCCTTCACTTTCTAGATGGGTGACTACGCAGTTTGTGCGAATTTCAAAGTTTGGTAAATTAGCGATCGGGCTGAGTAAAGATACCCAAGTATTCGATTTCACACCCAAAGGACAGCCAAAGCGATTTACATAACTGGTTTTGAGGGTTTCAGGGTCTTTGGGAACTTTGCGTCCACTCGGTTCATGATCGCGGGTAATCACCGCTAGAGGTGCGCGGTATGGCTTAATTTGCTTACCATTACCCAGCTGTTCACCTAGCTTATCCATACCAAATTTCGCATAGTTGCTAATTGGGTTAGGTTCTAGAGGCGGTTGATAGCTATCTTTACTAAAAGGCTTGAGCTGATTGTCGGCGGTGCCGTTAAGACCTACAAGGTATTCAGCTTTAACATAGTACGGTTCTAGCTCGTCGTAACTGACAGCCCAATCACGCGCTTCCCTTTGCACATCGTTATTTGGGTCATTTTTCAGGTCTTTACGTCCGGCATTAAAGCTTTGTAGACGTAAATCGGTAGGCGTAAAACGTAGCGAAACACCACCATAAAGTTGAGTACCGCCGCCTACCACTTGAGCTGTATAGCCTTCAATTGTGGCTCTATCTTGTCCATTGGGATCACGATAGATATGCGGCTCGTCGTTAATATCTGGTTCAACGTGGCTAGAATAAAAGGCTTCGTTCTGATTAGCAACTCCAGGAACGCGGATGCGCTTTTCTGGCCCATTAGCAAACAATTCGTCACGCTTAAAGTCACTTAACCCCTGAGGACTCTGATACTGGGGTCTAAATAGTGGGCCTTTTTCTAGAATCAGCACTGATTTCCCAGCCTTCGCTAATGTGTAGGCAATAGGGGAACCTCCAGCGCCACTACCAATGATCACTACATCAAATTCAGTTTGCATATATCTTCTCCTGAGGATATCAATTAGCCTCGATAATCGCTGTTAAGTCCAAGGGGTGGTTCTATAGCTTTGCGCCAATCAAATAGAGTTTTGCCGTTCTGATCTCTATATCTTTCTGATAGATAAGCCCAACCTGTTCCTCCCACGTTGCCACCATATTTAGGATGAGAAAAAGCACCTGTAAATGTGTGACGGCGCAGTAATTGGAGGAAGAAACGGGGTTCTTGGTATTTTTGATAATTCCAACCGTTGACTTGGTTAGTAGCCATTTCGTTATACAAATCAATGTATAACTCTTTAGAGACATCTTTTGGTTCAACGTAGGGATTACGCTGTCTCAATATGCGGTTAATTTGATCTAAGCAAATTTTGTAATCAATTAAATGATGGTTTTCTTCTCTAGCTAAAATGTTGTCAATAAAGTTTGCGGCTCCCACAGATTCATCTAGACGATAAGCATAGGCGTATTGTACTTGCTTATCTTGTTTACCCAAAAAATTGTAATGACGTTTCAAAAAGTTTTCCCCTTCTTCAGTTCGGAAAGGCAAAATATGATCTATTAATCGAGCTACGATGTCAAATTCCCAATCTTCAAAATTCAGTGGTTCAGTACATAATTGGGTAAAAAATCTTGACCATAATTGCCCGTTATCAAGCTGGGCCCTCTGGGGATTTATTGGGTCTATAATCGCCTGCCCATCGATGATAAATTTATAGGTGTGAAATTGCGCTTTCGGTACCACAATCGATAAAGCATAATATCCTGTGGCTTCCCCAATAAAGTTGACAGGCTTGAGTGGGATTGGCTCATAAAGGTTGGCGAAAGTCCCGATTACAGCAACATTTTTTGGCGGTGTTGCTCCTTGTTGCTGATATACGAAAGTTACTACATTGGAAGAATAACTTTTAACAAAATCTTTGCCATCGCTGTAATTATCGATAATTGGAAATCGCCAAGGTTCCGCAATCCGAGAGCGTGGATCATCGTCAGTTAATTGCCCAAAGTTATGACGAGGATCTTTATTATCTCTAGCGAGAAATTTAGTACAGTGGTTTAGTACATACTGTTCGTCTGTTTTTAAAATTTCAACAGCCATTAATTTTTCTCCTGGTAGATATTTATCGACCAAATCAAGTCACAAGGAATCGCAGCAATTAGCATTTTGGAATCAATCCAAGTTAGCTTTGCCGGACTATACAAAAAAGTGGTGTTTATTGGAACAATAATAACTTTAACCTTTCCGGAAAACTAACTAATGATTTCCGAAAAAATGATTAAATTTCATCCGTGGTGTTCTGGATTAGGCATGAGGATAATTTTACCAAATGCCTGTTTTGCCTCAATTCGCTCGTGAGCAAAATTTGCTTCTTGTAGGGGCAAAACGGAGTCAATCACAGGTTGAAATATTTCCTGGGCGAAGTGTTGCAAAATTTGGTCGAAATCTTGCGGTTGAATCAGAGCAAATGAACCGTGAATGCTGGCATTTTTCATCAGTAGATCCATGACATTAATTTCTGCCACATCACCACTGAGAGTCCCAGCACAAACAATCCGCCCTTTTTTTGCCAGCATACTAATAGACGATCGCAATGTTGTACGTCCTACTAAGTCAAGAATAAGAGTGGCACCTTGCCCCTCGGTTATCTTGATTACCTGCTCTACTAAATCAGGAGAGTGGCGATCAAGGATAAAATCGGCTCCTAGTTGGTATAGTCGCTCTGTCTTGTTCTTGTCACTGATGGCAATCACTTGGGCATTTTGCCAACGGGCAATTTGAATTGCAGAGGTTCCCACTCCACTGGATGCTGCATGGATCACAATTCGTTCAACTTGCGCGATCGCCCCGTTATAAAATAGGGCAATCCAAGCAGTTGTGAAAGCTAAACCAATACTCGCCGCTCCAATGTAACTCAGTTGATCGGGAATGTGGTGTAATTGCTTAACTGGTAGCGTGGTGTATTCCGCATAAGCACCATTTCTTTCTCTTCCCAGGGCTTCAAAAGTGGCAACAATGCGATCGCCTATTTGCCAATCTGTTACCCCTGCACCCAATTCCACGATTTCCCCTGCTACATCCATACCCAAAATATGGGGGAGACTTTTTTGAATGAAAAACTGTCCTGAGCGGTGAAATATATCTGTGTGATTTACCGTAGCAGCATGAACCTTGACTAATACCTCGTTGGCCATGGGTATCGGGGTAGGAAAGGTTTCATAGTGCAGTACTTCTGCACCCCCTGTTTCATGCATGACGATCGCTTTCATGAGTTACTCCCCTATACCATAACCAAGCCATTATTTTATTGAGAAAGAATCAAGACGCTATAAGGGCCAATGCCAACATTGGCACGGAAGGGCATACCATCGGAATCATTGGGATTGCTCCGATCTGCAAAGGTGTCATAACCAGAATGGTTGCCAAAATCTGGACTGTAACCATTCCAGTCGCTATTAAACCTTACCCACCAAGTTCCGCCTCCAGGAAAGCCCAGACTATAGCGATCGTAGGAGCGATCGCCCATATTCACAATCACAACTACATCATCCCCTGAACCGCCGTTATCCCAACGATGGAAGGCTATAACTTTGTCGTTATTGTTGACATGATGTACATTTACATGCTGTCCACGCAAACCTCTGGTATTGTTATACCAGTTGCGCCGTAAACGAATTAACGACTGATATAGATCCCAAATACCACTAAATCTATCTTTCTTGCTCCAATCTAAAGTTCCAGAATCACTCCAACTTCCCCATTCCAGAAATTCCTGACCTTGAAAAATCATCGGGATTCCAGGAGATGTAAAAACGAGAGCCGCTGCTAAGGTAGATCGTTTGCGGGCAAACCAACTATCTGCATTACCACGCCAAATTGCTTCCGGGAGCCGGACTTTACGGTTAATTTCGGCTACTTCATCATGGTTTTCGCTATAGATGACTCGCTTCCAAGCATTGGTTTCAAACCTTTGCAAAATTGCGTCCCGAACGCTGTACATATTACGTGCACTATCGCTGGGAGCCACTACCGCTTCAAAAATCGAATAATAAAAGGAACTACCCCACTGAGAATCAAATCCTGCTCCCCCGGCTCCTGTATTACGGTTAATCCATTCGTTATTTTGCAAATCTTCGGCAATGGTAATTTTCCAGGACATCTTGCTATCTATTTCATTGTTGATCCATTGCATCAAACTCCAGCCTTCAGGAATATCATTTGCAGGATCGTTGTTTTTGCCCTCTATATTACGAATGTTGACTGTGGAATCAAACCTTAAACCATCGATCTGATATTCTTCTAGCCACATTAGAACATTGTCACGGATATATTGACGAACTTCACCCCGACCATAGTCTGGGCGAGGACCAAAAGCAGTTTGCACACGTCTGTCATTGTAGAAATAGATTCCATCCCCATTATTTTGATTCCAACCATCAAACCGCCTTAGAGAATAATCTAATTCTTCACTACCGAAATGGTTATAAACTACATCGAGAATGACAGCTATACCAAATTCATGGGCTTTTTTAACAAAGTTTTTAAATTCACTAGGATCGCCATAATTACTTTCTATATCAAAGGGGAAAGCAGGGTTATAGCCTAAAGAGTATTCCCCTGGAAAACCAAAAATCGGCATCAGTTCAACGGCATTGATGCCTAAGTCTTTTAAGGTACCTAGTTTCTCGATAATTGAACTGAAATCTCCCGGCTTGTTCTTGGTTTTATTAAAAGAAGCTACATGCAGCTCATAAATCACCAATTCATTCCAAGCTGGCATATTGAAGGTATTGCTTCCCCAGTCAAACTGATCTGTGACAATTACACCATCGCCGCCGTCATTCTCTAGGACATGTTTGCAATAGGGATCGGTACGCCACCATACAGAATCAGTGGGGATGAAAGGACTTTGAATTACATAGCGGTACTTTTGACCTTCTTTAGCTCCAGGAACATCCACAGACCAGTACCCATTATTTTCAGAGGTGAGGAGATTTGCGGATGTAGACCAGTTATTAAAATCTCCAGCCACATAAACTGCTGAAGCAAATGGCGCCCAAACCCGAAAAGCTGTTCCTGTTTCATAGGGGATAGCCCCCATTCCGGTAAGGGTGGAGGCTTTAATCGCAGGCATACTTGAACTTGAGTTAACACTTATTTCGGTTGAGAGCGTCATAAATTAAAATTATCTCCACGATATGACTGAATGGTAAAGTGCTGGCGTTGCTGATTCAGTTTGATTTCAAAACTCTTATAGCGTCTCTATAATGGGATTCATACTACAATTGAGCAACGCCAAAGCCAGATTAAAATTGCTTCGCTGAAAAAATTACAGCAATGCCTGTTGTGGATTTATCAAAAGTTGATTAGAATTTTATGCAAGTTTAAACAAAGTTTACATTTATACACTGTTCAAGGACAGCTTCACTTAGCTGTCCCTAATGTCATATGTATAACAGTATACTTAATTGATTACCAAGCAATTTGCGATCGCTCTTGTACAACTCGCTGATATACTTCTTCAGTTTGCTTGGCTAATTTCGGCCAGCTAAACCGTCGCTTTAAATCCTCATAAGCGTTATCCACCAGCCAATGCCGATATCCTGGATTTTTCAAAACCTCCAAAATTCCCCAAGCTAAAGAATCGGGATTGTTCACCCAAGTCACAATACCTGTTTTGGTATGTTGCACTACTTCTGGAAAACCACCAGTATCAGAAACTACTACCGGAACACGAGAAGCAAAGCTTTCTAAAGCCACAATTCCGAAAGGTTCGTAAAGACTAGGAAAAACGGCGCAATCAGCGACAGTTTGGAATCTATCTAAGTATTGATCGGAGAGAAAACCTGTAAAATAGCAATGATGCCAAATTCCCAAATCCCAGGCTTGGCGCTTGAGATGGTCAGTATTGCCGCCACCAACAATTACAAATTTAACGTTACCTCCCATTTGCGAAAGGATCTTAGGTGCGGCATTGAGCAATATAGGTACACCCTTTTCGTAAGTCATGCGACCAAGGTAATAAACGATTTGCTCATCGTCTGTAGCGAATTGGCGGCGAAAATTCAGAGCATGAAAATCTACGTTATGCTGTTTTTTTTCGGCTCGGATACCGTTATAAATGACATCGATTTTGTCCCAAGGACTGTATAGCGCTCGTTCTAATTCTTGGCGCATATAGCCGCTACAAACAATAATCCGCCAAGCGTTGTAAGCCAGCAAGGTTTCTTTGCCATTTATATAACCTTGAATATCTGTGTGAATACCGTTGTAGCGTCCGTATTCTGTTGCGTGAATTGTAGCAATTAGTGGTATTTTAAAATTATGCTTGAGAGCGATCGCAGCATCTCCTACCAACCAATCATGGGCATGAATTAAATCAAAAGGCCCTTCCTCTAAAATCAACTTACCACCATGATCTCCCATACTCAGGTTGAGATTGGCTACCCAATGGAAAAAGTCGTTACCATGTGCCACTGACACTCGATGCACCTTTACTCCCTCAACCACTTCATACATCGACGCATGACCAAACTCTGCTGTAATTAAGTGGACTTCATGCCCTAGCTTTACCAGTTCCGGGTACAATTCCGCTACATGCCGCGCAATTCCCCCAATAATCCTTGGCGGAAACTCCCAACTCAATACCAGTATCTTCATCTGCTAGATTCCCCGACACTTTACAAATATCTAAAAAATTACATTTACCTAAAAATACAAGGGTGGCAAATATAGTGAGTATGTTTACTAAAATTTTGAGATTTTTTAACAGTTATTTTGTTAAAGCTTATCAAAGGTTATCAACTGTGGGATACGGTATAGGAACTTTCAATTAAAAAATAATCAATCACTGTGTAGGCAGGGGAGCAGAGGGAGGGAGAAAATTTAAAGTCTCTCTCCTTAAAGGAAGCTACGGTGTACACACAAGTCGAAAAATTCTTTACCCACATTTTGTCAGAGTGAAGCTGTCACACAGACAGGCAATCCCGCCCAGAACTGAAGTTCAGGGCTGATAGCCCAAGTCCACTCAAGTAGACTAAATAATTAATTCAGTCCACTTGAGTGGACTTTAGCTATGAGACTCGGAATTTATTCCGAGGCGGGATAGAAACGCAGTGCCAGATTTATAGCAACCGCCAAGATGGTTAGGACAAACAGTATAATCTCTAATTAGGGCTTGCTGAAAAATAAAGAAAAGGTGACAGGATCTAAATTATCAGACTCTAGAAGTATATTTAGGTGCAAGACTTGGAGGTAAAATAGCCCAAAATACTTGCATCACTGTGGACAAGAGCGACACAGAGTATTATTAGATACTATGTACCGAAAAGAGGAATCAACTCAAATTCCACCGTCAAACTTTGACCTGCCATTTGAGGGAAAGTTGTCATCAGATAATCGGTGGGTAATCATGGCTGATTTAATACCCTGGGCAGAATTTGAATCGGAAATATTCTTCCAGATTCTCCGCAGAAATGGGAGCGCCAGCAAAATCATGGAGAATAGCATTAGGTGAATTAGTGGAGTTCCGTTAGGAAGACCACCAGCCAATATTAGTAAAGAAAAAAAGAAACAAGCTCAAGAAGATGAAAGGATTCGTAATTCTATTGAGGGAAAATTTGGACAAGCTAAAAGAAGATTCAGCCTCAATAGAGTGATGGCAAAACTTTCTCACACTTCTCTTACTGCCATTGCTATTACTTTTTTAGTGATGAATCTATCTGCTCATCTGTCGCGGACTAAGAGTGCTTTTTTGTGTCTATTTTTGAAAACTACACCTTTTTTCCGGTTTAATATGAGTGAAACTTATACTTTACCTATTTACAAACATAAAAACTTATATTTCAGCCTGACTTGAATAACTAATTAATCCTTCTCTGGCTTTTTTATGACTTTTTCAGCAAGCCCTAATTATGGATTAGCGCAAGGGGGATTTGAAGGGAAAAGTCTATATTAAGATTATGGATTCACAAGAAAAAAAAGCTGCTGAAACCTTAGCCCAACGCGGACTTATTACTGTAGTACAGGATAATGGTTCTCTGCACAAGAGCTTAGTGGTGCGTTAACAATGGCAGCGTTGGCAGCAACAAGGACTATACATTTTCTTTTTGCCCCCTTACTGTTCACAAATGAATCCGATTGAAACACAATGGCATCAATTAAAAACTCATGAAATTGCAGGTCAAATGTTTGACAATGAGTATGACGGGAGCAATCTCAGTGATAGAGGGCATGACAGCCCGTAGTCA